>JAUYLZ010000014.1 GCA_030698385.1 bacterium | reverse complement strand
CAGCGAGTGTTTTAGATATTGCTAAATTAGTTAGCAATTGCGGCGATCAGTACAATCCGCTGGGGATATTACTGCGGGTCAAGCAGGAAGCAGAGGAAGAGTTTGGCAGTAATTTTTCCGAAGCGGAAGCTTTGGGTGCGTTACTGGATGTTGTAAAAATAAACAAACATAAACCGTTGACCGGCCAGGCGCTCTGGCAAGCGATTCAGAAGCAGTTTCCACTGCCACAATTAACCTGCGCGATAGACACATTTCAGGTGTGCCAGGCAGTTATTGCCGAGTTAAAAACGCGTGGCAGCGTTCAGTTAAAAATAGTTTAAAAATAGTTTAATTTAAAAAAGCCGCCCTTTTGGGACGGCTTTATTTTTTTATACTACTTCAGTTTGTCTAGATCTGATTTAATGCTTTTCAGCAGCTCTAACATCGGGTGGTTATATTTAGTATAGTTGTTTCTTTTTTTCATAAAAGATTTAATTGCCTGGTCTGAATGAGTTAAACATTTCTGAACCAGCGCCAAAATTTTTGGCAAGTCTTTTTTGAGAATTGATTTTATGCTCGGGTTTTGTTCTTGGTCAAATTCATACAGGTCATAAATTAGGCGCCAGGTTTTGTTCGGTAGCAGGGTATGATACCAAGTAATAGTTTCAAGCTCATTTTCAATATCAGAACTTTTTACAACAACTCCATATTGCATGGTGAATTTTTGCTGATCAAAGAAAAATTCATTCAAGAATTTATGAGTGAGTTCAAAGTATTCGCTGGATTTTTGCACCAATGGGTGTTCATCAAAATTCGGTTCTGCTAGTTCTACGCTGGCGAAGTCATTATCCATGCCCAGCTCTTTGATTTTTTCATTCAATAAATTTTTGGTATTTCTCAGATCTCTGGCGATATAGCGCATGATGACCTCCAGATCGTTTAAATCATCGCCTTTGGCCAGATTTTGGGTTTGGCGTTTTTGTTCTTTTTCATAAAGCAGGCAACGATTTTTGTCTTTGCATTTTTCACACCAGCGGTCGCAGTAGTTGTAGATGCCTGATTTGAACTTTTGTTTTTTACTTTCTTTGGGCATAGTTATTTTTGTTTAATTTTTTTTCCGTTTCCAGAATGGCGACGGTGGTTTTGATGACGGTATCCGGCGTCAGCGAGATGCTGTCAATGCCTTGTTCAACCAAGAACTGGGCGAATTCCGGATAGTCGGAAGGCGCTTGGCCGCAGATGCCGATTTTGGTCTTGGTTTCTTTGGCGACATGGATAACGTAGGAGACGAGGTTTTTCACAGCGTCATTGCGTTCGTCATAAGCATGAGCAACCAACGCGGAATTTCTGTCCACACCTAAAGTCATCATAGTTAGGTCATTGGTGCCGATGGAAAATCCGTCCACCAGTTTGGCGTATTGATCGGCAATAATGACATTGGTGGGAACCTCAACCATCATATAGAGTTCCAGACCGTTTTTGCCGCGTTTGAGTCCGTTAGCGGCCATAATTTTAATGACTTTTTCCAGCTCGGCGATATTTCTGACGAATGGTATCATTATTTTGATATTATGCAAGCCCATGACATCGCGGGTGATGCGCAGCGCCTCGCACTCCATTTCAAAAATTTTTATAAAATTTTTATGATAATACCGGGAAGCGCCGCGCCAGCCAATCAGCGGGTTGTCTTCCACCGGTTCAAAGAGATGGCCGCCGACTAGATTGCGATATTCGTCGGTTTTAAAGTCTGACAAACGCACAATCACGTCTTTGGGGAAAACCGAAGCGGCAATTATGGCAATGCCTTGCGAGAGCTGGTCAATGTAGAACTGTTTTTTATCCTTGTAGCCGACAGTTATTTCTTCAATAATTTTAATTTCTTTGGCTGATAGTTTTTTCCCTTTTTTTAAATTATCAAAATCAGACAATGCCTGCGGATGAGCCTTGATATAGTTCGCGACAATGAACTCCTCGCGCGCCAGGCCAATGCCGTCGTTTGGGATAAATGAAGAGGAAAAAGCAATGTCGGGCGCGCCGATATTCATCATTACTTTTGTTTTCGGTCGCTGCAAATTTTTTATATTTGTTGTTTTGATGCTGAATTTTAAAATCCCCGCGTAGATGTTTCCGGCTTCTCCCTCAGCGCAGCTAACCGTAATTTTGTCGCCGGTTTTTAGCCTGGAACTTCCGGTGCCGGTGCCAACCACGCAGGGAATGCCGAGTTCACGGCTGACAATGGCGGCGTGGCAGGTGCGTCCGCCGCGGTCGGTTACAATCGCAGAGGCGATTTTCATGATTGGTTCCCAGTCCGGATCAGTCATGTCAGTGACCAAGACCTCGCCTTTTTTGAAAGTAGAGATATCTTTGACATCCAAAATAACGCGCGCGGCGCCGGCGCCGATTTTGTTGCCGACAGATTTACCGACCGCGATAATCTCGCTTTTTTTAGGCAGGCTGTATTCTTCGATAATATTATAATCCCTCTGCGACTGGACGGTTTCGGGGCGAGCTTGCACGATATAGAGTTTGTTGTCGCGGCCATCTTTGGCCCACTCGATATCCATTGGTTTGTTGTAGTGCTTCTCAATTTCCACGCCCCATTCGGCGAGAGTTTTCGCCTCTTTATCCGTGATTGAAGGTTTTTCCTGGTCAGCTTTTGCTACCGCTACGTCTTTGACGGGATTATTATGGTTGTTGCTGTAGATCATTTTCAGATGCTTGGGTCCGATTTTTTTTGAGATCAGCGCTTTGGTCGGTTTGAAATAATAGAATTCATCCGGAGAGACTTTTCCTTGGACAATGTTTTCACCAAGACCGTAGATGGAATTAATCAGCACCGCGTTTTTAAATCCTGATTCGGTATCAATCGTAAACATCACGCCGCTTGAGGCAAGGTCGGAACGGACCATTTTTTGCACGCCGACCGATAAGGCAATATTAAAGTGGTCAAACTTTTTATCCACGCGGTACGATATGGCTCTGTTTGTGAATAAAGACGCGATACATTTTTTTACCGCTATCTGCAGGTCAAGTTCGCCGCGGATATTGAGAAAGGTCTCCTGCTGACCGGCAAAGGACGCGTCCGGCAGATCTTCAGCCGTAGCCGATGAACGCACTGCCACATCGACATTTTTTATCTTGTACTCTTTGGATAAATGGCGGTAAGCGGCGGCAATTTCACTCGCAAGATCTTTGGGGAACGCGCCCTTAAGAATTGTCTGGCGCACATCACGGCCGCGTTTAGCCAGATCGGTTACATTGTGCGTGTTAAGCCCTTTGAGAATTCTTCTAATATCGTCTTTTATCCCCGCGTGTTCGAGAAAATAAAAATAGGCCTCCGCCGTCGTCGCGAAACCATCAGGAATATTTATGCCTTTTTTGGTAAGTTTGGAATACATCTCGCCCAGCGAGGCGTTTTTACCGCCGACAGTCGGGACATCTTTTATTTGAAGATTTTTAAAAGGTATTACATATTTGTGATTCAACATAAGATATTTTTTTAAAAATTTCTAATTACTAATTCATAATTTCTAATCAAGTTCTAAAAACCAATGTCATAATTAGATATTAGTAATTATTTAATTGGGGTTTGATTAGATATTAGGTGAATTAGAAATTTGTCATTTAGAGTTTATAAGTTCCACTTTTTGCTCCATTCATAGATAAAAGGAATTTCCCAAGCTTTGCCGTCAAGGGTTTTTATCACTCCCAAAATGCTGATAATAATCAGCGCGATATTGCCGAAAAAAGCCACCATCCAGCCCAGGATCGGAATAATACCGATTACCCAAAAGATGAAGAACGCGACCGTAATGGTCAGACCCTGTCTGGCGTGGAACTGCGCGTAGGGGCTGGTTTGCTTGAGCAGAAGGGGGATTAGGCAGAGAATAAAAATGTATGAAAGCGCCGAGACGACTTTGTTTTTTTCAATATCTTCGTTGGAGAATTTTTGCTCCGCTTTTTTAGCATTAGATTTCTTGGTAGGCATATGTTTTTTGCTTAAAATTATTAATAGTAATTTAATATTAATATAATAACACAATTTGTAATATTTAAGAAATATGATACTATCAAAGTACTATGAAAGAAATAATAAAATTAACTTCTCCGGAGGCGTTGCGTCAAGAAATTAAGATAGAACAGCGAGAAATTAAGGATGAGAAGCTGAAAGCAGACGCGCAACGTTATCTGAAAGCCATTGAACAAAGCGCTAAAATTATTGGGATTGGCTCTCGGGCGGATATTTTGAATGATTTGCCGGAGTTTGATAATGATGGCAATGTTATTGGACATATTTGTATAAAAATAGACGTTAGACCTTCGGATACTTCTCATTTGCAGAATAATTTAAAAGAAGAAGGCGGGGTACAAGAGCATGCCAGGGTGGTTTTGGAAAATGCTCGTGTTGCCGGAAAAAATGTTGGTCACGTGCCTGATGTTATAGTTCATTTTGAAACAGAAGAAGATGGAAAAAAAGATGAATATCTGGCAATGAAAACTGTCAGAGGAAAAACGTTGTGGCGCAGAATAATGGAGGCGGCCATAAATGAGAGTGAAGGTTTAAATGACCACGTTACAGAGGTATTAAAAAATGAACGTCATCAGACTTTTGAACAGGCAATTGACAAGGATTTAGAAAATATATTATTGAGTTTTTATAGATTGAATGAAAAAGAAGTCGCCAATAAAATTGTTGAGTTAGCCAAACGCAATCCTTTTTTGAAAAAAGAGCAGTATGATCAACTCTTAAATACAATTAATGAGTTAAATGACTCTCATTTTTTTCATCGCGATATGCATTCACAAAATATCATGATTGGCGAAGACGAAGATATTTATATTATTGATTTTGGAACATCTACTTATGACAAGGATTTGAACTCGGAGAGCGCTCGCCACATTGGTGAAGGCATTGATACTGACCCTGATACTTCCATACTGCCTGCGGCAAAGCTATTGATAAAATATAGCGCGTCAGAAAAAGAAGTATTGGAAACAGCGGAGTTAAAAAGAATTAGCAGCCGTGGCTTGTTAGTTTTAGAACAGTATGGTTTTTCCAAGGAAATGAACAAGAAAGAATTTGATGATTTTTTAAGCAATGACAGACATGGAGTGTATATTGAACTGCAAAGCTTGACAAATATGAAGAACTACGATAGGATAGTCGAGCTTGCTCAGGCGCTGAGCGAGGCAGAAAAATCGCTCTTTGGAACCACTGATAAAATCAAAAAATATTTGGAGGATAACTTTGTAACAAAAGAAAATAAAATCCGTTTTAATCAAGCTGTTATAGGTAGAGTTTTTAAGTAAGGAGTAATACTATGAACTTAACAACATATCAAAACAATTCGGAACAGAAAGAATTTTGGCAGAGCGCGGATGGCGCGGAACGGATTTTTCGCGATGGGACGAAGTTTATCAAAGAATATCAGAGCAAAGAAGCTCTGTACGGTGATATGGACTTTCATCGCGCGCATTCCAGACAGCCGCTCAAAGTAATTAATCAGACGCGTGTTTATTTTGTGCCATTGATATTAGCCTACAGCGAACTGTCAATGACAGTGTATTTGACAAGTGACGCGCGGCCCTTGACGGAAGACGATAGCCCGGAGGCGAAAGAGTTAAAAGAAGTTTTGAAACAAAAAGGAGCGGAACGGATAATTGCGGACATGGCAAGCATGAAGGGTGAAAAAAGTAAAAAAATATTTTTGGTTTTGTCTGTAAAAAACGTTGGTTTGTTGGAAAACGTTTAGTAAACTTTTTTGTTGGGCGAGTGGTGAAATTGGTATACACGCTAGCCTTAGGAGCTAGTGCCACAAGGCGTGGAGGTTCGAGTCCTCTCTCGCCCACAAAGTTTGAGCCAGTTATTAGATATAGCTGGTTTTATTTTTTTTACAAAAAAAGTTAAGTACTATATTATAGAGATGTAATATGTCTTGAATTACGAAATTGCTTTTTTCTTTATTTTAAAACTTTTTACTGTCATTCCTGCCCGCCTAAACTCGGCGAGTCTAGGCGGGCAGGAATGACAACGCTGTTACTTTTTATTAAAAATGACTATTTTGTAGTTCAAGGCAGAGAAGGAGAGTTCTCAAAAATAGAATATTATGAGAGTAAAATATTTACCACAAGAAGTGGTAATAAAATTAACGGGTGTGTTGTAATAATCAGAAAATAATAAATATATACATACTATGAAATTACAATATCCTATTGTCAATGATAGTGACCAAATCATCGGGTATAAAAATAAAGAACAGGCGTATAAAGAAAGAATGATGCTTCGATCCGTTCAAATATTTGTTTACAGTCCAAAAGGGGAATTATTTATCCAAAAACGTGCCAAAAATAAATTACGTTATCCTAATTATTTTTGTGCTTCAGTTGCTGGACATGTTGAACCAGGAGAAAGTTATCGAAAGACAGCAATTCGTGAGTTGAAAGAAGAATTAGGATTAAAAAAAGCAAAAAATTTAAAATTTATTACTAAAGAAAGTATTCCCGTTGGAGAAAATAATTATGCAATGACAACTCTTTTTACTATTCAAACAGATGAGTTTATTACTCTGCAGAAAGAAGAAATTGATAGCGGAAATTTTTATACAATAGAAAAAATTAAACAGTTAATTTTGGAAGGAGCGCCATTTACACCAGGACTTCTTCATTTTTTTAATAAGCAATATAAATAAAGGCTTAAGTTATTTTTTATATAAACACAGCATCTTTTTTTAGGTGCTGTCTTTTTTTACAAAAAAAGGATTAGTGTTATACTAGTACTGTACTAAATAATTTTTATGGATTTAAAAAATAAGACAGTTATTATTACCGGCGCGAGCAGCGGCATTGGCTACGCCGAGTCAAAACTGCTCGCTCAAAAAGGCGCGCTGGTCGCGTGTTTTGATCTTCAGTCGCCAAAGGAACCAGTGGCCGGCGTTACCTATCATCAGCTTGATATTACCGATAGCGGGGCGATAAAAAAAGCGCTCGCCACTATTAAAAAGCCGATTGATGTTTTAATCAATAACGCCGGCGTGATGCGGCGGGGGACTGTTACCGAATCAAGCGAACCGGATTATGACTTGATTATGAACGTACACATGAAAGCCTCGTGGCTGATGTTTAAGCTGGTGCAGCCAAAGCTGATTAATTCAGCGGTGATTCTGCAGATGTCGTCCCGCCACGGTTTGAACTTGCCGCCGGATCCGGCGTTGTATGGTTTGGCAAAGAGCGCTTCATACCACTTAGCTGAAATCATTCAGAAGACTTTTCCGCACTACCGCGTTAAAATTGCCTGTCCGGGACCGGTGGACACGCCGCTGTCGCGTTATGGCACCACAAAAAAAGAGTATGAAGAAAAAAGAAAGATGATGTTAACGCCGGACGAACTGGCCAAGCACTTGGTGAAGTTAATCACCGCCGATGAGTACAAAAAATTGGTTTTTGACCAAGACAAATCAGCGTATATTTTTGAGTAAATTTTTATTTAATCAAGCGATACATCAGCGCGGCAAAGGCGGCAATGGAGAAGTACAAAAGAAATGAGGTATGGCCAAAACTGAATCCGACAATGAAAATTATCGCCATCAGCACCCGGCCGCTATTGTGCGCGATCTCGTGGTAAATAATGAATTCATCAATATTATGTCTTTTCTTATGCGCTTTTTTGTAAAACAAAGATGAAAAAGGCAGATGGTTCGCGGTTTCGGCAAATTTAAAAAAGTTTAAATAAATCAAACACTGCAAAGGAGTCGTGATAAAAGCGCAAATCAACCAAACAAAGGCGTGAACAACCGAAGCAAAAGAAATAATTTGCCGGCTGCCGCGCCGGTCGGAAATCCAGCCGACAAAGTAGGTAAAAACCAGAGTCATTATTAGAGTTATGGAGGTTATCAGTCCAATGATTTCTAGATCGCCGATGACTACATAGATAAAGAGCGAAAGCAAGACCAAACTGGTATAATACTCCATGCCTTCAAAGAAGAAAGCGATTGATGTTTTTAAGTTTCTTTTTTTGAAAGGCTCCAAAAAACTTTGCCGCCAGGTCAGGGAATAGCTCTCGTAAATTTCCGGTGAAAAAAATAGCGGCACAGAGGCAAGCAACAACAGCGCCGCGGAAATGGTAAAAGTTGTCGCATAGCCAAAAGCGGTAATCATTAGCGCGCCCAGCAAAGGCGCGATGGCTGAGATTAAGGTATTGATAATGCTCAGCATGCTAATTTGTCTGGCGCGCTTTTTTTTGCTTGCGAATTTGGCAAAATCAATATGACGCGACGGCCAAAATAGTACCAGATAGAGAACTTTGGCCGCTAACGCCAGAATAATAAAGATAATGCCATAGGTTTGCGCCAAACTCAAGCAGATTAAGTAAACGCCGAAAAACGGTCCGCCAATGGCCATGAGTTTTTTTATGCCGAGTTTGCCGATTAAACGCGCCGCCAGCGGGACCAAAAGCGTCTGGAAAAAAAATTGCGCGCCGAAAAAGATAAATACGGCGACAAACGATTTTTCAAAATACAAAAAAATGAAAATCGGCGTGTATAATCCGACCAGCTCAATCGCGAAAGTTTTTATCGCGGTCGCCCAGTAGATTTCATTCATTTCTTTTTCCAGCGAGTAGCGGATTTGTTCGCCGTGGCGTTCGTGCGAGGGCATAGGTAAAGTTTAAAAGTATAGAGTTAGGAGTCTTTACTATTATATACTATTTTATCTTTTTAGGCATTCATTTGTTTATAGTCTGCTTTAGTTAATAATTGGTAGTTGTTGACGAAGGATGATTTATATGATATTTTTTTAGCGCATAGATCTTTGCGAACTTAAAAAAGGAGAAAAATATGTCCGAGCGAAAAACTATCAGAAATTTGGAAACGGAGTTAGAGAAAGTAAAAGCAGAATTAGAAAAAAAAGGAGAAGAAAATGAAAGACTAATTAAAACCATTAAAACCATAGCTAAAAAGACATTACCAAAAAGGAGGGGTGTAGCGGCTGTAGCTGTTGGAGAGGTGGTGTCTATATTTGATATTCCCGCTTTAATTCCTGATTACCTTGAAGAAGTTCAAAAACTAAAAGAAAGAATTAAGCAGTTAGAATTGGTAATTAATCCGGATAGAAAGATTGATAGTTGGTTTAGTTCTTTATAATTAGTTAGTCTGGAAGAAATTCCAGACTTTTTAAGTTTTTTACGAATATCTTGACAGTTAGTTTTTTTTACCACCTCTATGGCGGGGTGTTTGTGCTATACTAAAATCAAAATAATAAGTTTCAATCCGCCAGCTGGCGGACAAGATCAAAAATGTTTAAGATTAAGATTCACGGTGTTTTTTTGGAACTTGTTATTTGGTATTTGTGATTTAATTAATATTATGGCTTCCAAAATATTTTCAGCCGCGGTGGTCGGACTTGACGCGACTTTGGTAGAGGTAGAGGCGGAAATGGTTCCGGGTCCTTTAGGCTCCATTGCCATTGTCGGTCTGCCGGATACTGCCGTACAGGAATCCAAGGAGCGCGTGCGCAGCGCGGTGTTAAACAGCAACTGTCGTTTTCCGCAGAAAAAAGTGGCGGTTAATTTGGCGCCGGCTGATGTCAAAAAGCAGGGGCCTAGCTACGATTTACCAATCGCAATTTGCATTCTGCTCGCCAGCGGTAAGATTAAATTTGATCCCAGTGAAAAAGAGCTCTTCATTGGTGAATTGGCGCTTGATGGACTGGTACGCTCGGTGGCTGGTGTCTTGCCAATCGCCATTGCCGCCAAAAAATTGGGCATTGAAAAACTCTATGTTCCGGCCGTGAACGCGGCTGAAGCCAAGTTAGTTGACGGATTGGAGGTGTATCCGGTGAAGTCATTGCGTCAACTGATTGATCATTTGCTGGGTAAAGACGCTATCATTCCGATTAGCGCCTATGAAATTGATTTTTCCAACATTGATGAAACAACCGACATGGCTAATGTGCAGGGACAGGAGCAGGCCAAGCGTGCGATGGAAATAGCGGCGGCCGGCGGACACAACGTGCTGATGTCCGGTCCGCCGGGAAGCGGCAAAACTCTCCTGGCTCGCACAATTCCTTCAATTTTGCCAAAGCTAACTCTGGAAGAAGCGCTGGAAATAACAAAAATTTACTCAGTTGCCGGAGAACTGCCGGAGGGCACGGCGCTGATAAAGAAGCGTCCGTTCCGTTCGCCGCATCATACCGCGTCCGGCGCCGCTTTGGTTGGCGGCGGCACTTGGCCGCGGCCGGGCGAGATATCAATGGCTCATCGCGGCATTCTTTTTCTCGATGAGTTCGCCGAGTTCCCGCGCGTGATGCTGGAAAATTTGCGCCAGCCGCTTGAAGACGGCGTCATCTATATTTCCCGCGCGGCCGGTTCGCTGCAGTTTCCGGCGCAGTTTATCCTGGTCGCGGCGATGAATCCGTGTCCCTGCGGCTATTCAAGTGATCCGCAGCGCGAGTGCACCTGCACGCCGAACCAAATCCTGCAGTATCAGAAAAAAATTTCCGGCCCGATCGTGGACCGGATTGATCTGCGCATAGAAGTGCCGGCAATAAAGTTCGACAAATTAACCAGCGACATCAGGGGAGAGTCATCCAGTGAAATCAGAAAAAGGGTAGAGGCGGCGCGTGAACGCCAACGAGAACGTTTTGAGTTCCTCAGTATTATCACCAATTCGGAAATGTCATCATCGGAGGTGAGGCAATTCTGCCAGCTTAATTCCGATTCATTTCAATTATTAAAAACAGCTGTTGAACAGATGCACTTATCCGCTCGGGCTTATTACCGTATTCTCAAGGTCGCCCGCACCATTGCCGATCTGGCCGGCGAGGCGGATATTTTTACCGCGCATATTGCCGAGGCGCTGCAGTATCGGCCAGTGGTTGATCATTAGATTTTTAGTTGGTGAAAAAAATAAAAATTTGCTATACTATACATAGGTATAATTAGCTATATTTTTTATGAAAAAAGTCAAAAGAAAAATATTAATAACTGGTTTATTAATCGGCGTTTTTTTAATCACCGGTTGCGGCGCCGGCGGCGGTGTATTTAGTAATCCTTCGCCAACGGCAGATCTGGAAAAAATTACTTTGGAGTACTGGAGAGTTTGGGACAGCAGCAGCGCTTTCAAAGAAATAATTGAAGGCTATACCACCATGCATCCGCAGGTAACAATTCGATATAAAAAATTTCGCTATGAAGAGTATGAAGAGGAGCTATTAAACGCTTTTGCCGAAGGGCGCGGTCCGGATGTTTTTTCTCTGCATTCCGGCTGGATGCGACGTTATCAGAAAAAACTTGAACCAATGCCGCCAGAGACAACCATGCAGTTTGTGACAACCAGCGGCGGATTAAAAAATGAAAAAACTGTTGATACTAGAACGAAAAAAAGCTTAACGCCAACGGACGTTCGGAATAACTTTGTCGAAACAGTCTATACTGACGCGGTTATTGAAGATGAAGTTTATGGCTTGCCATTGAGCGTTGATACCATGGTAATTTTTTACAATCGCGACTTGTTGAACGCGGCCGGTGTTACCAGTGTGCCGAAGTATTGGGATGAGGATTTTTTGAAGACAGTGCAGGACTTAACTCTTGAGGATGTCAACGGAAATATTGTCCAGTCAGGAGTCGCGCTGGGGACCAGTGATAATATTCAGCGCTACAGTGATATTTTGTCGTTGCTGATGATGCAAAACGGCGTCAAAATGTCTGATGAATTAGGCAATGTTACTTTTAACCAAATACCAAAAGGCTCCAGCCGAGACTATAACCCGGCCTTGGAGGCGTTGCGTTTTTACACTGATTTTGCCAACCCAATCAAAGAAGTCTATACCTGGAATACCGAAATGCCAAATTCACTTGATGCCTTTATCGCAGGCAGACTGGCAATATTTTTCGGTTATTCATATCATATTCCTTTGATAAAAGCGCAGGCGCCGCGGTTAAATTACAGCCTATCGCCAATGTTGCAGATTGAAGGCAATACCGAAATTAATTTTGCCAACTATTGGCTAGAGGCTGTTTCTTCCCAGTCCGCGCATACTGACGTTGCTTGGGATTTTGTCCAATACGCGACCGCGGCTGAGCAAGTGATAGCTTATTTGAATAATTCGAAGAAACCGACGGCTTTGCGGTCATTAGTTGATGATCAAAAGGAAAGTGAGGATATCGGCGTTTTTGCCAACCAGCTTTTGACTGCCACGAACTGGTATCGGGGTAAAGATTACAACGCGGCCGAGGCGATAATCGGCGAGATGATTGATTCCGCGATGATTAATCCCGAGGAGATGGATGATGCTCTGACGCTGGCGGCGCGAAAAATCCAACAAACGATTAAATAATTTCAAAATTCAGATTTATGATTGCAGATTGCGTCAGACGGAATTGTTACGCGGTTTAAAATTATTGAAATATGTACCAAAGAATAAAAAAGAAAAGAGCAAAACTTAAGGATCATGCCCCTGCCTTGTTTTTTTTGATCGGAATAATAGTTATGGTGCTGCTATTCGGCTGGTGGCAGGTAGCATCCGCGCAAACCATTGTGCCGGGAGCGCCGCAAACGCCGGGCGCGCAAGGTGATCCCGCCTACGAAACCGGCATATACACCCTGAATGATTTTTTGCGCATCGCGGTAAATATCTGGACGATTCTCATGGGAGTTGTCGGTTCGTTGGCGCTGGCCGCTTTTGTCTATGGCGGTTTTGTCTGGATACTCTCAGCCGGCAGTCAAGAGCGTATCGCCAAGGGCAGGATGATACTAACCAACGCGGTGATTGGGCTAATTATTGTTTTTACCAGCTGGATGATTGTTAATTTTGTATTTTCCGCTCTCTGCGATGATAATAGCAATATTTGTACTACTTGGTCTTCAACCTAATAGCATATCAGGCCAGACGGATGAAATAATTTTGGCAAAAAAGGTGGAACGGTTAGGTTCCATTTTTGGTTTATCTAAAAAAAATGATATTTCGAAAAAAAACAATTGTCGAGCAAAGTATTGGAGAGGTGCTGACTCAGGCGCGCAATGAGAGAAATATTAATCTCGAAAAAGCCGCTCGCGCGTTAAAAATAAACGCTGATTATCTGCGCGCTTTGGAAAATAATGAGTTTGATAAATTGCCGCAGGGAGTCTATGGCCGGAATTTTTTGCGTGAATACTGTTTTTTGCTAAAGCTAAATTCCCAAAAAATGCTGGATATTTATGACTTTGAAGAAAAAAAACAGCCGGTCGCCAGAGAGGAAAGAGACGCGTTTCGCCGTCAGCGCGTAAAAAAGTATGAGTTTTTGTCTTTGCCTAAACTAATACGCAATAGTTTGGTCATAGTTGTCGGCTTATTATTTGTCGGTTATCTGGGTCTGCGCGTGCAGGCAATGGTTGCGCCGCCGGAGTTGCTGATATTTTTCCCGCCGGTTAATTATAGCACTGATGAAAATTCTCTGGAGATAAAGGGTTTGAGCGAACCAGACACGATAATTTCTGTAAACGGCACGGAAATGCTAAGTAATGAGTCGGGCGAGTTTTCTTATGTTGTCCACTTGCAACAAGGAGTAAATATTATTAAAATAAATTCGAAAAAAAGATATAGCCAAGAAGCTGAAATTATGAGGCAAGTGTTGGTAAATTAGGTGATATCTGCGGGGAGGAAAAATAAACCAAAATTTAATATTAAACAGGAGGGATATAAATTACTAAGAAAAATTTATGGCAAAAAGTGATAAATTCAAAATAGCCGAAGAGAACAGTGAAGACGCGCCCTCCGTAGTTGATGCAAGCAAAAAACAACAGGCAACGGATGCTGCTGTCAGTCAGATTAAACAGCGGTTTGGCGAAGGAGCGATTATGAAGCTGGGCGAGGCTACGGGCATGATTGTCGAAGGCGTATCAACCGGCTGTCTTTCGCTTGATATCGCATTGGGAAACGGCATGCCGCGCGGGCGAATTATTGAAGTCTTCGGTCCTGAATCTTCGGGAAAAACAACGCTCGCTCAGCATGTGGTGGCTGAGGTGCAAAAGTTTGGCGGCATAGCCGCTTTTGTTGACGCCGAGCACGCGCTTGATCCTGATTACGCGAAAAAAATTGGCATCAACATCAATGATATGCTTATTTCCCAGCCGGACACGGGCGAACAGGCGCTGGAAATCGTAGAGACATTGGTGCGTTCCAACGCGGTTGACGTGATTGTGATAGACTCGGTGGCGGCGCTGGTGCCAAAGGCGGAAATTGAAGGAGACATGGGCGATTCTCATATGGGTCTGCAAGCTAGGCTGATGTCGCAGGCATTGCGCAAGCTCTCCGGCGTGGTTTCCAAATCACAGACAGTAGTTATTTTTATCAACCAAATCCGGCACAAAATCGGCGTTTTTTTCGGCAACCCGGAAGTTACGCCCGGTGGCAACGCGCTCAAGTTTTATTCCTCGGTTCGCGTTGAAGTTCGCCGCTCGGCTCAGATAAAACAAGGAGAAAAAATTATTGGCAACCGCGTCAAAGTGAAAATCGTCAAAAATAAAGTCGCGCCGCCTTTTCGCACGACTGAATTTGACATCATGTACAACGAAGGCATCTCCATTTCCGGCGACCTGCTGGATGTGGGTATTGCCTATGGCGTGGTGAATAAATCAGGCAATTCATATAGTTTTGGCGAGGAAAAACTCGGCGTTGGCCGCGAGAATGCCAAGACGTACCTGCGCGCCAATCCAAAGCTGATGAAAGAAATCCGCAAGCGCGTGTTGAGTGAAAAGAAGGCGAGAGATATTGTAGAGGTTTAAATTTTGAAACATTTGTATGTAATAAAAAGACGCTTTCATTAGAGCGTCTTTTTTGTGCATTGATTTTTTAATAATTGTTACAACACAAATTAAAGAATTTGAAAACTATTGACATTGTTTAAAATCAGTAGTTAAGTGGTAGTTGAGTTTAATAAAATTAACCTTAACATTATGACCCAAACATCAATATTTAATCCGGCCAGTTTAGCCAAAAAAACCAAGCAGGAAATCATTGACGAGTATCAAAAACTGCTCGCTAATTTGCCGGAGGCAAGAGCCGTGGCCAAGGAAGCGCACAGCGTCCAAAGCCAGGAGGCGACCGAAAAAGCCAAGGAGCAGAGTTTGGAAAACATCACCCAAGCCGTGGTTACTATCAAAGCGGGAGTCAATAACCAATTAAACGACCTGGCGCTGAAATTCGCCGACAACTTGCGCAAACTGCTCCAGCAGTTTTCCGATAAGGTGGAGGAGTATAATAGCTTGCAAGCGGCTATTGAAATTTCCAAAAAGAAGCTGCAAAACCAGTATCAGGTGGAAGTGGCCGCCGCCGCGCTGGAAGACCTAATCGCTGAATATGCGCAAAAACAAAAAGAGCTGGAGCAAGAACTAAAAGGCAAAAAAGAAAGTTTGGAATTGGAAATTACCGCGGTTAAGCGCGCGTGGGAGCGGGAGCAAGAAGAGTATGACTATACGGCGAAGACGCAAAGGCAAAGAGATGAGGAAAAATTTTTAGCCGAGAGAGACTTGAAAGAAAAATTGCTGACCGAACGGGAAGAAAAAATTAAACAGAGCGAGGCCGAGCTGGATAATTTGCGGCAAACCGCGGCGAACTTGCCGGCGGCGATTCAGCAGGCGGCGGACCAGCGCGAGCAGGAAGCGGCGGCGCGCCTGCAAAAAGAATGCAAAGACGGCGCCGAGCGCCAGCGGCAAACTTGGGAGGCGGAAAAGAATGTTTTGGAGATTAAAATCAAAACTTTGGCAGAACAGAAAAAAGAACAGGAAACTGATATTATCATTTTGAAGAAAGAAGCCGAGCTGGCGAACAAAAAAGCGCAGGAGCTGGCGGTGAAAGTGATAGAGAGCGGCGCGAAGAATTGGAGCGAGGGCAAGACGGAAAAAAATATTGAGACGCGATAAATTGCGTATTTATAAAAAAAACGGCTTTAGCAGGCCGTTTTTTTAGCAAAAAGAAAAGGCCGATTTTCATCAGTCTTTGTCGGTTATAATATTTTTTATTTTGAAAAGGTTGTCATTGAAAAGTAGCACTAATTTAAGAGAAGATATTGTGCTGAAGTTTTTTCGCTTCATTTACGAAAAAATTTTGCCAGACTGTATCATCTATATTGGTAAGCATGCGCGGGTAGTCCTTGAGCGTTCGCGCCTGCAGAAACCGGCTGCCTAGTTGGATTGGGTCCACGTGCCAGTCAAACTTGATTTTCGCTTTTTTGATGAGGTCGCGTATAGCGTACGGCTTTTTTTGCAGAATGCAGTACACATCAATGAAATCGCGTGACCGAGGCTGTTGGTAAATAGTAAATATCTTGTTGACAGCAATATCCAGCAGGCTGTCAATGGCGAGCTTGTTTATTTTTTTCTTTTTTTCAATGCGCGGAAAGGGAAAATAGGTAAATTCTGTTTTGATGATTTCGCGCGGGAGGTGTACGAAGAACAGGTTACGGTTAAAGCTCTGCTCAAAAACGATTTTTCGTATGCCCGTTTTTTTTTGTATACTCTTGAGAAAGGTATAAACGCTCTGCGGTTCAAATTCTGTTTCGCTAAAAAAATCTAAGTCCTCGGAGAGTCGGTGGTGCAGGTAAAACTCGGCCAGCGCCGTGCCGCCAGTTAAATAAAAAAACTTGCTGATTGTTTCATCAGTGCTGATTACCTGCAATAGTTTTTGCTGATGCTCGGTTAAGATTGTTTCTTCGGCCATAATAAAAAAGACAGATACTTTTTTTTGTGAGGATCCAGATGCAATGTTTTCCAATATTTTTTTAACTCTTGTTTGTTGATTTTTTCTTTGTGCAGGCCAAAATTAATCAACTGCTCCAGCCGCCAGGCAGTATATTGTGTTTTATTTTTTTTCAATTTAGTAGTGTCTGTGCTCCAATTATACATAACTATATTATAACATTTTTTTCAAATATTGCCCGGTATAACTCTTCTTCACCTTAGCGACCTCCAGCGGCGTGCCCTCGGCAACGATGTAGCCGCCTTTGTCGCCGCCGTCCGGGCCCAGGTCAATGATATGGTCAACGGATTTTATCACGTCTAAATTATGTTCAATGATTAATACCGTATTGCCCTTGTCGGTGAGTTTGTTTAAAATGTTGAGCAGCTTTTTAATATCATCAAAGTGCAGGCCGGTGGTTGGCTCATCTAAGATATAGAGCGTCTTGCCAGTTTCACGGCGGGACAATTCAGTGGCTAATTTAACGCGTTGGGCCTCGCCGCCGGAGAGCGTGGTGGCGCTTTGGCCGAGTTTGATGTAGCCCAGACCGACTTCGTCGAGGATGCTTAGCTTCTGCAGAATTACCTCATGTCCGCGGAAAAATTCTTTGGCTTCAATTACGGTCATATCCAGCACCTCGGCAATGTTTTTTGCGTCTTGTCCGGCGGGCGGCAGGTAGTAGATATCGAGAATGTCTTTTTGGTAGCGGCGTCCGCCGCAGGTTTTACATTTAACATAAACATCGGAGAGGAACTGCATGTCAATTTTGGTGTAGCCGTCGCCGCTGCAAGTTTCACAGCGTCCGCCGACCACATTGAAGCTGAAGTGTCCGGCGTTTAAATTATGAATTTGCGATTCAGGCTGTTCAGCAAAGAGATCGCGAATATAGGTAAAAGCGCCGGTATAGGTCGCCGGATTGCTACGGGGCGTGCGCCCAATCGGTGACTGATCAATCGTAATGACCTTATCAATATGTTCAAGCCCCTCAATTTTTTTGTGTTCGCCGGGCAGATCCTGCGCGCGAAAAAAATGTTTGTGCAGCGCTTTTGATAAAATATCCGTCATCAGCGTTGACTTGCCAGAGCCGGAAACACCGGTAAAGGCAATGAATTTGCCCAAAGGAATTTTGACCGAGATGTTTTTCAGATTATGTTCGGTAGCGCTGACGATTTTTAAGAATTTGTCGTTGCCGGCGCGCGGCTTGCCGACAACTTCTATCTTTTTTCTTTTTGCCAGATATTGGCCGGTTAGAGATTTTTGATTATTAATAATTTGCTGCGGCGTGCCGGCGGCAATTATTTCTCCGCCGTAGCGTCCGGCGCCGGGGCCGACGTCGATTAAGAAGTCGGCTTCTTTCATCATCGCTTCATCATGTTCAACGACAATAACGGTGTTTTCCAGATCACGAAGTTTTTTTAGAGTTTTTATTAATTGCGCGATATCTCGCGGATGCAGCCCGACTGAAGGCTCGTCCAAAATATAAGTTACATTAACCAGGTTTGACGACAACTGTGTCGCCAGCTTGACGCGCTGTGACTCGCCGCCGGAGAGGGTGTTCATTGGCCTTTCCAGCGTGACGTAGTTTAGTCCGGCCTGCGTTAAGGCGTTGAGGCGATAGGTTATTTCTTGGACGATTGGTTTGGCAACCGTTGTATCACGGTTGGGCAGTTTTTTTACCATTTTATCCAGCAGTTCAGTAGCTGAATCAATTGATCGCGCGTTGCATTCGGCGATAGAGATACCGGCAACCGTAACGGCCAGATATTCAGGCTTGAGTCTTTTGCCGCCGCAGTCCGGACAGCGCGTTATTTGCATATATTGTTCTAAGTCGCTTTTTATGGTTGCGGATTCGGTTTCGCTATAGCGCTTTTCTATAATATTAGCAATGCCGGGAAAATTTTTTTCACCGTACAAGACAATATTGAGTTGTTCATGGCTTAAATTACTCGTTGGCGTGTCCATTGAAAAGCCTTTTTTTTTCGCAAGGCCGGCCAGGGACTGCAAGTAAGAAGCAAATAAGCTGTTGTTTTTCGGCCAGGCGCGGATAGCGCCTTCATTGATGCTGAGTTTTTTGTTGAGCAGTGTTTCCGAATTTACTTTTAGTTTTACGCCCAGACCGTGACAGGCTGAACACGCGCCTTGCGGAGAGTTAAATGAAAAATGCTTGGGCTCCAAATCTTCAAGCGTGAAGTTTGTATCCAAGCAAGTCCAGATTGTTGAATAGTTTTTTTCGCGCAACTTCCCATCGCCATTCCAGCAGGTCGTCACAAAACCGTTGCTCAGATCAAGGGCTTTTTTAACAATTTTGCGCAACTCAAATTTTGAAGTGAATTTGTCGTGCGCCAGCACTATTTCCAGAGTATGTTTTTGTTCATCAATATTTAGCGAGGTATTAGCGATATTTACTACCTGTCCATCAAACCGGACATGAGTGTAACCGGCTTTGTTTATTTGTTGAATTACTTTTTTGTCGCTGATGACTTTGTTTTTTACCAACGGAGCCAGAACAGTCTGCGCGTTGCTTTGTTTAATAATGTCAGTAACAATGTCTTCAATAGTTTGTTTGGTCATTGGTTGTCCGGATTTCGGGCAATGCGGCACCCCAATGCGCGCGAAGAGTAGTCGCAAAAGATCGTAAATTTCCGTAGCCGTGCCAACTGTCGAGCGGGGATTGTTTGAACCGGATTTTTGGTCAATGGCGATTGTCGGCGTCAGTCCGGTGATGCTGCTAACATCAGGCTTATCCATCAGGTCAATATACTGCTTAGCATAGCTTGAAAGCGATTCCATATAACGACGCTGTCCTTCAGCGTAAATCGTATCAAACGCCAGAGAGGATTTACCTGATCCGGAGAGACCGGTAATGACAATTAGCTTATGGCGCGGAATATCGATATCAACATTTTTTAAATTATGCGTATTAGCGTTTCGGATGGAAATTGTTTTGTTTTGCATATTCTTTTGATGTAATATTTACGACTTTTTATAACGATGTTTATTATATATTAATTTTATCATTTTGGCAACTCCTACGAATTACCAATTAATTACGAATATATAAATAATAATTTTGTGTTAAGTCAAGGATTGCTCTTGATCTCCTCTAGTATGATTCTAAAACCCGATAATTGCGCGCAGTTATCGGGTTTTTAATTTCAAGATTTAATTACTGTTTTGTCAATGTTGTGTGTCTGTATTAATGTTGTTACAATAATACTATGGAAATTTTGTTAATCACTTTAATTGTTATCTTGCTCGCCGTGATTGCGGCGCTGTTTTGGTATATGCAAAAAAAGTTTGCCGAACTAGCCGGCGGCAAAAAAGATGATCAATCAATGCTGATGATGCAACAGCAGCTCAGCCAAATTACTCAGACTATGGACACCAAACTCTCCGAGGCTAATAAACTCAGTCAAGACCAGTTTGGCAAGACTACCGGCATTATGTCTTCAGTAACTAATCAGGCGCAAAAAATGATTGCCGACATTCATGTGCAGAGCCAAAACGCAATTGCCGCCGTGACGGAAAAATTAACGAAATTAGATGAAACCAATAAGCAGGTAATGGGTTTTGCCGAGCAGTTGCAGTCGCTGGAAGATGTTTTAAAAAACCCCAAGCATCGCGGGGTTTTGGGTGAGTATCAGCTGGAGCTGGTTTTAAAAAATGTTCTGCCGCCGAGCGCTTACAAAATGCAGTATAGTTTTTCTGATGGCGACATTGTGGACGCGGTGGTTTTTGTTAAAGATAAAATCATTCCCATTGACTCAAAGTTTTCTCTGGAAAACTATAACCGCATCGTGCAGGAAAAAGACGCCAATGTCCGTATTGGACTGGAGCGGGAGTTTAAGCTGGATCTGAAAAAGCGCATTGATGAAACCGCCAAGTACATCAAACCAAACGAAGGCACGATGGATTTTGCTTTTATGTTTATTCCGGCGGAGGGTATTTATTATGACTTATTAATTAATCAAGTCGGCGCGATTAAGGTGAATACGCGGGATTTGATTGAGTATGCTTTCAAAGACAAAAAAGTAATCATTGTTTCGCCGACTTCTTTTCATGCCTACTTGCAGACAGTATTACAGGGTTTGCGCGCGCTGCAGATTGAAGAGAGCGCCAAAGAAATTCGCAAGGAGGTGGAGTTTTTGGGCAAGCATATCGCCAGTTACGAAGAGTACATGAAAAAGCTCGGCAGTCACCTTGGCACAACAGTGAATACTTATAATGTCGCCTACAAAGAACTGGGAAAAATCGATAAAGACGTTGTTAAAATTGTGGAGGGAAAGCGCCGGATTGAACCGATGGCGCTGGATAAACCAAAAATTGAGTGATTAAATGGTAGATTGTTGATTTTAGATTTTAGATTTATTTTGATTAATAATTATAAATCTGCAATCTGAAATTTGAAATCTAAAATTAGACCTCATGCTTGTCTCAACTTTTACCACTCTGCGCGAAATGGTGTTTGAATTGCCTAAGGATTTTCAGCATCAGGCGGATGATAATATCAATCAGGCTATCTACCAGACGCTTGCTTATTTTGATATTTTTGAATATCCGCTTACTGGCTGGGAAGTGTACAAATACCTTTGGCGCGGCTCACTGCGGGATGATGTTAGTTTTTTTGCCGTGCGGAGCGCTTTGGATAACTCAGAAAAAGTTGAGCGCAAAGACGGATTTTATTTTTTGAAAGGAAAAGAAAATTTAATTCAGACTAGAAAACGGCGGCAAGTTATTTCCGCCCAGAAGTACCGCCGGGCCGGAAAGATTATAAAGTGGCTTAGTTTACTGCCTTTTATCGAGATGATCGCCGTGAGCAACTCGCTGGCCTATGAAAACGCGCGCGCCGAAAGCGATATTGATCTGTTTATCATCACCGCGCCCGGCCATATTTGGACAGCTCGTTTTTACGCGGCCTTGTTGCTAAAACTTTTTCATCTGCGTCCGCAGGGCAGTGACCGGGCGGATAAGTTCTGCCTGAATTTTTTTGTCAGTACTGATGGTTTGGATCTGCAGAAATTAACGCTTACCGATGACATTTATTTTCAATATTGGATAGCGCAGCTTTATCCGGTTTATGACCGGGCTCGTAACTATCAGGATTTAATTTTTGCCAACGGTTGGTTGAAAAAAAATTTGTCCATTGAGCGCTGTATTTCAGGCCGGTATCGCCGAGTAAAAAATAACTCTGCGATGAATGCTCTAAAGTCTATTTTGGCCAGCTTGAATAATTTTTCTTTTATTGAGCTGATATTGCAAAATATCCAGGAAAAAAAAATGCCCGTGGCTATTAAAGAAAAAGCAAATGTGACTAGCGAGGTTGTGATAAATAAAACGACGCTTAAGTTCCATACCAATGACCGCCGGGCAGATTACCGTGATTGGTGGCTCGGTAAACTAAAAATCGACTAATGAAAGTTTTTTCCAGACAAAATAATCTGTTGGCTTACGGTCTGTACTTACTGGTATTTTTACTGCCTTTGCAGACGCGCTGGATGATTAAGCTTGGCAATATCAATGGCGGCTACTGGGAGTATGGCACCATGAGTTTATACGCGGCAGACATTTTGATAATGGCCATGCTTTTGGATTACTTTATCCGCAAAGAAATCAGGCATTTAGAAAGCAACGATTTGAATAGAAAAAAAGTGATGGTCTGGCTTTTAATCGGCGGCTTGGAATTGATAATTTTTATTTCAATTTTTTTCGCGGTTGATTTGGGGCTGGCTGTTTATGGCTACGCGCGTTTTTTGCTGGCGATTGGATTTTTTTTCTTAGTAACACAGGTTAAACATGATAAAATAAGATTATATTATGCAGTAATTTTTTCCGGTTTGATTCAATCAATATTTGCGTTGCAACAATATATTACACAGAGCGTGTACGCGAATAAGTGGCTGGGTATGGCCGCTCAGTCTGCCGGCGATTTGGGAGTTTCCGTTACCGAAGTCGGCGATGAGCGCTGGTTGCGCGCGTATGGCACGTTGCCGCATCCGAATATGCTGGGCGGATTTTTAGCGGTCGCTTTGCTTATTAATATCCTTTTGTACTTGAAGCTTTTTTACAAGTTGGAAAAATCAGAAGATGACGAAGAAAGCAAAAGATACCGGTGGCAGATACTTTTAGTATTATTTATATTTACAATTAGTTTTGTCGGATTGCTTTTGACCTATTCACGCGGCGCTTGGTTGGCGTTCTTAGTCGGACTTATTTTTTTGGCGCCGACAGTGGTCAATAAATATCGCTGGGTTGGTTTTTTTAATTTGGCGAAATTTTTCATAATTATAACTGTGGTTGGCGCGCTGTTTGCCTACGCGCAGTGGGGGCAAGTACAGAGCAGATTTGGCATGAATAATGAGCGCCTGGAAAAAGTCTCGGTATTTGAAAGATTGGTATACGCACAAGACGCCGAGACGCTGATCAAAAACAATTTGTTTTTTGGGGTCGGCATTGGCAATTATGGCCGGGCCGTTTATGACAGAGTTGACGAACAAAGAAGCGCTTATTATTATCAGCCGGTGCATAATGTATTTTTATTAGTAATTGCTGAAATTGGCGTTTTTGGTTTAGGGTTTTTTACCGCGCTGATTTTGTATTTGCTTAGGTTGGCGTACCAACGGCGCGGTTTTGGAAAGATAGCCATACTTTTTGCGGTAATTACCATAATGTTTTTTGACCATTGGCTGTGGAGTTTAGCGTTTGGCGGATATTTATTTTGGTTAATAATGGGAATAAGTTTAAACAAGGAGGATTTAACAACATAATTTTTTAAAAAATATGCCGGAAAAATTTAACGTAGAAAATGTAAATCAGGAGGAAGAGCGAGATGAACAAGATAAAAAAATTGAAAAAGAAACAGCCCGACTCGTTAAATCATTTGATTCGCACTACGCTGGTGTAGGTTATACCGACAGTCTTGACTTACCAGATAGAATAGATAATTGGAGTAACCGGGTGGCTGGCGAAAGGGAAAAATATGAGAGAGAAGCTATTGCAAACGCCGCAATTCACGCTGTATTGTTGGACATTGAACAACGTGAGGGTAATAACGTTGAGCGTATTCTTAGTGGCCTTGAGTTATCACCGGATAGTATTCTGCAAAACGCCGAGGTCATTGAAGCAGTAAAAGAAGTTATACCCCATAAACTTTACGATTTACAAAAAGTTAGGAAGTTGATAACACTGGTTCATTTGCCTGACAACTGTTTGCAATCGCCTGAGATGCAGACTGCGGCAGAGAAAGAGCTGTTACATTTATTACCCAGAAAGCAGGGAATAGAGAGTGCACAGGCATTAATTAAAATGTTTCAAATGCCAGCGGAGCGTGTGCGAAGTGTTGCGATTAAGGTTGTTAACACTCTACTAGCAGATGATTTGTATCAGCCCCAGCACCCATGGAACGAAAACCCAGCGACTTGTATCAATGAACTGCAAGAGGTATTCGGTATTTCTGAAGCAGATTTCCGTCTGCCAGAGCAACTCCCCGCACTCGTTCATAAAGCACTGCTAATATTACAACCTGGAGGTTATTGCAGGGGGTTTTTTGACCACGCAAGGCAGCTGATACGGACACACAATATTGATTTAGCGGTTTCTCAAGAGTGGACAGTACTGGCGGAACAGGGTATAGAAAACTTGCTGCAATCAACTATCAACGAAGATTATAATCTTCAAGAAGTAACGTCCGTTATGAATTTTATGCACGAAATAAACATGACAGTAAATATCGAGCGCATACAACAGTTGCTTCATAAACAAATAGTTACAGAGTGCCGTAATGCTAGCCCAAAGTATGCGCGACAACGGGCGGCATTTGCACGGGCGCAGGGTATTTCGTTGGATGAAGATGATATTTTTCAAGAAGTATTAAACAACGTGAATGAAGCTTTCGCAGTAACAATGATGGAACAGGTAGGAGTGATGAATTATGAAAAATTAAGTCAGCCAGTGCAATTAGTCATTAACCGTGTTATAGAGCAATATTTAAAGGAAGGTAAATTTAAATCTGCAGTTAACGCTAAAGAGGGTTTGCGTGTGCCGGAGCACTTATTTCGTGAAGCCACACACAAAGTATTAAGTAACAACTTGTACGAGGACGCATTTCGGAATAAATCAGTTGACTTAGATAAGGTAAAGAAGATGGCAGACGAGCTTAACATATCCGAGGAAGAGGTGCTGGCCACCACCAAAACAGCGGTAATGCAGTGTTTGAGCAGTGGCTATATTGACAGCGCGTTAGCGATTAAAGAACAGTGTAACATTCCAGATGAAGTCATAAATAGTCCCGATATACAAGCCGCCGCCCTGGAAGGTATTGGGTTCGTATTACAAATAGTAGGTAATGATATTGAAAAAAATATTAAGCTTGCGATTGAAATTAAATCTAAGTTTAACATCCCTAACGCTTTCATGCGGGAGAAAATTCAGGAGGTACTGGATAAGTGTGAAGAGGAAAAAACATATCTTCAGGCGGTGCAGGTAATTTTAGAAGTTCCCGGACTTGTAGATACAGCCCAACGCGACAGAATATACGCCCAAGCCGTAGAACAAGAGATAAATGCTGACGACCAGTTGCGCCAAAGCTACGAAACCCTCCAAAAATTCCTCGGCGAGAAAAAAGTTAAACAACTCCTGCTCACCCACCCGCAATTCTGGCAGAACGTCCACGACAACCTGCTTTTCATGGAGCGCATCACCGCGCTGCCCGAGGACAAACAGGAAAAAGTTGGCCGGTTGGTGCTGCCTCTATTGAATAGCCAGACGGATTTTAAGCAGCTTAACGAGCTGCTTGGCTCTTTTAATGTTGACATCTATATAAACAAACACGAGAACGAGGAGTCGCCGTTTAAAAATTTTGCCGAGTTTGAGCGCGAGGCCATGATGCAAAAACACCACATCGCCGTGCCCGAGCAGGCCAGTGATGAGTTTAAGGAGGCGGTAACGACGCTCATTCAGGCGCCGGGCGTTGATGTGCCGTTTATTCGCCAGATGATTGACCGTTATAACACACAACTGCCGCGCGACAAAGAACAAGGCAGGAAACAAGATGACGTTTCTAGAGAAGAAACATGGGTATTCATTGACGGACGGCCGCTGTCTCAACTAGAACTGGCGGAGTACCGCGGTGAAGCGAATGAGGAGGAGATTGGCGAACGCGAGGACGAGTATGACGATGAACATAACGATGATGAAGACGAGGAGGATAATATGGATCACGCCGAATTTGCCGACCGCCTCATTAATATCATTGAAGGCAAAGACAACATTGACAAGCGGCAAATTATCAAACCGTTCGCGGTGGAGATGCCCTTTGACCCTCTAAACAAGCTTACCTACACGGCGGTCGGCATCCACGCTCTCAATAGCCAGACTCTGCAGTACGTGGAGTTGTTTGAAAAAAAAGAAACCATGCGCAAGCTCATAGATATATTAACGGCATTAGATAAGGAGGTAAAAACAGAACTGCTGGAAAAAAAGAACCGTCAGACCAAGGCGGAACCGGAAAAAAAAGACCGTTACGCCGCCGACTACAAAAAAGCGCTGGAGACAACCACCCTGCTCAAAACCGGCGAGGGCAAAAAAATTGAAGGCGTTAAGCCGCAGAGTATGGATAACGCGCTATTGCGTCTTGATGAAGCGAAACAGCGGGCGTTAGCCGAAGCGGTGCGGGAATGTGTAGAGGATGATGAGGCGCGGGCAGTACTACTGCAAACGTGTTTAACTTTTTCTCAAAAGGGTGAGAAAGTTTTTGACAGTATTGATCTCGTGCCGTTCACCGCCGCCATTGAGCGGGCGCAGACGGTTATCGGCGACTACCAAAAGTATGAAGCGGAGCTGACGCGCCTAACCGAACAAAAACGGGAGGAGTTGCAACGGGAGAAAAGCGGCGTCGAGCTGACGCGGGAAGAAAAATCAGCCACTTTCCGCGCGGCGCAGACAGAAAAAACGAATAATATCACCACGGATAAGATAATGGGTGCGTTTGCCAACCGCGAACTGGAACTGGCGGCGCTCATGGTGTATTTGGGTTACAACAACCGCAAGCGGCGGTCAGAAAGCGCTAACATTAAAAAAGCGCTGGATAAGGTGTTGAAACAAAATAAATATGTTACGCAAAATGATGATTTGAAGAAAAAAGGTCTGATTGCCAATAACGCTGATGCATTTTTGTCCTATCTAAATGGACAGTTAGAGGTTGAAGAGACGGATCAAGAGCTTATTCGGGATATTCTTAAGCAGTACGGTTACGCGGATATGGGACGCATGCTCAAAGCCGAGGTTGCTAAAAAATCCGACCCGCGCGGCTGGGTCTGCGGGGACAAGACCAACTGCTGTATGCCGCTCACTTCATCAAAGAACAAAGAGTACGCGTTGCGTGAAGACATGGCGTATTTCATTGTTTCCATTGTTGATGAAGACGGCAGTGAGGACTTGGTGGCGCAATCGGTGCTGGTGGCGGCAGATAAAAAAGAGAAAAAGTCTAAAAATAAAATAGACAAAGAACAAGAGGAGGAAAAGCAAGTTAAAAAAGTATTTACTATCACAGATGCCGATGAAATTGCTATTGATAATATTGAGATAGCCAACCGCGCCGTAAAGTATCGCCCCATTATCGCGCAGGCGTACGAAGAGTTAAAAAAACGTTTTCCGGACAAAAAAATTGTTATTGGCACCTCCTACAATGATGACGGCGGCACGGTTACCGGCAGCTGTGAATTAAAACCGGTGGACGCCGACCCGCTCTACGGCGACATGGAGTATTCGGACTGGCACAGTCATAACGCGAACTATGTCTATCATGATCCACAGAAAGAGGAAGCTAAAGGAGAGAGATATTTCGGTCTGCAGATAGATATGCTCAACACCTCGCATGTCAAGCAGTTTGTGATCAACAAAGATGAGTATCAGATTATTGAAACAGTGTTAGAAAAAATTGGCAAAGGCGAAGACGATGGCGACGGCGGTCTGAATTTCCCGGACAACTACAGTTGCGTCATTGGTACTAAAGCAGATTGCAAAGGCTATATTATCGCCGCTGATTACTTAAAAGAAGAAGGAGAAGACGATTATATTGAGTTTGAAAAAATTCATCTGCGCGATGATTTGAGCGCGGCGGAAAAACAGCAGATTTTTACCGATTACCTTAAAAGCCGGCGCATTAAGAAAAGTAAAGACATTGACGGACTGCTACTCAAACCGGAGGTTGCCGAACAAGCATTTGTTGAATCGGCGTTGCGGGAGTATTTCTCGAACAAGGTAAGTAATAATAAAGCGGAGATTATTAAAGAAAAAAATGGCGGTATTAAAGTGACATTTTAACATGTATGAGCATAGAAAATAAATATTTTTAGTAAATAAATTTTAATCCACATTTATGTTAATTGACCTACAACTGCATTCAACCAATTCAGACGGCTATCTGACGCCGACTGATTTGGCATTGTTTTGCAAAAAACGCGGAGTGAAGGCGGCCAGTCTAACCGACCACAATACTGTCAGCGGGCAAGAAGAGTTTCGCCGGGCTTGCAAACAGCACAAAATAAAAGTCATACCGGGCATGGAGATGTATGTCAAAATGAAAAATTATCGTTTGAATTTATTATGGTACAATTTTGACATTGAAGACCCAGAAATACATGAACTCCTGCGCGAGTCGCAGAATCGCCGGCGCGTTAATGTTCGGCACGCGCTGGAAAGATTAGTTCGCAGGCAATATGTAGCGGATGTGAATGTCATTCTTGATCGGCATAACCACTATATTCCTATCAATCATATCATTGATAGTTTTTATGAGTTAAATAAACAGAGAATCCAGCGTGAGCTCGGCAAGAAAAATATTATTGAACGCGAAATAATCAGTTATTATTTTCGTAATCCGGACAAAACTATGATGCGCGAGAGTTATACTGATATCAAAAGAATTTTAAAAATCAGAAAAAAAGTCGGCGGCCAGCTGGTTTTGGCCCATCCCTGCAAGTTCCGCTGGATAAAAGAACAAACTGTTGAGTTATTAAAAAAAGTTGGCTTAGATGGTCTTGAGGTTCTGACACCGCATCACAGTTGGGATGCCATTAGTTATTTGCAAGCTATAACCGGTCAGCACAAATTAATCATGACGGGCGGCAGTGATTTTCATCGTTTTGAAGAAGCCAAATGGTACCGGATAAAAAGCTCCTGGGATTATTTCGCGGTTGATTCAAAACTGCTGCCCGGCGTGCAGGAAATAATCGGATAAATATATGTCAGTTGAAACACACATTTACGACCAACGTTTTTTTGCCAACACCTTGGAACTGGAAGGGCCCTCCGCTCAGGCGGTAGCGGCAATTTTAATTAAACATTTCACACCAGGTTCTATCATTGATATTGGTTGCGGCAATGGCATTTATCTGCGCGAGTTTGAAAAAAATAAGATTGAAATTCTCGGCTATGATGGCGCGCCGGCGGCCATTGAGCATTCTTTGGTGGGAGATAAAGTGAAACTTCATGATTTATGCGAGCCGTTAAAAAAATAATAAGTTAGAAGATAACTATAAACACAATCGCTATGGAAACAAGAGGTGTTATTAGCTTTATTGCCAAACAATCAAAAGAGCCATTAACAATAGCAGAAGTTGGGGTTAGCGCCGGAGAACATGCGTTGAGTATGTTAAAAATGTTACCGATTAAAGAATTGTATTTAATTGATAATTACGCGCCTTATCAAGATGGTAATATCTTTCGTAGTCAATTAGAACAAGGCAAGCATTATGCCGGTATGTTTAAGAAAGTGAAGGAGTTTTATGACAAGGTGATTTTAGTTACTAAAGATTCTGATTTTGCAAGTACATTATTTGCTGACAATTATTTTGATCTCATTTATATTGATGCCTGCCATGATTATGCCGAGATCAAAAAAGATATCAGTAACTGGTGGCCAAAAGTAAAACCAGGCGCATATTTAGGAGGACATGATTATTGCGAAAGTTGGCCGGGGGTAATTAAGGCGGTTGGTGAGCTTACTGATACCAATCAAGCAACATTACAAACTTTCAATGATATTGATTGGCTTGTTAAAAAATAACAGGAGGAGATTATGCATAATAATATTGCCGTAGCGTTTTTGTCCGCAGAGGTCGCGCCCTTTGCCAAGGTCGGCGGTTTGGCCGATGTCGCCGGAGCATTGCCCAAAGCGCTCAAGGAGTCGGGCGTTGACGTGCGCGTCTTTATGCCGTTGTACGGGAGTATCAATGTCAAGCAGTACAAAATTAAAAAATTGCCGCCAAAAGTTGTTGCGCAGGTGGGCGGTAGTGACGAGACCATCAGCGTGTGGGCGGGAGAGTTGCCCGGCAGTGCGGTGCCGGTGTATTTTATCAAACACAAGTTTTTTAGCGGCCAACATGTCTATGGCGCCGGTGATTTGAAAATCGGCGGGCATATCGGGCGGGGCCGCGGCGACGTGGAGCGGTTCAGTTTTTTTACCCAAGCCGCTCTCGCGGCGTGTCAGGCGCTGGATTTCCAACCCGACATCGTGCACGCACAGGACTGGCACACCGCGCTGGCCGCGCAGATGATAAATACGAGAAATTACGGCGATGATTTTTTTATAAACACCAAGACCGTCTACACCATTCACAATCTCGCCAACCAGGGCATCACCAGTCCGGAGATTATCGCCTACGCTAGGGTGAACCCGCACTTTCCCATCGTCAAAGCGGACGCCAAAAATGGCGATATTAATTTTATGGTACAGGGCATATTGGGTTCTGATATTATTAATACTGTTTCTCCTCGCTACGCCAAAGAAATTTTAAAGCATTATCAAGGAGCCGGACTGGATAATATTTTGCGTAAGCGCCAAAAAGATTTGTACGGAGTTTTGAACGGTATTGATGTTAATGAGTTTAATCCGGCTACTGATCGGTTGATTACCAAAAATTATGATATTGAAACTTTGGCAAAAAAAACTGTGAATAAGCTGGCTTTGCAAAAAAGTTTGGGATTGCCTCAGAGTGAAAAAAAATGCCTGGTTGGCTTTGTCTCTCGTTTGGTTTGGCAAAAAGGCGTTGAATTAATTACCGAAAAATTTGCGGAGCTTGATTGCCAGTTTGTTTTTTTGGGGACCGGAAGTAAATATTATGAGGATCATTTAAAAAAATTAGCGAAAAAATTTCCCAAGCAGTTTTGCGCCAAAATTATGTTTGACGTTACGTTGGCACAGCAAGTTTACGCCGGTGCGGATATATTTTTAGTACCGTCTCGCTTTGAGCCCTGCGGTTTGACGCAGATGATTGCCATGCGCTACGGCACGGTGCCGGTAGTGCGCGCCACCGGCGGACTGGCTAACACGGTTGATAGGCGAGTTGGTTTTAGTTTTAAAAAGTTTGATAGCGATGCTTTATATAGAATTTTGGCAAAAGCATTGCATATATACTATAGTAAACCAAAACAGTGGAAAAAATTGCAGGTTAACGGCATGAAAAGAGATTTTTCTTGGAAGAAGTCAGCTGGACAGTATTTAAAATTATATAAAAAATTGGTATAATAATTTTATATTATTTACATTTATTTTTATGAGACGACCTAGAATCGCATCCATTTTTTTAATCGGAGGCTTCAGCGTAGCGCTGTTGTTTTTTGTTTTATATCAATACAGCACGCCAACGTATGCGGCCCTTACCGACGGCCTGCAAGCTCACTGGACCTTTGATGAGGGTAGCGGCGCAACGGCGGGAGACAGCGTCGGCAGTAATACCGGCACGATTTCCGGCGCTACCTGGACAACGGGAAAGATTGGCGGCGGGGCGTTGTCGTTTGATGGAGTGAACGACTACGTGAATTTGGGCAGCGGCAGTTTTGGGTTAAGCAGTACGAATGAGCTGACACTTTCACTGTGGATATACGCACGCGGCGCGGACTGTAGCGACGTTATTATCGGCAAAGGGCAATACCTTTATCCTTTTGTACTGCGCCTAAACTGTGCGTTGGAATTTGCTATCAGAACTGCCGATGACTCCAGTCAACTTAGCACAGAGTATGGTTTGAATAGTAATTTAAATAAATGGGTTTACATTACAGCGACATACGCCAGTGGATATCGGGCTGTGTACATAGACGGTCAGTTAATAGCGAGTGATTCTCTAACTGGCAACCTTGGGGCGATTTCCGATGATACTAACTTGGGCAAGGGTCCTGGTGTCAATGATTACTATTTTAACGGCAACATTGATGACGTCCGCATCTACAACCGCGCGCTCACCTCTGCTGAAGTAACCGAGCTCTACAACTACACCGGCGGCGGTACGCCGCCGCCCAGCGGCGACACCCAAGCTCCGACCACGCCCACCGGTTTGAGCGCAAGCGCGTTTTCAAGCAGTCAAATCAACCTCTCCTGGAACGGTTCAGCCGACAATATCGGCATTGCCGGTTACCGCGTCTATCGCGGCGGCAGTCAAATCGCAACAGTTACGAGCGGTACGAGCTATTCAAATACAGGATTAAGTCCGTCCACCAGCTACAGCTACACCGTGGCCGCCTATGACGCGGCTGGCAATCTCTCCACACAATCGTCGTCAGTGAATGCGACTACGCAGAGCAGTACGCCGCCCGCCAGTTGTACCGAGAGTTGGACGTGCACGAGTTGGTCAACCTGCAGTAACAGCACACAGACACGCACCTGTACCGACAGTAACAGCTGCGGTACCACCACGAGCAGGCCAGCTCTCAGTCAGAGTTGTACGACCACCCCACCACCATCCGGCAGCGGCACCACCTATTACATTGACTTTGACTCCGGCAGTGACAGCAACAACGGCACCAGTCAGGCAACGGCCTGGAAGCACGCGCCCGGGGATCCGAGCGCGACCGGCAACGCGGCGAGTACGCGTTTACAACCTGGCGCAACTGTTCTGTTTAAAGGTGGAGTTAGTTATAAAGGGAGAATTAACCTTGATGGCCGGTATAACTACGGCAGCGCCAGTGAGCCTGTGGTGCTCAAAGGCGACGGCTGGGGATCAGAGCAGGCTATTATTGACGGGTCCACCGGCTTTGGCGCAACCTGGACGCAGGCTACCGCGGCGGAATTGCGCGGCAATGCCAACTACGCCAAGATTTACTACACCCAAGCGCCGGCAGGCTACGACTACACCATGGGGACTTTTGAAGACGGCAAGTTTATTTGGCAATCCCAGGACCCCAACCCGCAAGACCGGTTTATTAATGATGTGACTACGGAGTTCCGAACCATTCCGGATAACAGCGCAACCGTATATCAGACCGGCAGCTCCATCACCGATCCGCGTTACTTTACGCAGTCAGATCCGAACTATTATGACGGCGCGTACGTGTATGTCTGGCGTTCTCCTAACGTTACGGTTCTTTATCCTGTTACCGGATACAATCCGGCTACACAGACGATTACTCACGAAGCGTACGATAATGGTTTAGTTTACTCTGACAGAGATTCCTACTACGCCATTGTGAATCACCCCCTCTATCTGGATGCGCCGGGCGAGTACTACTTTGATAAAAGCGCGAACCGACTGTATGTCTGGCCGACTGATTCCGGCACACCGCAAAGCCATGCCTATAGCTACACATTAGGAGAAACCGGCATCTATTTGTCACAGGGTAAGTATATGCGCGTGGAAGGTTTTACCATTCAGAATTTTGCCATGGGCATTCGCGCCATTGATAGCGGCACCACCGACGTTACTATTCGCGATAACCTCGTGCGTGATTTAAAGAGTGACAATTTATACGCTATTCATATTGACGGCGCCAATATGTTGGTGGAAAACAATCGGGTGGAGAATGCGTACCGCGCGGTAGGTATCTTGGGCGGCGGCAGTAATATAATTGTTAAGAGTAATTCAGTGTACAGAGCTACTCGGCAGGGTATTTGGTTTATGGGTGTTATTACCGGTCAAATTTTAAACAACACAGTTCAAGGTCCATTAGGTACGCACGCCAATGGCATTACCAGTTACTTAGGCAATCAAAATATTTTAGTTGCCAACAACCGTGTCTGGGACACACCGCTTGGGTTTACCTACCACGGTAATTACACCAATACGCCGGTCGGCCGCAATCTTTATTTTATTAATAATATCACCAATTCAGAAAGCCATAGTTGGGAGTACAACATGGAAAATGTGTGGTTTATCAATAATACGTTTACCGCACCCATGTACTCCAGCGCCGATGACGGTGATGTGTATTTTATTAATAATATTACGCATAGCGGCGGTTTCGCGGATACACGAAAAAATAATTTGTATACTGCGTTACAATGGAATCAAGATTCTAGATATGGCTGGTCTCCCGATAGCAGTGAGATTACCGCCTATGTTGATGCTGATCGTTCGGTACTGTTTAATAATTTTTCCGGCAAAGATTACTCACTCAAATCAACCTCACCGGCCGTCAATGCCGGTACTGACCCTGTATCGTATCTGCCGGCCGAATTTTTTACGGTCTTTCTAGATTTTGTCAGTAATGGTTTGTATAAAGACATCAACGGCAACCCCCGTCCCGCCAGCTCCGTCTGGGACATCGGCGCCTACGAATATCAAAGCGGCGGTACCACTCCGCCCCCGCCCCCACCCACGGCTGACACGACCGCCCCCTCCATTCCTACCGGTCTCACCGCCACGGCTATTTCCAGTTCGCAAATCAACCTCTCCTGGACCGCCTCAACCGACTCTGTCGGAGTAACCGGCTACCGCGTCTACCGCAACGGATCACAGATCGGGACCGTCACCAGTGGCACAAGTTACAGCAGCAGCGGATTGAGTGCGAGTACGCAGTACAGCTACACGGTGGCCGCCTACGACGCGGCGGGGAATGTGTCTGCACAGTCCAGCAGTGTCTCTGTCACCACCCAAACTCCCGCCGATACCACCGCTCCATCCCGCTCCGGTGGTTCCCCGAGCGGCACGCTCACAGTCGGCACCACCTCGGCCACATTAGCATTAACCACGAGTGAAAACGCCACTTGCCGCTATGGTACCGTAGCCAACACCGCCTACGTCAATCTCGCGGGAGTATTCACAACCACCGGCGGCACCAGCCACAGCACGGGGGTGTCAGGGTTGGTGGATAATACCACCTACACCTACTACGTCCGCTGCCAGGACGGCGCGGGAAACAGCAACACCACCGACTATGTGATTCAGTTCTCGGTGGGCTCTGACACCACCGCCCCGATGCTCTCGGACGGCTCACCGACCGGTATACTCCCGGCGGGGCGTACCAGTACCACCATTTCACTTTCCACCAACGAGCCGGCCACCTGCCGCTACAGCGGGGTCGCGGGTACTGCCTACGCCAGCCTGACGAATACGTTTACCACCACCGGCAATACCAGCCACAGCACGACGGTGAGCGGACTCACCAACGGCAGTACTGCCCGCTACTATGTCCGCTGTCAGGATACTGTGGGGAATACCACGGCCAGTGACTACACCATCACCGTGCAGGTGGCCGCGCCGCCCGCCACCACACCAACCTCTGGCAACAACGCCGGTAGCGGCGGGGGAGGGGGAGGCGGCAAGGCCACCGGTTCTACCAGCGTAGCTGATACCACACCGCCCAGCGTACCCCGCAATTTGAAGGCAATCGCCGACGGCACTAAGGTAACGCTACAGTGGGTTAATCCCGCTGACAGCGATTTCGCCGGCGTGCAGGTGGTGCGGCGCGCCACCACGGCAACGGACGCCACGGCCGCTGTTAGCGTGCTCACGGGCGGACTGGTGGTGTTTGAAGGAACACTCGAGCAGTTTACCGATGCCAGCGCGCTGACTGGAAACACCTACCACTACTATCTCCTCGCCTATGATCAGACGGATAACTACGCGCCAGCTCAGTTAATTACGGTAGACGTGAGCGGTGCGGAAGGAGAGGTAGCCGTGCGTGCTCTGACCGCCGGCTCCTATCAGTACCGCCACCTGGCCAATCTCGCGAGCAGTTTAGTCAACACCGTCAGTCGCGCTGAAGCCGGCGAGGTTACGAGCCGCACCGAGCGGGTGTCGCTGGACGCAACCGAAGCCAAAATTTATGATAATATTACTAAGCCCTACGCCGCTAAATTAACCGATTTCAGCCGTATCCGCATTGCCCACTTTATCCATAGCGGCACCTACAGCACTCTGCGCTTAGGCGCGGGAGAACGAGCCGGCGTCATCAACTCCTTCGCGGCGGCCTTTGGCCGCCTGCCCGACACCGACGACGACTGGCAGGACGTGATTAAAATCGCCAACGGCCGGTGGCCCGGCCAAACCAGTCCGACAGCTGAAGCCAAAGCCATCGTCGCCTTCAAACGAATCTACTTGCGCGAACCAAACCGCCAGAATCAAAACGATGATTCGGCTGTTACGGTCATGACCTACGGCCTGCGGCCGGTGGACCGCAAGACCGACAGCGAGAAGGCCGCCATCAAATCCTTCCGGGCTATTTACGGCTACGATCCGAGTAGTGCGGTTGATTGGGATATTGTTCGTGCTATCGCCTACTCTGGTGCTGTCAGATAAGACTGCTTGTCCCACGTAATCCCGCTTTAGCGGGATGGAGTGGGAGGATGTGATGAGAGCCATTGCTTACTCGGGAGCGGTGAGGTAAGGCATAATCCTGTAATTAAAAGAAGGCGCGGTTGGTAAACCGCGCCTTCAGTATTGTAGATAAGTTTTGCATTATATTTTTTTTGCCTTTTGCCAGGCCAGGTCAAACATAAGTTTAAATGACTGGTAAATATCGGGCGATTCAATGACTGCGGCAAAGAGCTCTCTTTTGAGCGAGAGAATGGCGGTTTTATTTTTATACAGCAGTATGTCAGCGCCGCCGAAGAGTCCAAAGTCGGTAACGCGCAGTTGGTAGCGCGGGTTATCAATTTTTTTCATATCTGTAATATACTCTTGGTTCAATGGTTCATTATCAATAAGCTCTCTTACGCGATTGCGTTTGTGATTAACAATTTTTTGCCAGACCGGCAGGCGGTAGGCGAATTTTTCCGCAATAGTTGTTAGGGAACCAAAAGCGATGATTTCTTCCCCCTTGGTGTCTGGGGGGGAGAGTTCGTTGTAAATCGCATCAACGCCCCGTTCGCCTTCCAGAATTACCACCTTGGGTTTGGCGCTGCCGGTTTGAAAGAGGGTGTTTAATTCCGGCGTAATCGCCTCCAGCGATTCCAGCCGTCCGCGCCAGGTATCCAGCAAGCGGCGCGGCGGCGCCGGCGAACAGAGATTTTTTTTATTTTTTGTTTCAGTGGTCATCAATCCTTTTTCAATTAAACTCTCAACCAAAACATACGCCGTTGGCCGTTTCAGCTGGGCGGCTTTGGCGATTTCATAGACCGTCGCTTGCCCAACTTGCAGGCCGGCCAAATATACTCGCGCCTCTTTTTCCGAGAGATTGAAGTAGGTTAAGATTTTGGTTAATTCCGTATTCATACAATAAAAAGCTTAGCAGATTTTTTAAGAGTAGTCAATAATTATGACTATTTTTTTATTTTTTGCTAATTTTAAATAAAATTTATCTAAAATTTGTTCTATAAAATTGACATAGTGTTATATGCTGTGAGATTATGTGCGTAGTTATGATCTTTACAATTTTGATGAAAGAAAGGAGACGCCGATGTGCCTGGTAAATCAATTGGAACAAATGAATGCAAAGTTAGCGGCAGCCGAGGCAACCGCTGCCAAGTTTTACGCATTGCGGGAGAAAATGTCCGCAGTAAATGAAGTTATCCAGACTATTCCTGAACAAAAAGGCGCGTTTTTGCGGGAACAGTTGTGTCATGACAAGCCGGATGGATATTTCACCGATTTAGTAGCGCCGATTGTTTCATACAACCAAAGGTTACGGTGGTGGAAAGTACATGCGCTACCGCCGTGGTCGTCGGAGGAAGAGGTTAAATCCTTAAAAAAAGCGGGAGCGCCTTTATGGGGAATGGAGATAGATGACCATCTTTTTCGAAGTACGCTGAAAAGGGTGTTAAAAATCACATTATTATTTGGGGGGTTAGAAACAGCGCTATGTTTGTTTAGTTTTTTTTATCCCCTGCGGTTAAGGTTAGGGTTAGGGTACGCGGCTTTTCCGTTTATTATACTGGATTGGTTTTTTTTAATCAGTCTCAATGTAAAAATTCGGAAGAATTGCGCTGATAGAATTGCCCAGGTAGCCAAGCTCCTGGACGATGAAATTGCTGCAGCAAAGTATAGAAAGGAGGACACACATGAATAGGAATAAAGTGTTGTACGGTTTGATTGTTGTATCCATTGTTGTGATCATAATAGCAATAATCCTAGATAGTTTAGGAAATTATTGGTACGCATTCTCTCTGTTGTTGAACGCATTGGGCGTTATGGTAATTTCAGTTGAATTACTATTTACGGGAAAATGGCGGCAGGAGGAACGTTTGATTTCGTTAATACTAGCCTCAGGTTATACAGCTGCAACACTGGTGTCTATGAGTATGATTTATATTGATGTCGATCATGTTGCTTTTTATGGCGTAACCGGAAACGTCATAAATTTTATAAGCGCGGTTGTTTTTTGGCTATTATTTTGGTTAGCGAAAGGAGAGACTAAAAATGAAATTCAAGGATGAATGGGAGCAACAAATGGATGAATGGGAGCAACAAGCGGATAAACAAACGGTTAGAATGTTAGTCAGAATGGTGTTGATTGTTATCGGAGCCATGGTAACAGAAGTTTTCTTTTGTTCCTACCTGGAGAGTGTTCCGATGACTATTATTAATCCGTTCATCTGGCTGGGGTATTGCTGGTATTATTGCTTTTTTATTAAAACCAAATAGCAAATAATGAAGGAGATTATTTTGTTGTTTAGCCTCGTTTATTTTTGAACGAGGTTTTTTTTAAAATTTAGGCGAGGTTTGCAAACCTCGCCTTCTTGAATATTTTTTTAGAAGGCGGCCAAACGTTTGGCCGCCTTCTTTTTGTCTATTAAACCCTATTTAACTATTTTTCGGTAAAATTTCGCCGCCGCTTCGGGCGCAACGGAATTTATCACAATGCCGCTGCCGAGTTCCACTCCGGCCCAGACGCTGTCGCGCGGTTGGATTTTTATATAAAAATATTGATTAGGATTGGATATCACCTGATGCATAAAGAAATTGTAGGAAATACCCAACGCATGCAGTTTCATTAGAATTTGTTTCAGAACTTTGGCAATGGCTGTAAGTTCTTGATCATTAAGCGCAGTAATATTATCAGCTGGGCGTTTAGGCAAAATCCAGGCTTCATAATGGTAGGCAGAGGCGTAAGGGCAAAAGGCGGCAATAAGTTTGTTATTATAAATTTTTCGCTTGCTTTTAATTTCTTTTTTGATAATATCAGCGTAGGCGTTGCTTTTGTGTTTGGTAAAATAATTTTCCGCCGCGGAGATTTCTTCCTGAACATCCGGCGGAATTATGTCAGTGGCAAATATCTGCGAGTGAGAGTGAGTGATTGAAGCGCCCGCTTTGGAACCATTATTTTTAAAAACTAAAATATAGTCAAGTTTTTTATTTTTTGAAATATCGCTTGTTCTTTTTTTGAACATTTCCAGCACCTTTTTAATTTCACCTGGTGAAAGCTCTCCTAGATCAACGCCATGTTTTGGAGTCTCAACTATCACTTCCTGCAAGCCAAAGGCTTTTTGGTTTTTTAAAGTCACGGCTGGGAATTTATTTTTTATTGATAAAACCTGCCAACTTTTATCATCGCCGATTTTGTCTAAGATTAATTTTTTTTCAATATTTTTTGGACAAAAAACGCACTCTTGATAGCGATGCAGAACTGTTTGTTCGGAAATATCGCGCGGCCGTTGAGCGCGTCCGGGAGTGATGATGACGTATTTATTAAGCAAGTAATCTTTGCGAAATTCCGATCTCATATTGTAGGTCATAAATTAGTTAATCTTAGTTTAATAATAACAAATACTGTTAGACTTGACAATTTTTTTGGATTATATAAAATGTATTGATGAGTAGAGTTAGCACTCTGTCATATACATTGCTAATTATTTAATTAAAGTAAAAAAATATGAAGGTAAAACCACTCGGCGATAAAGTTATCGTCAAACCAATTTCTAGGGAAGAAGTAACTAAGTCAGGCATTGTTTTGCCGGACACCGCTGATAAAGAGCGTCCGGAACAGGGCGAGGTTGTAGCGGTTGGTCCCGGTAAAATTATGGAAAATGGCCAGCGCGCGGAAATGAATGTCGCAGTTGGAAACAAAGTGCTTTTCAAAAAATACAGCCCGGATGAGTTTAAAATTGATAGCGAAGAATTATTGGTTTTAAGTGAAAGCGATATCATCGGCATTATTGAATAAGTTATAATTCAAATCTATCCCGAGTACTCGGGATAGATTTGGATTATATAAAAAAATACAAATTAAATTAGTAATATTAATTTTATGGCAAAACAAATAGTTTTTGGCGAAGAAGCCCGACGCGCGCTCAAGCGCGGCGTGGACAAACTCGCTAACGCGGTAAAAGTTACACTCGGACCAAAGGGTCGCAATGTAGTGCTTGAACAAAGCTACGGCGGTCCAATCATTACTAAGGATGGCGTTACGGTCGCAAAAGAAATTGATCTGGATGACAAGCTCGAAAACATTGGCGCGCAGATAATTAAGGAAGCGTCTTCAAAGACAAATGACGTGGCCGGCGACGGCACCACCACCGCCACCATTTTGGCGCAGGCGATGATCAATGAAGGCTTGCAGATGGTCGCGGCTGGCGCGAACCCGATTGAGATCAGAACTGGCATTGAACAAAAAGTCGCTGAAATCACTAAGAAGCTCAAAGAAATGAGCAAGCCGATTTCCACCAAAGAAGAAATCGCTCAAGTCGCTTCAATTTCTTCCAATGATCCGGAAATCGGAAAAATTATTGCCGAAGCTATGGAAGCGGTCGGTAAAGACGGCGTTATCACCGTTGAAGAAGGACAGCATTTCGGCGTTGAAAAAGAAGTGGTTAAAGGGATGCAGTTTGACAAAGGCTATGTTTCGCCTTATATGATCACCAACTCAGAAAAAATGGTGGCAGAATTTTCTGAACCTAGCATTCTGATTACCGATAAAAAAATCAGCGCGATTAGTGACATTTTGCCATTGCTGGAAAAAATTGCGCAAAGCGGCAAAAAAGATTTAGTTATTATCGCTGATGATATAGAAGGCGAAGCGCTGGCTACGTTTGTGGTAAATAAACTTCGTGGCACTTTTAATGTCTTGGCGGTAAAAGCGCCTGGTTTTGGCGATCGCCGCAAAGCTATGTTAGAAGATATCGCCACGCTGACCGGCGGCAAGGTTATTTCTGAAGAAGTCGGCCTGAAGCTCGAGAACGCAGGTATTGCCGATTTGGGACAGGCTGGCAAGGTAATCGCCACCAAAGATAATACCACCATTGTTGATGGCAAGGGTCAGAAAAATGATATTGAAAATCGCATCGCGCAAATTAGAAAAGAAATGGAATTAACTGAGAGCGACTTTGACAAAGAAAAACTGCAAGAACGCCTGGCAAAAATTTCCGGCGGAGTAGCAATAATCAAAGTCGGCGCGGCTACCGAAACCGAGATGAAAGAAAAAAAGGACAGAATTGATGACGCCCTGCACGCGACCAAAGCGGCCGTGGAAGAAGGCGTGGTGCTCGGCGGCGGCTTGGCGCTGGCCATTGCCGGCAACGCTTTCAAAGAATTAACTGACAAAAAGTCAGAAAGCGTCGGCTCCCAAATTGTCGATAACGCGATTCTTGAGCCAATCAAGCAAATTGTCGAAAATAGCGGCAAAGACGGCTCATTGATTCTCTACAATATCATTGCTCATCATCAAAAGGGCAATACCAATATTGGCTACAATGCCGCTAATGGCAAGTTTGAAGATCTGATGGCGGCCGGAATTATTGATCCGACCAAAGTAACCCGTTCAGCTCTGCAGAACGCGGCCTCAGCCGCGATTATGTTTCTCACCACTGAAGCGGTCGTAGCTGACAAGCCGGAAGAAAAGAGCGACCATGCCGGCGGCGGAATGCCGGGCGGAATGGGTGGCGGAATGGGTGGCGGAATGGGTGGAATGATGTAAACGTCACGCATACACACGCCTTGAAAACGAATAGTCATAAATTGAAAAAAAGCAGGTCTTTTAGAAGAGGCCTGTTTTTTATTTTTAAATAGGCGGTTTTTTGAAATTATATTTGCCAAATATCCATATTTTTTTTATAATTACACTATAATCTAATAAGCTGGTAAAAATACAGCTTTATTTAAATGTATGCCATTGCCGATAAACTCAAGCTATCGAGTTAATATTTCAGCGGGATCAATTGTGAAATTTTTTTTAGTAATTATCTGCCTTTACTTTGCGTATTTAATTAGAGATATTTTAGTGCTTTTGTTCGTGTCACTGATTTTTTCAGCCGCGATTGATCCCTGGGTTGATATGTTGCAACGTTTGAGAATTCCACGCGCTATCGGCGTAATGGTAATTTATATCTTGGTCGCGGCTATTATTGCCGGAGCTGTATTGTTGATAGTGCCGCCAATTATTAAGCAGTTTAATGACCTAAGTCACGACTTCCCTTATTATGTAGAGAAATTAACGGTCAGCTACGAAACAGTTCGTGAGTACACGGTGCAACACGGACTTTTGGATAGAATTAAAGAAAGCGTCGGCGGTTTGGAGCAGAATCTTACCCGAGCCGCCGGCGGCATTTTTTCAACCGTTAGCGGCATATTTGGCGGTATTGTATCTTTTTTCTTGGTTTTGGTGATTACTTTTTATATGGTTGTTGAAGAAGACGCTATGAAAAAAGTTGTTTGGTCTATTGCTCCGCCCAAAGATCAGACATATGTAATGCAGTTGATTAATCGTATGCAGCGTCAGGTCGGATACTGGATGCGCGGGCAGTTAATACTGATGTTTTTGGTTGGTTTTTTTACCTGGCTGGGACTGCTTTTTATTGAGCCGATGCGCGAGTATGCTTTGGTACTGGGTTTAATTGCCGGAATTTTTGAGTTTATTCCGTATCTGGGACCAACCTTGAGCAGTGTGCCGGCGGTGTTATTAGCATTCACAATTTCGCCGTTTTTAGCTCTGCTGGTTATTGTTCTCTACATTATTATTCAGCAGGTGGAGGGAAATATATTGGTTCCAAAAATAATGCAACGCGCTGTCGGCTTGAATCCGATTGTCAGCATCGCTGTGCTGATGGCCGGATTGAGTTTGGGCGGTGTGGTTGGCGGTCTTTTGTCCATACCGGTGGCGACAGCGGCTTCAGTGATATTTAAAGACTGGATCAAGACAAAAAATAATCACGCTCACGCGTAAGTTTACTAGATATGGCTTATGGAGAAAAAAAATACGATTACTAAACCGGTACTAGAGGAGCGTCATTTTTTGAAATCATTAATAATATTTATTTTAAAATGCGAGGTTTTTTTAATCCCCGTGTTTTTTTTGCCGTTTACCTTTGAAATATTTGAGTTTAACAAGCAAATTATGCTTTGGTTTCTGACCGGATTAGCGGTAATTTTTTGGTCTTTGAAAACTATTTTTATTGAGAAAAAAATTATCTATAAACGCACGCCGCTGGACGTGCCGATTTTAATTTTTTTGGCGGTATGGAGCATGTCTTCATTACTCAGCGTGGATATATTTAGTTCTTGGTTTGGGTACTACGGAGCATTTTCCGACTCGCAGTTTTCAGTCCTTTCTTTTGCTTTGTTTTATTTTTTGTTTATTAATACGGCTGAAAAAGAAGATTTGCCGGCCTTTTTTAATACTTTTTTATACTCCATAATTATTGTCTTAGTTGTGAGTTTGTCTTCAATCACCGGCGTTTTGGCTCGTCTGCCGCTGATCGCCCAGTTTAATTTAGTTCAGTCAAACGCCTTTTATTTTTTGGGCGCGTCCACGCAGGTATTTAGCATGTTCGCCGCGGCGATTATGGTTTTTGTTATTGCTTTATATTCGTACCAATCCGAGTCTTACCAAAAAAAGCTTAGCTTGACTATAAAGTACTACATCATATTAATTACTAGTTTTTTTTGTTTAATACTTATAAATTTTTCTAGCGCTTGGCTGGTTTTGTTATTAGGTTCAGGCGTTATATTTATTTTTGCTCTTTATATTGCCTACACGAATCGCGAGCAAAAGACCTCAGTCATTGATATTAATATTACTCCGGCTTTGATCTTGTTCATTGTTTGTTTGTTAATTTTGTTCAGTAACAGCGGTTTTCAGAACCAACTTCAAGATTTTTTTAACGTAAGTTTGCCGCAAGATGTTGTAGTGCCAGTATCTGAAGGGCGTGAGATCGCTTGGCAGGGTTTCAAAAACGAATTTTTGTTCGGCGCCGGACCGGGGACATATGCTTATACCTATTCTCTGTATCGGCCGGAGAGCCTAAACAACGGCCAGTTTTGGCAGCTGCGTTTTGATAAAGCGCCGACCTACATTATGGAGATGGTAACGTCAGTCGGCTTTTTTGGCGTTCTTAGCTATTTAGCGGTAGTCGGAGTATTTTTCTTTATCAGTTTTGTTTTTTTGAAAAACATGTTTCGTTCCGCCAAGGAAGAGAGTTATCTGGCGTTTTCTTTTTCGTTTGCCGCTTTGTCCATGTTTGCCGCGCAGATTCTTTATCAGATAAATATATCAGTATTGTTCATGTATTGGTTTTTTATCGCCATGGCAATGCTTTCCTGGCGTTATACTTTTCCGCGGATATTTGCCGATATAGCGATTAGCGCGGTGAGCCATAGACAGCTATTTTCAATTTTACGCAGCATTACGGTTATTTTTATTTTGGCATTTATATATTTTAATTTTTTGCAGGCAAAGTATTTTTTGGCTGACGTGGATTATAATAACTTTCGTCTTACTGGCGACCGAGTGTATTTGTTAGCCGCCGCCAGATTGAATCCAAACCGCTATCATTACAGCATTGCCTTGGCGAAAGATTATGTCAATGAAGTGCGTGACTCAATTGATCTTCTGAGCTTGCCGGTGGACGTGAACAAAGATTTGATAACTGAAGAAAAGAAAAAAGAACTGCAGGTCAATATTGAGCTGGCCATCAAAGCGGCTGAAAAAGCAACGGTAACGGCGCCGAATTCGGTTGTGACCTGGGAGACATTGGCGGCGATTTATCGCGATATTAAGTCGATAACTTACGGCTCACTTGAGCATGGCATCAACTATTTTGACCGTGCGTCTGCTCTGGAGCCGACCAATCCCGTGCTTTTGACCGAACTGGGAAAGCTGTATTCCGCGCGCCATCAGACCAATGACGCGGTTAATTCATATCTGCTGTCTATTCAAAATAAGCGTAATTACTATGAAGCCTATGTTGGTTTAGCCAAAGAGTACGAAATTTTGGGCCAAGTAGACAAAGCGCTGGTAATGCTTGAAGAGGTTAATATCAAGCAGTCAATTTCAGAGCTTATTTACGAAGCTGGTCGTTTGTATTATAATCAAAAGAAGTATGACAAAGCTGTTGAACGTTTTGAAGAAGTATTGCAAATAAAGCCGGATTATGCTAATGCTTTATATAGTTTAGGCTTGGCATATCAGAAACAGGGCCAGATTGGTTTGGCAATTGAACAGTTTGAAAAAGTATTAACGCTTAACCCTGATAACGACGGCGTGAAAAAAACAATCGCCGAATTAAAAAATAGCGCGAATGTGGTCGGTATAAAGATAGTTGACAATGAGCCGGAGGGTGAGTAAATAATTTAGTAATATTTTTTTATGAATAAAAAAGATGATAGTAAAATGGAAAAAATCGTCAGCTTGTGCAAGCGGCGCGGTTTTATTTTTCCCGGGAGTGAAATTTATGGCGGTCTGGCTAATAGTTATGACTATGGTCCGCGCGGCGTGGAAATCAAAAATAATATCAAAAATCTCTGGTGGAAGTATTTTGTGCAGAGCAGAGACGATATGACCGGTTTGGACGGGGGAATTTTGATGAGCCCAAAGATTTGGGAGGCGAGCGGACACGCGGAAAAGTTTAAAGACCCGTTGGTTGAGTGTAAAAAATGCCATCATCGCTTTCGCCCCGACAAGCTGGCCGATGCCAGCAAGTGTCCTGATTGCGGCGGTGAATTCACCAAAGAAAAGTTTTTTTCCGGAATGTTTAAAACAACTATCGGTCCGGTGGCAGAAGAAGGACTGGTTAGTTATTTACGTCCGGAAACGGCTCAGACAATTTTTGTGAATTACAAAAATGTTCTGGATTCAATGAACAAAAAAATGCCTTTTGGCATTGGACAGATGGGGAAGGCTTTTCGAAATGAGATAACGACCGGCAATTTTATTTTTCGAACACTGGAGTTTGAACAAATGGAAATTGAGTATTTTATTTCTCCAACCAGTGACTGGAACGGTATTTTTGAGAACTGGGTTGATTATATGCGCGGTTTTATGAAAATAATCGGCCTAGATGAGCAAAAAATGCATAATCATGAAATTCCCGATGAAGAGAGGGCATTTTACTCCAAACGCACCATTGATATGGAGTATGATTTTCCTTTTGGACAAGATGAATTGTGGGCAATTGCTTACCGTACTGATCACGATTTAAGCAATCATCAAAAACACTCCGGACAAGACCTGCGTTATTTTGACCAGCAGACAAGCGAGAAGTATATTCCGCGCGTAATTGAGCCGACATTTGGTACGGATCGCACAGTTTTGGCGGTAATTAGCGAGGCGTATTGCGAAGAAGACGCGCCTACGGCTGACGGCAAAACTGAAACGCGGGTAGTTTTAAAGTTTGATAAAAAAGTCGCGCCGGTTAAAATCGCCGTATTGCCGCTTTCCAAAAAAGACGAGCTGTCCGGCGTAGCCAAAAACATCGCTGGCACGCTGCGGCAGAACTGGATGGTTGAGTATGACGAAACGCAGAGCATCGGCAAGCGCTATCGCCGCCAGGATGAAATCGGCACGCCGTATTGCGTCACCGTTGATTTTGAGAGTCTGGAGGATAAAGCGGTAACGGTGCGCGATCGCGACACGATGCGCCAGGAGCGGGTGGCGATTACGGAGTTACCCGGTTACTTTAATAACAAATTTACTTACTAATCTATCTAATATGTCTATAGAACATTATTCAAACAATGTGGCGTCGCCGGACTTGTCATCTGCAGAGTTGGCAGAGCTCGTCAGTCGTTACGAAGAGCGGTTGTTGCTCGCTATGGAAAGAAAGTTATCGTCAGATAAGGAGCTAGAGGAAGCTAAAGATTCAGGCGGGGAGTACCCGCTGGAAAACGAACGAGCGGTTACCGATGAATACGAGCATGGGCTGGAAGCTATTAAGCAAGAAGTTGGCGGCGAGAAAATTTTTGAACAAATACGGCTGGCAGTTCTCAAACGAGTGGCAGACAACCCCGATACATATCGGCAATATACATCACTGCTTGAATTGAAATCTTTATAGTTAAATAAGTTCATTAGTAATTAATTAAAATTTATAAATATATGACAAACATACTATGGGTAGTCATTGGAGTTATGGCGGTGGTAGCACTGGCATTAATTCTTCTCTACAACGGTTTAATCCGTCTAAAAAACAGGGTTGATGAAGCTTGGAGCGATATTGACGTTCAGCTCAAGCGGCGTTATGATCTGATTCCTAATTTAATTGAGACCGTCAAAGGCTATGCCAAGCATGAAAGCGCAACTTTGGAAAAAGTAGTTCAGGCGCGCAATCTGGCTATGCAGCAGCAAAAGCAGGGAAATGCCAAAGAACAGGCGGTGGCGGAAAATATGCTTTCAACCACTTTGAAATCAATTTTTGCCTTATCGGAAAGTTACCCTGATTTAAAAGCGAATCAGAATTTTCTTGAGTTGCAGCGAGAGCTTTCCGATACGGAGAACAAAATTCAGGCATCACGGCGTTTCTACAATACCAATGTCCGCGACTTCAATACCAAGCTGGAAGTTTTCCCGACTAATATGATTGGCAATATGCTTGGTTTTAAGTCACGTGATTATTTTGAAGTTGAAAACGCCGGTGAGCGAGAGAACGTCAAGGTTAAGTTTTAGTTATGCCGTCATTATATACGCATTCAGATTCAAACAAGCGAAAAACATGGCTTTTAATCTCCATGTTTTTTGTCTTTATCATCGTCGTCGGCTTTGTGTTTTCCGAAGCAATGGATACTTCGGTCGTTTTGTATTTTGCCGTTATATTGAGCATGGTGATGAGCTTTGTCAGCTACTGGTGGAGCGACAAAATTGTGCTGGCTATGAGCGATGCCAAACTGGTGAATTTTGCAGATAACAAAGAGTTGTATCGAATAGTTGAAAACCTCTGCATAACTGCCGGCCTGCCAACGCCAAAAATTTATCTGATAAACGACACGGCGCCGAATGCTTTTGCGACCGGCCGCGATCCGCAACACGCGGTTGTCGCGGTTACCGCCGGACTTTTGCAAAAGCTTGACCGCAGCGAACTTGAGGGCGTAATCGCGCACGAATTGTCTCATATCGGCAATCGTGATATATTGCTCGCGACAGTCGTGACCGTATTGGTAGGCGTTGTAGTATTGCTAGCTGATTGGTTTCGGCGCTGGACTTTTTGGGGCGGGCATAACAGCCGCAACAATCGGGATAACAATCAATTCCAAATTATCATTATTATTGCCGCTATAATTCTGTCAATTCTGGCGCCGCTATTTGCCTACATGATGCAGTTCGCCATTTCTCGCAAAAGAGAATTCGCGGCAGACTCGGATGGCGCGCTATTGACCCGTTATCCGGAAGGTCTGGCTCGCGCGTTGGAAAAAATCTCTCAGGATCCAGAACCGCTGGAGGCGGCCAATCGCGCCACGGCGCACTTGTATATTGCCTCTCCATTCAAGGGTCAAAGAAAAGCGGGATTTTTTGCCAAGGCGTTTATGACCCACCCGCCGGTGGAAGAAAGGGTTAAGGCATTAAGGGGGAGGTAGGCCAGATGTCTAAACTGACGGCATAAGTTCGGTTGGTAAGATTTACTTTATAAATAACTGCTGATTTACCGGTTTTTACTTTAATAATGGCAGTTCATCATGAACTGCCGTTTTTTTAATTTACGAATCTGGATTTGCAAGTTTTTTGTTTTTCAATTAAAGTAACTATATCATCGTAAAAAACAAGGAGAAAAATAATGAATGGCACTTTAATGCTTTTAGCAGGAAACTCAAACCCGGTTCTTTTCAATTCAATCGTTGCGAGCATGAAAGAAAAAGAGCGTTCTTTTGAAGTTGTAGACAGCGAAGTAGGCAGGTTCAGCGACGGCGAGCCGAAGATTGTCATTAATTCAAATATCCGCGGCAATGAGGTTTTTATTGTGCAGTCGACCTGTCCGCCAGTAGCGCAAAATTTTGTTGAACTATGTCTTTTAATTGACGCTTGTAGGCGCGCCTCAGCCTCGCACATAACCGCGGTTATTCCGTATTATGGTTTTGGCAGACAGGATCGTAAAAAGAATTCACGAGAACCTATTAGCGCGGCTTGGGCTGCGCAGATGATAAAAAGATCAGGGGCGCATAGAATTATTAGTTTAGATTTGCATTCCAGTCAAATTCAAGGATTTTTTAATGGACCTTTTGACAACTTATATTCACGGCCAGTGTTTATTGAATTCGCTAGGCAAAATGGATTTGATAAGGAAGATATAGTAGTTGTCGCGCCAGATTCTGGAGCTGGCGATCGGGCGCGCGGTTTTGCCACGCGTTTAAATAACGCTCCAGTCGCTATAATTGATAAGCGTCGGCCAAAAGAAAATGAGACTGAAGTCATGAATATAATTGGCCGTGATAATGTAAGCGGCCGTGAGGTAATTATATATGATGATATGTCTGATACCTCAGGCACTTTATGCAAATCGGTTATGGCTCTTGCCGCAGCTGGCGCAAAAGGGATAAGAGCTTTTTTAACTCATCCAGTTTTGTCCGGTGACGCCGTTCAAAAAATTAGCGCGACTAAAGAGATAAAAGAGTTATTTTTTACAGATACTATTCCATTGTCTGAAGCGGCTAAAGCTTGCGGTAAAATTAAAGTGCTCTCCATTGCCAGTCTTTTGGGCGAAGCCATTTGGCGAGGTTATCAGGGCGAATCAGTATCCGATCTTTTTAAGTAAATTTAATAAATGGGGGTTTTTATGAAAACTCCCATTTTTTTTAAATACATATCAGCCTTATTTAATATTTTTATTTTGTCCGGTGAGCTTGACAAAATTAATAAGTTAGCATATACTTAACAATCATTCGCACTTTAACAATTTGTCAAATAAAATAAATTTTCACGAAAAAAGGAGAAAGACAATGAAAAAATTAATAACAATAATCAGTTTGTATCGAGCCGGTAGCGGGGGATGCGTTGTGCCAATAGGGCCTTCGCAGGAGTGGTTTAATTATATGAAGCTGGTGTCGCAAGCCAACTACGGCGAGGTGCAAGTGATTGTGTCGGCGCCGAGTATAGAGGGATATAATGGGTACCCTGGTTGTAGATTGGTTTTTCTGCCGGGCAATAAAGACGGTATAATACAGAATGTATCAGGACAGGGGGACGTGGAGGTCAGTTCGCCGTTACCGGAAAATTTGGATTTTTTAGCGGCAGATTATTTTTCTGGTGACCTGTGTTTGGAATTTGGTTTTAAAGAATTGTGCGATTTACACCAGGCTTTGGGCGAGATATTGGAATATAATAAGAAAATTAATCTCAAAAATGACTAAGTTAAAAAGGAGAAAGAAAATGAATAAAAAAATTCTGGTTTTAATTACTGATGAACAGTTGTGTAATTTGGTTTCCCGGCAGTTGGCTGTTTTTGCGGATGAGACCGTGATTGTCAGCAGTCATTATGACGCTTTGCAAGCGTTGCAAGAAAATAGCGAACTGGCGTTGTTCATTTGCGCTTTCGGCGGCTACGCGGCCGATAAGTGCCAAGAATTTTTTCAGCTATTCGTTGACAGAAAATTAACTATTGTCGCCTATGGTGATTTACCGCAGGATTGTGCGGACCATAAATTTTTTGATCAACAAGTGTTACATTATCTTGGCAATCCTTCAACGCAGGAGTTAGTTGATTTTGTGAAATGTCATTTTTAATGTTTATAACGGCAGTTTATTGCGAACTGCCGTTTTTGCTTTTTACCCAAACATTTGTTACGCTGAATATACTTACTTTTTGCTAAAAACTGTCATTCCTTCCGCCAGCTGGCGGAAGGAATGACATAAACGACCATGAAACAAGTCCTAGATTTACATATTCATTCCAAGCACTCCCGCGCCTGTTCCAAAGAGCTGACGCTCCCAAATTTAGACAAAGCTTGCCGCGTGAAAGGTGTTGATATTATCGCCACCGGCGATTTTACCTTTCCGGCCTGGTTTGATGACATTAAAAATAAACTTATAGAAGAGCGGGGGTTATATAAATTAAAAAATTCCGACCCCAGTCGTTTGATGGGGCAAGCGGCAAAAGTTAAGTTTATTTTATCAACCGAATTAGCTCTGATTTACAAACAAGGCGAGGGACACGCTCGCAGACTTCATTTAGTGGTACTGGCGCCAAACGTTAAAGCGGTGGAAAAATTTAATAAGTACCTTGAAGACCGCGGCTTTAACATTCGTTCCGACGGCCGGCCGATTTTGGGCATGTCGGCGATAGAGTTGTGTAAAATTTTGTTTAATATTGATGAAAAGTTTATGGTTATTCCGGCGCACATTTGGACGCCGTGGTTCGCGGTCTTCGGTTCAAAATCCGGTTTTGACAGTCTGGAAGAATGTTTCGGTGAATTTACCAAAAATATTTACGCTTACGAAACGGGGTTATCCAGTGATCCGGAGATGAATTGGCGTTTATCAGCGTTGGATAACTTAACCTTGACTTCTTCTTCAGACGCGCATAGTTTGCCAAATATTGCCCGCGAAGCCAATGTTTATGATCTGGCTGAAGTCAGTTATGATGAAATTTACCGCATTATCAAAGAACGCGATACGAGTAAAATTTTATACACGATTGAGTTTTATCCCGAAGAGGGGATGTATCATCTCGACGGCCATCATGTTTGCGGAGTTCGTTTTGAACCCGAGGAAACAAAAAAACACAAAGGTATTTGTCCGGTGTGCAAGAAAAAACTCGTGATTGGCGTTGAATATAGAGTTGATGAACTGGCTGACCGACCGCTGGGTTTTCGCCCGTCAAACATGCCGAATTTTAAAAAACTGGTTGAACTTGATAAAATTATCGCTGAAGTGTTTGGCGTAAAAAGCCGTAACTCCGCGCGCGTACAGATAGCCTATCAGCAATTATTAAAAAAAACCGGCGCCAGCGAGCTGGATATTTTAATTGACAAACCATTGCCAGAGCTGGAAAATTTTACTTTGCCGGAAATTGTTGAGGGAATTAAGAGAGTCAGAAATGGGAATTTAATTGTAGAGCCGGGTTTTGACGGGCAGTACGGAGTGGTAAAGATATTTTCCGAAATAGAAAAAAAGATTAATAGACAGGCGGCGTTATTTTGATTTAAAATATTACAAAAAAACTCCCTTCACGCGATTGAGGGAGTTTTTTTATTTTTTGATTATTACTTTTTTTGCTGGCATGGATATTACCGCCTTTCCATATTGATTATTAGCTAATATTAGTTACTTTAATTGATATTAGGGCTATAGTTAGCAAGAAGGGGTTGACAAAAAAATTTTGGTATGATAATATGTATAATCAATATAAAAATAACAAAAAACTGGCTTAGGCGGGTCAGGCACGACAAGCATGGGGATTTATTCTTCGATACTTCTGGTTACGACTAGAAGTTTTCAAAGAACAAATTTTCTGCCTGCCCGCCCAAGTCAGTTTTTTTATTGGTAAAAAAAATGGATAAATTTTCTGCCTGCCCCGCCTTGCTGAAGCTGTGGCGAGGCAAGCCGCCCAAGTCAGTTTTTTTATTTCTCAAATTTATCTTGATTCTTAATCGCTAGATTAACGCATTCTTCGGGGTTATAGCCAAGATCATCACAAAAACGAATAGTTGAATAAATCATATTGCCCAACTCTTTTTTTAATTCATCATCTGTGTGGGTACTTTGATCTTTAGTAGCATTGCGTTCCCAGCGGCAGATGTCGCCAAATATTTTACCCAACAAAACTATTATTTGAGATAAATTAAGTTTTTCATTTCCCCAGGTTTGGCGCGCTTGGGCGAGCAAGTTTTTTATTTCCATATTTTTAAAATTAATTATCTGTTAAAACTTTGTCTGCTTATTGGATTGGAGTAGCTCATTCGCTTGCCGGAGTAGAGGAGGCGGTTTTTTCTGCGCCAATTAAGCAAACCTCTTGCCAAGGGCGGTAACGGGAAAAAAAGTTTTCTTCTTTTAACGCGCCGTCAGAGTAAGTTACTTTGTAATCAAAACTGGCGTCAGCGCCATTATGCGCTCTCTCAGTGCATTTTTTTTCTCCGGGTGGCAAGGTATCAGTTTCAATTAATTTTGTTGCCGGCGGGTAAGTAATATTAAAAATCACTGGTTTGGTCTGCTCGGCAATGCGTCCGTCATAAGTTCCCCAAAAGTCAAAATATAAATCATCGCCTTCAATCCGGCTTTGAATTAAAATATAGCTTGGCGTGTCATTTAAAAATTTATAGTCAGGCGCCGGATCATAAATAGTCGCGTCAGTTCCGGCCGGTTCATAGTAGCTGACGCGGTAAGAGTGATTGCGTCTAGCGGTAACCGGCAAACCGGTTGCTAGCGTGCCGCGAAAAACAGTCGTGCCGATTTGGCAGAGGCCGCCGCCGTATTCCGGTACGGTTTCATTGCCTTTGATGACCAGTTCCGGCAGGTAGCCGGTAGCCGCATCAATTTTTCCAAGCGTTTTGAGCAATGAAAATTCCTCGCCCGGAGCAATTAGCGCGCCATTCACGGAGTCGGCGCCGACAGCTATATTATGGCGGCGATTGCGGGGCGAACCGGCAAAACTGGAGTGGCCTGTGCCCAACAATTCAGTTATGCCTAAGTCGTTGACGTTGTTATTTTTTATAGCGCTTTCGACCGTGGCCACGATGAGTTCAATTTTTGTTTCAGCCGCATCGGATGATTTTAATTTGGAAATAATCGCATTTTCTATTTTTTGGGCGCTGATAATTGAGTCAACTGCCTGGCCGGGTATTGAAGATTTAAACTCAGATACTTTATCGCCCGCAATCGTGAATTTAGCGTCAATCGGCGCGATATTTACATCCGGACTAATATTTTCATCCAGAAATTGAGCCGTTGCTTCAATATTCAAACCAATTACCGCTTGTTTTTTTTCTTTGTCAAATTTTGAAGTGATTAAGGGAATTAAGTCATCTTGGGTAATTATCCACTCGCTTTTTTTTGCATTGACACCTTCAGCGACAGATAAACTAATCGGCGCAAGCGCGAGCGTTTTTTGAGCGTCATTAATTATTAATTTCAATTGATCCTGCAGAATTGTCGGGTAATGTGTTTTTAGGCTGATAGTGATCGGTCTTGAATCCAGATTTTGCAATCTTTTGACAATTTCTTCATTGATTAATTGATAATCAAAAATGCGTCCGTGTTCTTCATGGTCAATATCAAGTTTGCCATTTTTATATACAATCACCGCGTTCTTTGCTTCGTTTTCAAATTCGCCAAAAGTTTCTTTTAGGATTTGAGTAATTTTATCCTCATTGATTTGATAGCTAGCATATTGCTTTGGCGAAAAAATGAATAACGTAAATTGGTCTTGAATTTTTTTTAACCAGTTTCCGGACCGGCCAATGGCAAAGGCATTTTCGACCGCCTTGTCTGTTTGAATTGAAAAAAGATCAAAAGCGACATCTGGCGATGTGGTCAGCGGCACGGCGGTTATATTGATAATTTTTTCATTATAAATAATCGGCAAGCCATTATTCATCAGCTTTTCACTTTTTGCGGCTAGCAGAAATTTTGCCTGAGACGCGGTCAGGCCGGAAATATTGGTGTTGGCAATAACTGTGCCAAGGAAAAATTTTTGCGCGTAAGCGTTTTCATAATAACCGACAGCGGCCGTTATCAATATCAAAAAAATAAAAAAGATGACCAAGCCAGAAGCTAGCCAACTTCTTTTTTTTGCGGGCAGTTTTTCCTCAGCAATAAAAAAATGAGACATTTTGTCCAAAGGTTTATTTGATGTCTCGAGTTTGCTGGTAGTGTTAGATTGGTTCTTTTTTTGTAAAAACACAAGCGACTTTTAGCCATCGGATAAAATTTCATTCAAGGTGTGTTTGGCAAGCTCTTTTTTCATATCAGTCTCATCATCGGAAATTTGGCAAATAATTTTGATAACATCGCCCTCTTTCACGTTTTCGGGCAGAATTATCAGCGGGATGGTTATGGTTTTGTTTTTGTAAATTAATACCGCAAGGTTATCTTCTTCATTTCCGCTCGTATTTTTTTCGATTCGATCTATTGTTGCTTGTATTATCTTCATTTTAATCTTTAATTTTTACGGTAATTTTTTTTTCCGATTTTGTTTTTGGCAGGGTGATGGTAAGAATTCCATTTTCTATAGTCGCGTCGATTTTGTCAGCTCTGACATCACAGGGAAGTATTATTGATCGTGAAAAACTGCCCCAATAGCACTCTTGATAAAAGTAGTCATCTTCGGAAATTTCTTCGGACGTTTCACGCTTGCCGCGAATAGTAAGCATATCGCTATTGATGGATATATCAATATCATCCGGTTTTACGCCGGCAATAGTTGACTTTATAATAATAGCTTTTTCCGTCTGATAAACATCAATTGAGAGCTGTCCTTCTTCATAATCATCCTCCAGCCAGTTTTCTGTTTTTGTTGATTCGGGAATGTTTTGTTGGCTGTTTTCATCAGACTTATCTTCAACGCTGACTTCAGCTGAGTTAAGTCCGCTTAGTTTTTTAAATAGATTCATACTTTTTGTATTCTAAATCCGCAATGGCGAATTAAATATTGAGTAGCTAGTAATATTATACAAGTTTTTAAAAATATGAGCAAGAGAGAAAATAAAAAAAAGCCGCCTGAGGCAACTTTAAAATTTAGTTAATCTACTGTTGCCAGAGAAACAGCCGCAGTTTTTATAAGATGGTGGTATTTTTATTATACACAGTTTGTAGAGCTAAAGCAAGTCGTGAGATTGACAAAATTCATTCAGTATGCTAGGATGTTTTTGTTCTTTACATTCTCTATATAGTTGGTGGTCATAGCCACAAGCCCTTGGCATGAGCGAGGTTTTGCGGCTACGACTACCAGACTTGCCCAGCGTAGTTTTATACGAAGTTGGGTAGTCCGCT
>JAUYLZ010000008.1 GCA_030698385.1 bacterium | reverse complement strand
CTTTTAGACTAATTTATGAATTAATCTAACAGTATGGACTACTAATCGAAAAACGCCAATTTTACTAAAAAAGTCCGATTTCTATTTTAAGACAGTCCGATTTCTATTTTTAAATAACATTCCTTGGCTTTTTATTTACAAAAAATACCATCTATGCTAAGCTATAGAATAATTTTGCTCTTTTACAATGGGCAAAATATTTTTTTGCCATAGGCAGAAAGGTAAGAGAAGATGGATAGATACCGCAGATTTTTTGCACTACTAATTGTACTTAGTGTTTCAGTAGTTGCCGTACGCGCGGATAGTATTGTTGGCTTTACGCTACCGGCAGACGGAACATTGGTTATGCAGGTCATTGTTGGTGGCCAACGCATTATTGACTTGCCCAGCACCGCGCATGAAAACGACCTCTGGTTGTTTGGCGGTGATTATATCGTACAGTTGCGCGACGGCGAATATTTTGTCGCCGGCGACAGCGGCGGCTTTGTGAAGTTTGAAAGCGACACTGTTTACTTCAAACAACACAAGACACTTCTGCCCATCCGCAGTCCCGAGGAGTGGAGTATTCTCATGCAAGCCGGCACGCGCAGTGATCTGCTTGTGCTAAATAACGCGCACCTGCAGTTTTTGGAACAATCCGGCTACACGGTTCGCGCTGAGCTCTGGAGCATCATTTTGCCGCCGCCGACACCGACGCCGACCAAAACAATCACGCCCACGCCGACAAAGACGTTTACACCCACGCCGACAGAGACGCCAACAGCGACACCAACAGCGACGCCAACAGTAACAGCAACTCGCACGCCAACTGTTACCAAAATTCCTGAACTCCCAGAGTTTGTTGATTCACGGAACCAAGGAGCGATTATCACTAACCTGCCTAATTACCCATTGTTTGGGTCTCTATGGGCGATTAGATCAGCGCGCATCAACAATGTGCCTGCTCAGCTTCTAAATATTGGTGGATTCCGTCATGATGTTGTGTTGGATTTGGGAGAAAATCGGTTTCAAGTGGAGATGACTACGCGTGATAACAAAATAATTCGCTATGTGGCCAGCATCACATATGATCCAAGTCTTTCGTTCGCTTCGAAGCGCCTGTTATATGTACGTACATGGACATTGAATGAAACAATTGTGATTGACGCTGACCAGTTGGCTGTTTTGGGCGTTATTCCCAAGTTCAATGTTTCTTCAATCAGTCATAATCACAAGTACCTCATCGATACCTTTGGTAATGTCTATCAAACAGATTACCCATCTAAAAAAATTGGTAAGCGTTTGCCGTTCACGCAAAATGCAAGTGAACAAATTTGGCCAGTTTTTTTACCCGGAGATCAACAGTGCGCGTATGGTAATACTGTTATTGATGTTTTTGGCAACAACACAACCTCCTATCTTCCAATTGTACTGGACTCAAGTCGCGCGCAGTTTTTGACCTCAACTATTTTTGGTCAATCACAAAACCAGTGGTTTAACAAATCTGAGCGTCGTCATGTTCAAGAATATTATCTGTATAATATTGCTACCAATGGCTTTATTAAAAAGTTTGAGATTTCTTTTCCGGTTGTAGCATTGGACCCGTTGTGGCGCTACTTCATTGTTGGCTACGAAGTTTTTAAGTATGACACCTTAGAGAAAGTGGCCGGTTACTCGCTGGGTGAACCCGGTTATCTAAGCAAGATCTTATTTACCAAGAGTGGAGACTACGCATTGCTTTGCTGTAAATCACGTGTATACTACAACCGAGGTGTTGTTGGGGCGCTCTATATTGGCGGGAAAGTTAGTGAGATTAGATTGCACGATAAGTATGAGCAAAAAAATGTCGGTTCTATGGTAATGGATGCTAATGGTCGTTTGTATTTGGGATCTGCGTTAAACAACTCGGAAGCAGGTGGCGCTACCAACAAAAACGGCATTAATGTTTTTGTCTTTGATGAAAGTCAGCGTGCCTTTAAATCTTTGACCACGGTATTTTTAACTTCGACTGGAACACTTCATATAAAGGAACCAGTAGTAGAGTAAAAATGGTTAAATTAGTTTCTTTCTGTCCCCGCTCTCATTTTTGAGGGCGGCTTTTTTTTGACTTTTTTGTTCTTAAGTGAGAAAATGAGATCATGATAAAGCAGTCTTCTATTACTGCCGGTCTTAGTTTCGGTTTAACCTCTGGCGTCATTACAACGCTGGGTTTGCTAATCGGCCTTGAAGCTGGTACTGGTTCACGTACTGCTGTACTCGCTGGAATTCTGACTATCGCGGTGGCTGACGCACTCTCGGACGCGCTGGGCATGCATATTGCTGAGGAGTCTGACAAAAAAAACAACCGAGCGGCCATTTGGCAGACGACCATTACTACTTTTCTGGTTAAGTTTTTTATTGCCACAACTTTTATTATTCCGGTTATATTATTGTCCATGGACATGGCCGTGATAGTAAGTGCTGTGTGGGGGCTGTTTTTAATAATTACGCTGACTTTTTTCATTGCCCGCAAGCAAAAGAAGAATCCTTGGAAATCGGTGAGCGAGCATGTGCTAATTTCTATCGTAGTAATCGTTACGACGTACTACGTTGGAAACTGGGTTGCTAGTTTATAAAAAAATAATATATTATATAAAAATATATGAAAGGATTTGTTACTAATATTGAAAAAGAAACTTTGGAAAATAATAATTTTCGTAAAGTTTTGTACACGGCCAAAAACAGCCAGTTGGTTGTCATGAGTATCGCGCCTGGTGACGACATTGGCGTGGAAACGCACACGCTTGATCAGTTCATCCGCGTTGAACAAGGCAGCGCCAAGGCGGTTTTAGATGGTGTTGAACATGATCTGCCCGCCGATCACGCGGTCGTTATTCCGGCCGGCACCGAGCATAATATAATTAACACCGGCGCTGAACCGCTAAAACTCTATAGCGTTTATGCTCCGCCCGAGCACAAAGACGGCACTATTCATCCGACCAAGGGCGAAGCGGTTGAGGAGCATTTTGACGGCGTAACTACTGAATAACAAAAAAAAACGGCTTTGACAGCAATTATAAAGTTAAAAGTATCTTTATATTAGCTGAATTTTAGATAAAAATTTGTTATTTTACAGGGATTGCTTTGATTACTGAATTTTTTGTTTTTATAATTCCTCGTCAAATAGTATTTTATTTGATAAAAATTATTTGACAAAAATATTATCTTATGCTAATATAAAAGAATAATTTATATATTGACTCATATTTTCTCCGTTCAAATAACTATCTGACCTGGAAACTTTGGGTCGGATTTTTTATTTTTATGACAAATATACAACACAATTTTGATGGTCTGGGCATTGCGCCGCGGATTTTGGATGTTTTGGACAAACTACAGTACTCAATTCCGACACCGATTCAAACTCAGTCCATTCCGCACGCGCTGGAAGGAAAAGATATCATGGGTATCGCGCAGACCGGCACCGGCAAGACGCTGGCTTTTGGCATACCAACTTTGCAGCGTTTGGCGCAGCTAAAAGGCATTGCCTTGATAATACTGCCGACGCGCGAACTGGCGGTGCAGGTAAATGAAGAGCTGAAAAAAATCGGCAGTTTTTTTCATTTGCGCACCAGCGTTCTAATTGGTGGAGAAAACATTGGGCGGCAGATAAAAAGTCTGCGCCAAAAGCCGCATATTATTATCGCTACCCCAGGCCGGCTAATTGACCATCTGGAACAAAAAACCGTTTCGTTAAATGAGGTGAAGACGTTGGTTTTGGACGAGGCGGACCGCATGTTAGATATGGGTTTTGCTCCGCAAATTAAAAATATACTCAAGCACGTTCCGCGCGAACGCCAGACCATGCTTTTTTCCGCTACCATGCCGCCCGAAATCGTTAAACTGGCGACATCCTATATGAAACTGCCCGTGCGCGTGGAGGTCGCGCCTGCCGGCACCGCCGCCGCGAATGTGACTCATGAGATTTTTTTTGTTAGCCAGTCCGCCAAAGTTGAGCTATTGAAAAGTCTGCTCACTGAGTACAAAGGCTCGGCGCTGATTTTTTCCCGTACCAAGCATGGCGCGAAAAAAATCGCCGCCGGTCTCCGCGCCGCCGGCCACAGTACGACTGAACTGCACTCCAACCGCACGCTTAATCAGCGTTTGGCCTCGCTAAACGGCTTTAAGTCCGGAATGTTTCGGGTGCTGGTCGCGACCGATATTGCGGCGCGCGGCATTGATGTCAAAAACATTGAGCTTGTTATTAATTTTGACCTGCCGGAAAAACCCGAAGACTATATTCACCGCATCGGGCGCACCGGACGCGCCGGCCATGATGGTCACGCCATTTCTTTTGCCACGCCCGCGCAAAAGCGCGACATTTCCGCCATTGAACGCCTAATGAAAAAAAATCTGCCGGTTTCAAAACTCCCCGCCGGTATTACTAGCGCCGCGCCTGATCCGAATTTTGCGGATAACCGGCCGAAGCGCGGTTTTAATAAATATCAAGCCCGTCAGGCGGGAAACCAGAATAATTCAGCGAATCGCTCCAGCCGCCCGAACCGTTTCTCCGGACAATCTGAAAAGCGTTCAAACGGACGTTTTCGCAAAAGCTCCGTCTCTCGTCCAGCCGGGCGAGGCTTTCGTCAGCGCGGCGCGCGGCCCGGATCGTTTGGCGGCAGTCGCCAAAACCGCCAGAGCCGCAGCCGGTAATTTTTTTTCAATCCAACTTTTAAACCCGTTTTCAGCTAAGCATGGAAACGGGTTTTTATTTACATTATTTTACCGGAGTGGTAAAGTAGAGTAAGCGATGTACTCGATACACTGTAAAGGTCGAGTACTTTTTTATTTAATAAACAATTTTTTTATGATTAACCAAAAAGTAAGTATTATAAAAAATTTTTCTTTAAGAAAAATTATAATTTTTGCAATAGCGGCTATTACTCTGGGCGCTTTTTTTTATTTCATTAGTGTTGCCTCTATAGCCATAGCCGGCAAACCTGATAAACCTGGGGCTGGTAACCCGCCGCCGTCCACGCGTACTTATGATATGGGTTTTTCCAGTTGGCCGCCTAATTTTGATGCCGGTTCAATTGCCAGTTGGCAGCGTTTTTTCCCAAAACATGCTGATATAAAGCTGTTGCATTTTGACTCCGGCATACCCTGGCCGGAAGCATACAGCGGCGCCGCGTTTTCTTCACACCTTCAAGGCGACTGGGCGTTCAAACGCGATGAACTGGCGCCGGGCATAAAAACGCTCTTGGCGATAACGCCGCTTGATTTTGAGCGCAGTAGCCTCGCGCTCTATTGGGGTGAAGCCGGTGATGGCCAGCCTCTGCCAGCGCCTTGGGATCAGCTCGCTTTAAATGATCCGATGGTTAAAGAAGCGTATGTAAATTATTTGGAGCGCGCGATTGCGTATTTTAATCCGGCCTACGTTCTGACCGGCATTGAAGCCAATCTTTTATTAAGTAATGACGAAAGCCAGTGGCCGGCCTATGTAGAATTACAGCAGTACGTTTACGATTCGCTGAAAGCCGCCCATCCGGATTTGCCAATCGCCGTCAGTTTTGCTTACGATCACTTTATCGGCGAGTTTGGCGCTGATACCCTAAGACAGCAAGCCGGATTGCAAGAAATTTCTCCGGCGATTGATATTGTCGGCATTTCACTATATCCATATGATTTAGTGTTGAACGCGGCTTCAGCGGCAGAGATCAAGTCAACATTAATAGGCAACCTGCAACCGATGTGGGATTTGCAAAAAAAAGTCGCCATCTCTGAGATGGGCGTTCCGGATCGTTCCATTACTGTGGGTACAACCACTTTTGATTTTAGCAGTCAGGACCAAGTCAATTTCATAACGGCTGTTTTGGAAATGGTTGAGGAGCGTGATCTTTCTTTCGTCATAAACTATGTCGCTATTGATTATGACAAGATGCTGACTTTTTTTGCGCCGGAACTGCAGGAAATTTTAAAGATCTGGGCGTGGACCGGACTGGCTGACAGCCGCTTCAGAGGAAAGCCGGCATTGGGTGTTTGGGATAGTTACTTGGCGCATTAATTAGTAATAAAAATAATTTAAAAAATCGCCCCGGCTTAACTCGGAGCGATTTTTTTTATTTAAAAAAATATCGGCTTATAATACTGTCCACTGCTCGTTAAGCCCGAGTCCGGGTATGCCTAATTTTTCCAACAGGCCGTTAAATCCGCCTGCCTGGTCATTAAGCACTTCCTGGATAATTGTGTACTGTCCCCAGAGCGGACTGCCCGGTCCGGTCCAGACAATTTTCACAAAGTCGGTAAAGTTGTGAACTCCTTCTGTGTCGCTATAGTCGCCAACCACATGATTGGTCAGCCAGCCCAGGCTGGTGCCGCCAACCACGCCGTCAACCAACCCCCGGTCCAGTTTGCCGTCGTTGTCGCAGTCAACATTCGCCAGCCAGGCGTCGCTCCAAGTCATCATTAGTTTGTCATCAACATAATCGCCGGTGTCGCCCCAATAGGTCCCGTCAATCGTCCGGTCCGAGCTGTCATAAGTGCCGTTGAACATATGCGCCTGGTAGTTATAGCCAAACTCGTCATAGCCCATGACGACAGGGTTGCCGGCGGAATCAGTAATCAGGCCGGATTGGATATTGTTACAGTCCGCCGGTTTACCGGCCAGAGCTAATTGAGCAAAGGCAAAGGTAAATACCAGCAAAATAAGGGTGTATATAAAAGTTTTTTTCATAGTATTTCTTTTAAATAAATTTTTAAGTAAAAGTTTCGACCTTTATTTTATTATACTTTATATTTCATTGAATTTGAAATTTTTTTACTTCAGTGAGCGGCTTGCTCGGCCGTATTTTTTCGTGAATTTTTAAAAATAGTGAAATAGTGGTTATTTATGAAAAACTTTTCACACCTAAACAGCGCGGATTTTTTTGACTTTTCTTTTACAAAGTGGGAAGATGAAAGAAAGTAATGTTCTTTGAAAGGAGCAATAGCATGAATGCGTTTATCTTTTTTATTATCGCCGCGGTAATGTTTTTTATTTGTTTTGTTTTTATTAAAAAATATTTAAAATCTTCTCAAGCCGCCACAGACCAACTGGAACGTGATGAAAGCAGAGGCAGGCGCTTAAGTACGCTTAGAGATTTTTTACAAAAATCAGACGATAAAGAACAGAGTAAACAATAGTGCTTTAGGGGGAGTAGGCAGTATTAATTAGCGAGGGGGTGGTACCCTTCGCTGGAGTGGGATCTATGTCTGCTCCCCTTCTTTTTTTTAAAAAAAAACAGCCGCCCCGCAGTCCCGAGACTTCGGGACGGGGCGGTTTTTGTTATTCGCGAATAATGTTTGATTTTTAAGATAGCTTCTGAGTGCGGCGCGGTTTTTTGTCTGGTTGACTTTTGTTAAAAAAAGTGAAAGAATGATAAAAATATAATCTTGAAAGGAGAAAGTCATGTTTAACAGTAAGCCGTTTGTAATTTTTTTAAGATGCGGATTACCACCCTTAGGTAATATTTTTCTCGGACTGTTATGTATCGGCTTGTCCATTTGTGTCGGTCTGGGTGTTTACTGGTACCCCAAAGATTGGGAAAACAGTACAGTGGCTCTTTCTTTCGGGCTTTTTATGCCGCTTTTTATGGCATACTACTGCTTTCAAGCTGCCTGGCAAGCGGTGCGAGAAGCCTTAACGGAGGCAAAAAAAGAACAATCTTAGGTCTTTTGAACCATATTCATTTATTGAGATGAGCAAGAAAATCCGCTCATCTTTTTTTTGACTTCTCAGTATAAAAGTGTAAAGATAATAGCATGTCAGACGAAAAAGACATCAAAAACATCGTGCAAAAAAGCTACGCCAAAATCGCCGCCACCGCCGGTGGTTGCGGTTGCAATTGTAAAAATAAAAAAATTTCCGCCCAAATCGGCTACAGCGCCGCCGATCTGAACGCCATGCCCGAGGCCAATCTGGGCTTGGGTTGCGGCAATCCCCTGGGTCTGGCCAAAATCAACTCGGGCGACACGGTTTTAGACCTTGGTTCGGGCGCGGGTTTTGACGCCTTTTTGGCCGCCAAAAAAACCGGTCCGGCCGGACGGGTCATCGGCGTGGACATGACGCCGGAGATGGTTGAAAAAGCGCGCGCGAACGCGCAAAAAATCAACTGCGCTAACGCCCAGTTTCGGCTCGGCGACATTGAAAATTTGCCCCTGGCAGACGGCGAGGCCGACATCATCATCAGCAACTGCGTTATTAATCTCGCGCCGGACAAAGACAAAGTTTTCGCCGAGGCCTACCGCGTCTTAAAACCCGGCGGGCGCATGGTCGTCTCCGATATCGTTTTGCTCGCCGAACTCGCGCCGGAAGCGCGCCGCGACGAAGCGCTCATCGCGGGCTGTGTCGGCGGCGCCCTGCTCAAGGACGACTATCTCAAAAAGCTCAAGAACGCTGGCTTTACCGTCAATGTTTTAAAGGAAAATACCGGCATCAGCAAAGAGCAGTATCAATGCCTGCCCTTAGAGTCTTTAACCTTTGAGGCGGTAAAGACTGTTGTATGACCAAGCAATCAGCAAAAAATAAAGCGATAGCGATTTTTGATGGTAAACATATTCGCCGTCACTGGGACGAGGAAAAAGAGTTGTGGTACTTTTCCGTGGTTGATGTAGTTCGGATTTTGACCGGGAGTGTTGATGCCAGAAAGTACTGGAATAAGCTATCCCAAAGACTGCGTGAGGAGGGTAGCGAGGTGGTGACAAAATGTCACCAACTGAAATTTTTAGCTATTGATGGAAAATATTACGCTACCGATGCGGCGGATACCGAAACGATGCTTCGTCTGATTCAATCCATTCCCTCGCCAAACGCCGAGCCGTTCAAGCTCTGGCTGGCGCGTGTTGGCAGATATTTAGCAGGGCGGTCGTTACAGGTAAAAAGAGAGGTAAAAGGCCTCTTTTTTGGTTTGACTTCTTGAAAGGAAAGTGCGAAGATAAAAAGAGAAAACTATGGAGTTACACTTTGAAAAAAAACTGGCTGACAACTACAAAAACGCCGCGCAACAGGCGCGGGTTTTGACCGAGCACTGGGTTGACAGCGTTGTCTTTTGCCCAAACTGCGGGCATCTTGATATTGATCAGTATCCAAATAATCAGCCCGTCGCTGATTTTTTCTGCTCAAATTGCAGCGAAGATTACGAACTCAAAAGCAAACGCGGCGGTATCGGCGCAAAAGTTGTTGACGGCGCGTACCGCACTATGCTTGAGCGTTTGCAGAGCGCTCATAACCCAAACCTGTTTTTACTGAGCTACGATTGGCAGAGCCTGGCCGTACTGAACTTTTTGGTCATACCGAAACATTTTTTTGTTCCCGAAATTATTGAACAACGCAAGCCGCTCGCGCCGACCGCCCGTCGCGCCGGTTGGGTGGGCTGTAACATCATCCTTGAGAGCATACCGCAGACCGGCAAAATATTTTTTGTTAAAAACCAACAGGTTGAGCCAAAGGACAAGGTGCTCGCCACCTGGCAAAAGACGCTTTTTTTGCGCGAAGAAAAAGAAGCCACCGCCAAGGGCTGGTTGCTGGATACCATGCGCTGTGTTGAGAGGCTTGGCAAACGAGAGTTTACTTTAAGCGACCTCTACGCTTTTGTTGGTGAGTTGCAAAAATTGCATCCCGAGAATAAACACATCAAAGATAAAATCCGCCAGCAGTTACAGATCTTGCGTGACAAGGGCTATCTTGATTTTGTGGCGCGCGGGTCGTATCAATTAATGTAATATATATGCGTGAAGCACGCTTTATCATAACCGCTGATGAAGTTCGGCGTAAGTCAAGGGTCAAACTTACAGACCAACAAGTAAAAGACATTTTGAGTATGATTGAAAATGACGAAGGTTTGTGGAATGATATTGAGCGGTCAATACAATGTGCTACTGGTGCAGTGCTACACAAGTTATTATAATAAAATTTTTGAGATAGCAAGTTAATTATGAATCCAAGCATTTTTACCGTAAATACTAACTTTAATTTTAGGAAAGATACAAAAAAGTCCGAATCGAAAGGAGATTTGAGGTATTTTTTTGTAATCCGCGAACAAGGCGATCAAAATAAAATTATTTTTTCGGTTGTATTAAAAAACAATTACCATTCAATTATAAACAAAGTTTGGTTTTCTGCTTTTATCGGAATAGCTAGTACAAAATTTGCACCTAGCTGGGACGAACAAACAAATTTTCATGTAAAAAATTCAAATCTTGGAGGCGGATCATATCTAGCTGGTTATACCAAAGACGAAGTGAAATTTGTTCCGGAAAGTATAATGGAAATTTTGTATTTTGAAATTCCAAAAGAAAAATTGTCAACTGCTGGGTCACTTGAATTCTGTTTCGGATGTGAATCAGTTAAGAAAATATCTTTTGTTGCATCTTGGGAAAAAGACGAAATAAATCGCCACTTAAAGGAAATCAATAGTAAAAATTTTATCAATTTCCTAAAATATAAAAATCACAAAACATTGTGGAGTAAAATTGCAGTCTTTATCAAATCTGTCTATAAATTTTTCAAGCGAGCAATGAAGAGTACGAGAGGATTTTTTATACGAGAGAAGAATTTTTAATAATACCCGCCGCCAAAAATTACGTCCGTCCAAGCGAGGGCGTGGCGGGAGGAGGATGTAGGGGGATTCAGCAACTTTTTAAAGGCTTTTATAGTCAATACAATAAAATTGCTAATTTTAGTCATTTTATTAAGTATATTTTTTATCAAATGATTATAGGAATTTAATTGGAACTGCTTATTAAATAAGTTTTTATGTCAATCCCAAAATTTGACGAGACAATGTTACCGATTTTAAAAGTCTTGCAAGACGAAAAAGTTAGAACGATGCAGGGACTTTCAGATGAGGTACAAGAAAAATATTTTAATTTAACGGAAGATGAAAAGAAAGAAACTGTCTCAAATGGATACAGCAGATTTTTTGATCGTGTCGGCTGGGGCAGAACTTATTTGAAAAAAGCCGGCTTAGTAGAACAACCGGAAAGAGGGAAGGTTAAAATTACAAAAGAAGGACTTAATGTGTTAGCACAAAATTTGGATAGCATAACAGTTGAATTTCTGGCAAAATACCCCTCATTTATTGCATTTCAGGCGGGAGGACGCGATAAAACTAAAGAAGAGATTGGTAAGTCAGTGGCAACAAAATTTTCACCACAAGACATGATTGACATCGGTTTTCAGGATATACAAGACACGCTCAAGAGTGATTTGTTAGAAAAGCTACATAATTCCAATCCTTATTTTTTTGAAAAAGTAGTCTTGATTTTATTTCAAGCGATGGGTTACGGTGATTTTCAGGAGACGCCGAAATCAGGAGATGGCGGAGTGGATGGCATCATCAGTCAAGATAAATTGGGATTAGAAAAAATTTATATTCAGGCGAAGCGTTATGCGGATCATAGTATTGTTCGGGAGCCAGCAATTAGAAATTTTATTGGCGCTATGAGTGGTGATGTTAGTAAGGGAATTTTTGTCGCAACTTCTAAATTTGACCAATCAGCAGTAGATAAAGCAAAAAATGATCATAATCATAAAATTATTTTAATTAATGGAGAAGAATTAGCCGATCTCATGGTTAAATACAATGTCGGTGTGCAGGTAAAGACAAGGTATGAAGTGAAAGAATTGGATAATGATTTTTTTGAAGAAGGATAGATAGTAGGTAAAATTACCTAATAGCATTTTTTCGTTTCACATAGCCACCCACGAATATAAAAAGGTAGTCCTCTCCGCCTTCTCCGTCCCGCAGTCTGCGGGGCGGTTTTTTATTTGGTGAAGATAGTGCTATACTGTGATTGTATGCAAATGCCAAGTTTATTTAAAAGATAAAATTTATGATGTGGTTAGGAATTATTATCGTTGTGTGTCTTTTGGTCATCGGCGCGGTGATTATGGGCGCGCGGGAAGACCGTACAAAAAAGTAACCATTGTTTTTATGTTTTTATTCTTTGATACTGAAACCACCGGCCTGCCCCGCGACTGGCAGGCGCCGGTTGAAGACGTGGACAACTGGCCGCGGCTGGTTCAGCTCGCGTGGCTGGTCAGCGATGAAAATGGCAAGGAAGTTTCGGGCAATAATTTTATTATCAGGCCGGATGGCTTTATAATTCCAGAAGAAGCCTCAAACGTGCACGGCATTACGACCGAGCGCGCGCTCGCCGAAGGAGTTGATTTGGCAGAAGCGCTGACGGAGTTTGGGCAGGCGCTGGCGGCAGCCAAAGTGCTCGTGGCGCACAATATTCGCTTTGATGAAAAAATCATGGGAGCTGAATTCGCGCGCCAGGCTATTCAGAATAATTTTTTTACATTGCCAAGAGTGTGCACGATGCAGGAGTCAACCGACTACTGCGGCATCGAAGGTTACTATGGCTACAAGTGGCCCAAGCTTATGGAGTTGCATCAGAAGTTATTTGATGAAAGTTTTGACGGCGCGCACGACGCGCTGGCGGATGTCAGAGCGTGCGCCAAGTGTTTTTTTGAGCTGATGGCTAGAGGGGTAATATAAATGCAGAATGATTATGATAAATCCGCGAGTTTTGCGCTCGCGATTTTTTTATTTACCAAAAAAGAAGTATAATTAGAGCAGGTTGATTTTTTTTTGACAAAAAAGCAGAAATCACTCAGGATAAAAATTGAGATTAAAAATATTTTTCATGAAAGAAAAAATTATTAAAAATAATGTGTACACCCTGCGCAGTGAGCGCGGCGTAACTCAGCAGGATTTTGCTGACGCGATTGGCGTTACCCGCCAGACGATTATTGCCATTGAAAAAGGAAATTACACTCCTTCAGTTTTATTGGCTCTGCAAATCGCGCAATACTTCAAAAAGCCGGTTGAAGAAATTTTTCAAATTACTAAGTAAATATATGAAACAAGAGGTCAGCCTATCAATCATGTTTATAGCTTTATTAATTATTATTTTAAACCCGTTTCATTTCTGGATGCCCAGCATGCTTACCTACACGCTTTTAATTTCGCTTTTGGTAATATTTGGCGTATTTGCCGCTTTTATCTGGCGGGAAAAAAGCAATGACGAGCGGGAAAATTTGCATAAGCTCATGGCCGGGCGTTTTGCCTTTTTGGTTGGCGTCGGCATCTTGGTTGTCGCCGTAATTATTGAGGATATAAATTCGCAGATAGACATTTGGTTAATCATCGCTTTGGGAGGGATGATTCTGGCCAAAGTCAGCGGACTGCTTTACGGAAGATTGAAGCATTAAATTTTTATCCACAATTTTTATGTAAAGTTGACTTGACATTAACTATTTGAATATATATAATAGTTAGTATCTGGCCAACTTTTTATTTATTAAAGTAAAAATTTTATGAAAAAATATTTAGTAACAACTTTTTTGGCACTGGGTACGATTTTGATAATGGGAGCTGGCTGTCAGCAAATAACCAACGAATTAACAGACGCTAATAAACCAGATGGCACGATGATGGCCGAAGACGGTTATGAAGATATCATAATCAAAGCTGACGAAGACGCGATGATGGCCGATGAAACCGGTGAGATAATAAAAGGCGATGAAGAAGTGATAATAGAAGATAATTCCATAATCAAAGATGACGCGGGCGCCATGATGGATGATAAACAAGCCTACACTGGCGCGGTTTTGGCCGGCAATACAGCCAAACTTTATGATTTTAACCAGGCGGATTATGAGGCCGCGCTAAAGTCAGGTAAACTGGTCGTGCTTTATTTTTACGCCAGCTGGTGTCCGATTTGCAAGGCCGAAACAGCCGATGCTTTATATCCGGCGTTTAACGAACTAAATAATGACAAGGTAGTTGGTTTCCGCGTTAACTTTAACGACAACGATACGGATGGTAATGAAGAAGCGCTCGCGCGCGAGTTCGGTATTGCTTATCAGCATACCAAGGTTTTTGTCAAAGACGGCGAGCGCGCTCTCAAATCGCCCGAGACCTGGGACAAGTCTCGTTACTTAAGTGAAATTGCCAAAAATCTTTAACTTATTTAATTAAAAAAATATGGGAGGATTATCTTTAGGCATTGCCTTTGTGGCTGGCGTCGTTTCATTTCTTTCGCCCTGCGTTCTGCCGATTATCCCGGGATTTTTGAGTTATCTGGCCGGATCATCGTCACCGGCCGACAAGACAAACAACGTTCAATCTGGCTTGCCGCCGGCAATAACTCCGCCGTCGCGTCTGCAGATTTTTTTAAGTTCGGTTTTTTTCGTGTTGGGGTTTTCAGTGATTTTTGCGATTTTGGGCGTGTTGCTTAATACGCTTTTGGAAAGCGTGGCTTATGACGCGCAGATTTGGCTGTCGCGCCTTGGCGGTGTGGTCATTATTATTTTTGGTCTGTACCTGACCAAACTAATTCACATTCCTTTTTTAGACCGTGATCATAAGTTTTTAGTCAAAGTAAAGTTTCATTCACGTTATGCCACTTCATTTGTCTTCGGCGCCGCCTTTGCCGCCGGCTGGACGCCTTGCGTGGGCGCGGCTTTGGGGGCGATTCTGGGTTTGGCGGCCTCACAACCCGGCGCCGCTTTTACGCTTTTGATGTCTTACGCACTTGGTTTGGGCGCGCCGTTTTTGCTCATTGGTCTATTCGCGGCGCAGGCTGGGAAGTTAATCGGCAAGATAGTCGCTTACCTGAAGTATGTTAATATTACCTTTGGCGCGATTTTAATTGTGCTTGGTATTTTGATATTTACGCAAAACTTGAATCGTTTGGCCAATTTTGAACTCTTAAACAAAATTTTACTACAGTAACTTTATGTACAAAAAAATTCTAGCAGTCGCGGTAATAGCCGTAATTATTGTTGTCATTTGGTATTTGGAAGATCAAAAAACTGACGTTGGTATTGGCGGCGATAGCTTGGCCGATATTACTTTACCAACCAATAATAATACTTCTATGAAAGAAAAAAAATTTCCGAAAGCTAAGGAGATTGTTTCTCCGGCCGGTTTTATCAATACTGACACTCTAAAAGTTAGCGGCTTGATTGGCAAACAAGTGATTTTGGTTGATTTTTGGACATACTCATGCATTAATTGCCAGCGCACTTTGCCGTATTTGAACGCCTGGCAGGAAAAGTACGGCGATATGGGTTTGACCATAATCGGTGTGCACACGCCTGAGTTTGAGTTTGAGAAAAAGCTTGCTAATGTTCAAGCCGCGGTTGATAAGTACGACATTGCTTACCCGGTGGTCTTGGATAATGACTACGCCACTTGGCGCGCTTATGGCAACCGCTATTGGCCGCGCAAGTATTTAATCGATATTGATGGCTATATTGTTTATGACCATATCGGCGAGGGTGCTTATGATGAAACGGAGGGAAAAATTCAGGAGCTGCTGACAGAGCGCAGCCAGCGCCTGGGAGAAGAAAAAAACATTGTTAAGGATATGGTAAAACCAGTCGGAGCCGAGACCGTTGCCAGCAATCAGGCGCGCACGCCGGAGATATATTTTGGCTCCAAGCGCAATGAACACCTTGGCAATTCCAAGATTAATCAGAGCGGAGCAATAAATTTATCTGAAGACGGACAGCCGCAGCTAGACGAATTTTATCTGACTGGTCACTGGAATATTACTCCAGAATATTCCGAGAGCCAGGCCGCGGGAGCGAAAATTACTTTGCGTTATCGCGGGCAAAAAGTATTTTTTGTGGCTGGTTCCGAGACCAAGGTTCAGTTAAAAATAACTCGTGACGGACAGAGTTTGGGCGCGGCGCGAGGGAGCAGTGTAGCTAGCGACGGCACGGTAACGGTAGTTGAAGAGGATTTGTACAGACTGGTAGAAGACGCTGTTTATGGCGAGCATGTTTTAGAAATTGAAGCGGTTGGCCCCGGCCTGCGGGCATTTACCTTTACTTTCGGATAGGATTTTGTTTTAGGACTAAATAAAAAATGACTCTTGAGCGAGTCGTTTTTTTTATTGAGCAGATTGGGGTTGCTTTTGCCAGATTTGTTTAGCTAATAGAACTTATATGCTGACGACTTTAATATCTTTTATTTTTTAGCAAACTCGCGCCAAACAGCAGTAAGGCCACAGCGACAATCGCCCCGCCGCTGGGCAGGTTTAGATAAAAAGCCAAAAATAATCCGGCGATGACTGCCAACAGAGAAAAAATAATGGCCAACCGCAATGTTTGAGAAAAACTGCCGCTCAGCTGGGCGGCGGTTAGCACCGGAATAACCATGAGCGCGCCAATCAGCAAAATCCCCACCACCTGCATGCTCAAAGAAATCGTGACGGCCGCGAGCAGCATCATGGTGATGTTTAACGCGCTAACCGGCAGACCGTTGGCTTGGGCCAGCTCCTCATCGTAGGAAACCAGAAAAAATTTTTTAAACAGCAGGCTGGTTACGGCCAGCACCACTAATCCGAATCCGCTGATCAGCCAGAGATCGCCGCTGTTCACCGTGGTGATACTGCCGAATAGGTAGCTGAAAATATTGACGTTGAGGCCATGGGAAAGGCCTAAAATTATCAGAGCAATGGCCAGACTGCCGGAGAGGAACAGCGCCAGAACGGATTCGCCGAACAGTTTTTTTTTCGCGCGCAGTTTCTCCATGCCAAAAACCGCCAGGCTGGAAACGACCAAGGCGCCCAGCACGGGATTAATATTAAAAAATATTCCCGCGGCCACGCCGACCAGTGAAACGTGCGAGAGGGTGTCGGCCAGGAGCGAGTATCGCCTGACTACCAAAAAAATGCCGATGACCGGAGCCAGCACGGCGATAATAATGCCGGCGACAAACGCTCGCACCATAAAGTTGTAGTGAAAAATTTCAAGCATAGTATTAATGTATGTGGTGAAGGTGTGTTATTTTTTTGCCGTACAAACTGTTCATTACGCCGTCCGCGCGCAAAATTTTGGGACGGCCGAAGCACAGCAAACCATGGTTGAGACAGATTACTGATTTTACCTCGGTGGCAATCATGTCCACATCATGGGAAACAAGCAGGATGGTCAGGCGCTGTTTTTTGTTCAGTGTTTTCAGAAAGGCGAAAAAATCCCGTTGCGCGTACAAGTCTACTCCCACAAAGGGTTCGTCTAAAAGCAAAATAGCCGGTTCCGCCGCCAGCGCGCGGGCAACATAGGCTCGTTGGCGCTGGCCGCCGGACAAGGTGCTCATGAGTTTGTCTCGCAAATCCCCAATCCCCGCGATTTTTAAAGCCCGTTCTATCGCCTGCCGATCACTTTGACTAAAACGGCCAAACAGACCCAGAGCTGGTGTCAGACCGCTTTCCACTACTTCATAGACCGTTGCCGGAAATGAAGAGTTATCCTGCGCCACTCTCTGCGGGACATATCCTACTTTTAATTTTGTTTTACCGTCACGAAGAGGAGCGCCGTTGATGATGACGCTGCCGCTTTGCGGCTGCAGCAGGCCGGCCAAAATTTTCAGCAAGGTGGTTTTGCCGCCGCCGTTTGGCCCAACGATACCAACATAATCTCCCGGTTCAACGCGAAAGCTCACCTGTTCTAAAATAACATTGCCGTTGTAGGCAAAATTAAGATTTTTTACTTCAATGATAGGCTGTTTTATCGGCATTGCAGGGCGATTCTTAAATTAGTTAAGTTTGCCTCCATTTTACCGATGTAGTCTTCGCCTTGGGCAATTTCTGCGTCGGTGAGGCCTTCAATTGGATTAAGTTCCATGGTCTGGGCGCCGATTTCATTCGCGATGGTTTGGGAGAGTTTGGGACTGACCAGACTTTCAAAAAAAATATATTTGATGTTTTTTTGCCGGGCGATGTCGGCAACCGCGGCGATAACTTGCGGGCTGGGTTCTTCATCCGGCGAAAGCCCCAAAATGTGGAATGTCCGTAAGCCGTATCGGTTGGCTAAATAATTAAAAGCGTTATGCGAGGTGACAATTTCATTGTACGAGCAGTCAGCCAGGCCGTTTTGGTACGCCTGGTCCAGACCGGCCAGTTTGGCTTGATAGTCGTCACTGTTTTGTTGATACTCTGCCGCGTGCGCGGGATCAATCGTAGTTAAAGCGGCGGCGATTACCTCCGCTTCTTTGGCCGCGTTCGCCGGGTTAAGCCAGAAATGGGGATCATACCCCGGGTTTTCTTTGTTGTCGGCATCATTTTTTAGGGAGTTGATATGATCAGACATTTTGAGCGCCGTTACGCCTTTTTTTTCCAAGTCATTTTGGATTTTTTCCGCCCAGGTATCCACGCCGTTGCCGTTAAATACAAACAATTGGGCGTCGTATGCCTTGACAATATCCTGAGGCGTGGGCTCGTAGTCGTGCGGTTCGGCGCCGGCTGGCGTGATGTTTGTGACTGTAACCAGATTACCCCCGACATTTTTGGAAAAATCAGCTAAGGGATAAAAACTGGTGACAATTTTGACATTGTTGTCCCGTAAATTTTGGTCAGTCTGAATGAGCGGCTGAGGTGAAAACAGACCGGTTTTAAGACCGTAGCCGCCAGCCGCCAGCGCCAGCAGTCCGATAGTTATCATGATGACTTTTTTATTCATTTTTTTATTTTAAAATATTACTAGTGATTTAAGGCAAAAATAGCCGGCTAATTATTTGGGCGGAGACGAAACGCCGCATTTTTCACAGAGGCCGGTTAAGGTTAATTGGTGTTTGATGTTGGTAAAGTTTTTTACCTTATTAAACAGATGCTCGCAGTCAAAACTTTTGGTATAGCCGCAGTTTTGGCAGATAATGTGGTGGTGCGGCCGCGTTTCCAGACAGTAGAGTTTTTCTTGGTTAATGACCTCAATATGCACAAGTGACAGTTTTTCCAGCAAGCTAAGCGTGCGATAGACTGAAGCCAGATCAATTTTTTTAATTTCTTGAAATATGGCTTGCGCCGAAATAGGGTGGTGTGTCCGCGATAATACGCCCAGTACATGTTCGCGCGGTTTGGTTAGTTTTATCTTTTGTTTTTTTAGTGTTTGAATAAGATTTTCCATATATTCACAGTTTAGCATAGTTGCAAATCATTTGCAAGTAGCTAATAAGATTCCTGAATATAATAAATAAAACCGGCTGTGTTTCAACCGGTTTTATTTTTCGCCTGATTTATTTATTGTGTTTTTTTACCTCGTCATTTTTGCCAAAAGTACTTAGCCAGCCGCCAGCCGTATTTGGCAATGACTAGAATAATACCCAGGTAGATTACATACTGCAGAATCAAAAGCAGGAGTGTTGCCAGATTGATAGAGAGGTCTTGGGCGATATCATTTACATCGCGGACGAATTGTTTCACCGCCATTTTCCATGAGTCTTTTAGCTGTTCGCCATCAATGAATTTATTTTCACTGATATTGACATGAAAGTAGGTGTAGGCTAGCCTGTCCAGCGCTTCGGCCTTGGCGCGCTCAAGCCGCTCCAGTTGCGCGCCGGTATTAATTCTCGACTGAGTCAGCCGTTCGATAATGCCGATTTTGCTGTCAATTATTTTGGCGAGGCTTTCCGCGTCCCGCGTTTGGGTGGCGAGCTCAGTGATATCATCGTAGGCGGAGATAGCATTTTCCAGAGTTTCGTTAATTGAGTCAAGTTTTTTTTGCAGAATTTCGGTTTCTGAGGTGAAGTCTTCGATTTGTTTTTTTATCGTAAAGGTATTTTCGGATAAATCCTTCGGATCTAGGTTTTTTATTAATGTTAAAACCTCAGCAACACTTTCACGTTTGACCTTGAAGTTGTAACCGCAGCCTTGGTCATACTCGTTGGCGTTTTCAAAGATAACATCCGCGCGTGTTTTGAGGTCTGTGATCGCCGCGCAAGTTGTATCCAGGTGCCTGGTTTCAATGTAGGCATTATACTCAGTTACTTCAAATTCTTCCGCGTCATCACCGCTGATGATTTCATCCTCACGCGGCGGCATAAAAGCTGGTTCCGCGATTACGTTTCTAGCTGACAAGGCGGCGCCACTATCTGCGCCATCGGCCATGTTTTCCGCGTACCCTTTATCCAGGTCGTAAGCGAACATGCCGCCGGAGGAGACATTACCTAGTTTAGTTTGTTTTATAATTGAGGTAAATGATGATCCCAGCAGGCGAAAGGCAATGGCAACCACAATAATAGTTACCAGCGCCACGCCGGCAATTTTGAGAAAATGAGAAATTTTAAAGTTTGAAAAGTCCATATGATTATGAATTAAATAAGTAAACAATACATTTATTATAGTATAGCAAAAAATTGCGATATTTGATAATTATTTATCACTTGCTTCTCAGATATTTGAATATGCTGTATGATTGATACGTACTAAGTATACTTTTATGAGAGTCCCCACCCGTCGTTATGATAAAAAAGAAGAAAATATTGATCTGCGTATCACCCAGAAAAAGTTTGATAATCTGGCCAGGTCTTTGGAGCATCTAAAAAAGGAACGCCCGCAGCTGGCTAATGAGGTCAAACGTTTGGCTGAAATGGGTGACTTTTCCGAAAACGCGGCCTACCAAATCGCCAAAGGCAGATTGCGCGGGCTTAATAATCGCATGACAAAACTTGCGTACTTGTTGAATCACGCTGTTATAATTGAAGAGCCAAAAAGTAATTTGACTGTACAAATTGGGCATACTGTAACGGTTGAAATGGGTGGCAAGCCCTCCTCCGTTGAAACTTCGGCGGGGAAACAAAAAAAATATCAGATTCTTGGTTCGGGCGAAACGAATCCTGACAAAAATATTATTTCTGACAGCTCCCCCTTGGGCGAGGCGCTTTTGGATAAACAAGCGGGCGATGTTATTAAGATAAAGTTAAAAGACCGAGAGGTTGAGTACAGGATTATTAGGATTCAATAAAAAGTCGCCCCTAGTTAGGGGGCGATTTTTCCCGACTTGTCCCTTTTAGTATGACAGCCCAAGTCTTGATAAAATTGTTTTAATTTCAGCAGATAATTCCGACCGCATTGTAATTTCCTCTCCAGTAAGCATATTTTTAATCCTGGCGTCGGTAACGCTCTTTAAAATCTTGATAATCTGTCTGGTTGAAATGCCGGTTTTGATTTCCATGTATTTGCAGATGGCCAGAGCCATAAAGCAGATCAGAATATGGACCTCGATCGTCTCTCGTTTAAAATGATAAATCGGCCTGATTTCCAAATCGCTTTTAGCTATCCTGAATGCCAGCTCTACGTGCCACAGGTTATGATATTGCCTGACGATAGTTTCATTATCGATCTCTTCCGGCAGATTAGTGTAATACCCCTTGATTCCCAGAAGCAGTTTGGTTTTCTCGATCAGCTCGTCATTCATTTCCAGTTCGGTCTTGTTTTTGCCTTTGACGAATTTAGCCCGCTTGGTCCGTCCGGGATTTTTTAAGAGCATTTCCGCCTTCTTGATCTGCTTGTCCATATCAGACTTGTCCTTGCGGTAGCGTTTTTCGCTCCAATCGCAGACCAACATTCCGTGTTCTGTTTCTACTCTGATATTGGCTTTGTTTTTCCGTTCCAGCTTCAGATCAATCTCCTTGCTCAGCTTACCCGGCAGATTGCCGAGGCGCGCTCCGACGATATATGACAATCCGTTAGCCTTAAGCGCTTTGACATTGTCCATGCTCAGCATGGCGGCATCAGCCACTACCGTCAGCTCTTTGATATCATGCTTTCTTTTAAAAGCGGAAATAATCGGGATGAACGTCTTGCCTTCGAATTCATTGCCTTGAAACATCTCGTAGGCGACCGGAAACCCTTGGGCGTCTACGATCAAGCCGATCAGGATCTGCGGCTACTGCGATTTGTTGTCTTTCGAGAATCCCGGCTTCCGCAACTCGTCTGACTGGAAAGTTTCGAAATAGAGCGTGGTCACATCGTAAAAAACAAGAGAGAAATCGAAATTAAATTCATTTTTAGCCAGAGCTAAAATTTTGTTTTCTGTTTTGTCTTTTAACAAAGCGAATTCTGGCAGGTAGCGGTAGAAATCCTTACGTAGATATTTGATATTGAAAAATTCATTGAGCAGTTCCAGGGAATAGAGCTTGGACGCCGGTTCGATAATGCGGATGATGATCAGATCGATAAACATGGCTTTATCCGTCAAAGAGCAGAAATCAAAATGTCCGGCGATCCGCATCAGAACTTCGTGGATAAATCCATAACGCACGCCCAGGTATCGGCATTTGTCGAGCTGGATGAAATTAGCGCTTAACTGGCTAACCGGGAACAGAGATGCTTGTTTAGAGGCTTTTTCAATCCAGACAGAGGCTGACTTTTTCAGAGCGTTTAATTCCTCCGCATTATGGGCGCTGCCGACGTGCGCCGCTACGATCAGCTTGCGGTCTTCGTATCTGACCACTTGGACAGCCGTCGCTTTAGAGGAAGTTTTAGTTGTGCGAATATGGTACATAAGGGCATGATTATTACCCTTAGTATGACAAATTTAATTTTTTTAGACAATTTTTATTATACTTTAGCTAAATTATTTTTTAGATTTTGGCGAAGGTACAAGTCAGGATTTTTTAATTACGATCGTCTCCGGCGAGCTGTCCGCAGGCGGCCATAATGTCGGCGCCGGCGCTTTGGCGTACGGTAGTTGTCACGCCGCAGCTGGTTAAAATTTTGGCAAATTCATCAGCTCCTGGACTGCGCTCTAGACGCGCGTCATTAATATCGTTGAAAGGAATGAGGTTTACCTTGATACGGCCGGTTTTCATGACAAAGTCGGCGAGTGTTTTGGCGTCGCGCGCGCTGTCATTGACGCCGCGCAGGAGAATGTATTCAAAAGTGATGTGGCGTTTATTACTGCCTTTTATTTTTAAATACTCTTTTACCCACGCGGCAAGTTCTGCCAAAAAGTTGGCGCCGGTGGAGGGAACGATTTTTTTGCGCAAGGTTTCATTGGCGCTATGCAGTGATATGGCCAGACGCACCGGCGGCCAGTCTTTATCTTCCAGAATTTTTTTTAAAAAAGGCATGAGACCAACGGTTGAAACCGTGATGTGGTTGGCGCCAATATCGGTGTGGTGAAGCCACTGCCATAGCGCTGTTACCACATTATCATAGTTCGCCAGCGGCTCGCCCATGCCCATCATGACGATATTGCTGACGCGCTCGGTAATTTTTTTATCCCGCAGGAAGTAGAACCAATAGCGCAGCTGGTCCGCTATTTCATCGCTAGTCAGGTTTCGCCGCAGGCCCATGCGTCCGGTGGCGCAAAAACTGCAGTTCATGGCGCAGCCGACTTGTGACGACACGCAAACACTCCACTGGCCGCGTTTGTTTTTCATCAGCACCGTTTCAATTTTTTCGCCATCTATTAGAGCCAGTAAGGCTTTGTAAGTCTGTTGATCACGGCTGGTAAAGAGTTTGTCCGGCGTAACTGTCAGCCAAGGCAGATTTTGCGTTAAGCTGGCGCGCAGGTCAGCTGAAATAGTGGTGATATCAAGCCAGTTGGTTATTTGCGGGTTAAAAAAAGCGCGTTCAATTTGCTCCCAGCGCCACACTGGCTGATCGGGGAACATTTTTTTATATTGTTGCTGTCTGGTTAATTCCATTTAATTATTTTTTACAAAAAAATTTACGCCTGTGTTCAGGGCTTGCTTTATCTTCCTATTTTCATTTATATCTTTTTTTCTTGCTTTGTCAATTTCTCTATTTTTTAAAAGATACTTGTTTTTTCTCAGTGTGGTGTTTACTGTATCATCAGTATGAGTCGCCGGCACGATATCATAGCCATCTCAATTAATAGTTTGTAAAAAAAAACGGAAAAGTTTGTCGCTTTTCCGTGAATGTTTATGGGGAAGTTTAGGCATGTAACCGTACCTCTTCGGGCATTTCATGAACTGTTTCCCAGTGGTAGGTACGATAAACATTACCGTACTTCATTATCCATTCATAGGCAAAGCAATTGCTTAATTCTAATTTGATTTCATCAATGCTTTTGCCAAAGCCGGCGCCAAGATCGGCGAACGAAAGCCCGTATGACTCCAAGGCGTTATTTAGTTTTTCCATCTCTATCCAGACGTGGTCGGCAATTTCTTGCCGCTGCGCGGTTATAAACTGGCCGGTACTATGAAAAACTAAAATTATTTCTCTTCGTTCACTATGAGTCAAAGTAAAAGAGCGACGCAATTTTTTCATATTCGCACCTCCCAAATAGCATTATTTAATAGCATACTACTTTGATTTTTTTTTGCAAATTTGTCGATTTCAACGTACAATAAAGACAATATTAAATTAATTAATTTATGAAAGATTTTTTTCAAAAAAAACAGCCTTGGTGGGTATATGGTTTGCCAATTATTATTTTTATAGCTACGGCCGCGTTGCTGGAGCTCATGATGGGCAGAGTTTTAATTTGTGAGTGTGGTGATATTAAATTTTGGCACGGAGTTGTTTTTAGTTCTGAAAACTCCCAGCATATCTCAGACTGGTATTCCATATCACACGTCATTCACGGTTTTTTATTTTACTTGTTGCTATGGCTTTTGGCAAAAAAATTTCCGCGGTACTTTTCCTGGCTGACGCCGGGCTGGCGTTTGGTAATTGCCGTATTAATTGAGGCGGCTTGGGAGGTTTTTGAAAATTCAAGCATCATCATCAATCGCTATCGCGAGGTAACAATATCGCTGGATTATTTCGGTGACAGCGTTTTGAATTCAATGAGTGATATATTATATATGATGTTTGGTTTTTATCTGGCGCACCGCGAGCAGGTTTGGGTAAGCGTGGCGCTGGTGATAGCCCTCGAGCTTTTTGTCGGTTATTGGATTCGGGATAATTTGACTCTGAATATTATTATGTTGATTCATCCGGTTGATTTTGTTCTGAAGTGGCAGAATGGCGGTTAGTTTAAAAAAAAAATAATTTAATAATAAAAAATGTATGGAAATAATCGATCAAAAATTTGAGGAGATAAAAAAGGAGGTCAAGGCAAATGTTAAAAAAGGCGCTAAGTTTGGCGCGTACGTCGCGGCAGGGCTGGTTTTGTTGGTACTTGCGGTCAACGCGGTTGGTACAGTCGGCGCCGGCGAGCGCGGCGTGCTTTTGCAGTTTGGCGCCGTGCAGGACAAGGTTTTTGACGAGGGATTGTATTTCAAAATACCTTTTGTGCAAAGCGTAGTAAAAATGGACGTGAAAATTCAAAAAGACGAAGTGGCGGCTAGCGCGTCGTCAAAGGATTTGCAGATCGTGACCTCAAGAATTGCGCTGAATTATCACCTGGATCCGAGTTCAGTGAACAAAGTCTGGCAGGAGGTCGGCACAAACTACAATGCGCGCATAATTTCTCCGTCCATTCAGGAGGCGGTCAAGGCGGTAACAGCGAAGTTCACGGCCGAGGAATTAATCACCAAGCGTGAAGAAGTAAAGGATCAGATCAAGTTAAATTTAACAGAGAGATTATTAGAACGAAATTTATTTGTTGATGAGTTTAATATTATTGATTTTAATTTTTCGGCCGCGTTTAATGAAGCAATTGAGGCCAAAGTTACCGCTGAACAGCTGAAGTTAAAAGCAGACAGAGATTTAGAACGCATCAGAATTGAAGCTGACCAAAAAATTGAGGAAGCGCGGGGCAAGGCGCAGGCAATCCAGATCGAGGCGGAAGCCTTGCGCGCCAACGCGCAAGTGGTGGAACTTCGCTGGATTGAAAAATGGGACGGCAAGACGCCGCAGTATTGGGGCGCGGCAAGCCCGTTTATCGGTATTAATCCACGTCCGTAGTAGGCGGGGTTAATCGCTAGTTGTACGAAATAATTTTAATAATTAAAACCAGCTATGACAGTTGAAGATTTACAAAAAAATATAATCAAAGAATTTGGCTCTGATGTAACTCAAAAAAATTATCTTAAAAAAGCTGATAGAGGTTTATGGAATAGCGAAAAAATCCTGATTGCCAAATTTTTTAAGCCAAAATCAACTTTGTTAGATATTGGGTGCGGCACTGGTAGAACAACTATTCCTACTTATAATTTGGGATATAAAGTTTTAGGAATCGACTTAGTCCCGGAAATGATCGCAAATGCCAAAAAAATTGTTCAAGAAAAAAATCTGGCAATAAGTTATGCAATCGGTGACGCAACAAAATTAAAATATTCCGACAACTCATTTGATAACGCAATTTTTTCTACAAATGGATTTGGGCAAATTCCCAGCAAGCAAAAAAGACAAAAAGCTATTGATGAAATTTACCGCGTTATAAAGCCCGGTGGTTATTTTATTCTAGCCGCTCATGTCAGAGTTAAGAGAGATTTTAGTTTTTTCTGGTTTAAAAATTTTCTAAAATTTTATATCCTAAAACCTTTGGGAATAAAAATAAAAGAAGTTGATTTTGGCGATTATATTTTTACTCGCCACATAGATGGGGTAGCCCTGAAACAAACACAATTTATGCATATTGCCAACAAAGCAACAGTCATTAAGCAGATAAAACAAGCTGGTTTTAATATTATTTTTGCCAAACGAGAAAATGAGATATCTAACATCGACATTCATGACCAAGATAATGTCTATAATCACCCTCCAGTATTTTTTGTTTGTCAAAAATAATAATTTTAAAATTACATCGTACAACAGCGTGTATGAGGCTTGGTACTTGATATTATCTCTATGAAAAAGAAAATTCAAATATTTATTATTCATGGCGGAATGACTTTCAAAAGCAAGAAAGATTATTTGCATTTTTTAAAAACAAGAGAAGTATCAATTGAGAAAAAAATTAGTTGGACTGATGAGTTTTTAAAGAGAAATCTTGGAAAGAATTTTGAGATTATAAAACCTCGTATGCCTTTGCAAGACAATGCTAAGTATAAAGAATGGAAAATTCATTTTGAAAATTTTTTTCCTCAATTGCGGAACAATATCATTTTAATTGGCTCATCTTTAGGGGGGATTTTTCTCGCAAAATATTTGTCTGAAAATAAATTTCCCAAAAAAATACTTTCAACTTATTTAATTTGCCCGCCTTATGACAATACTTTGTCCGAAGAAGATTTAGTCGGCGGATTTAAGTTAAAATCTAATTTGTTTTTGCTTGAGAAAAATTCCAAAAATTTATATTTAATGTTTTCTAAAGATGATGATGTTGTTCCTGTCGCGCACTCTGAAAAATTTAAGAGGAAGCTAAAAAATGCAAATTTTATAGTCTATGAAAGTAAAAATGGACACTTTAAAATATCTGAATTTCCGGAAATAGTAAAAATGATTAAAGCAGATGTAAAAAGGAAGTAGGGAGTTTTTTTGCTCATTTGATAACGGCTTATTTCAAAACTCTGAAATATTCCTTTTTTTGGGCATTCCCGCCAGAGGCGGGCAGGCGCCTAAAACAAAAAAAGAAATTTGTCCAGCAATGGCGGGGTAAAACAACTCCAAAAATTGGCAACCTTGCATTTCAATAAGTCAGTCAAACTAAAAAGACCGTCCCGAGTACTCGGGGCGGTTTTTTTGTTTTAAATTTTGTCGAAAGTCTTTTTTGTGGTATAATAAAAACAGTAATAAATTTAATTTAACAAAAATATGTTTAAATCGCATTTTTTTAAAGAGTTGGATTTTGTAAAGCTTTTTTGGTCGCTGGTTCTATGTTTTGGCGCCGGTTTTTTGGGCTCAATTTACACCGCTCCGGCTATTTCAATCTGGTACGCCGAACTTAACAAACCAAGTCTGACGCCGCCCAACTGGGTGTTTGGTTATGTTTGGGGCGCGCTGTATTTTTTGATGGCTTATTCGTTTTATTTGATTTGGCTAAAAGGCTGGCAGGAAAAGGAGATTCGTTTTTCCATGGAATTTTTTCTGGCGCATTTGTTGGTAATGGCTGGCTGGTCAGCTGTTTTTTTTGGCGCCAAGGAGGTCATGCTCGCCTTTATCGTGATTTTGACTCTGTGGTCGTTAATTTTATTTTTGATGCTTAATTTTTATAAACAAAGTAGGTTAGCGGCATATCTATTAGTTCCATATCTCATCTGGGTTGGTTACGCGACGGTTCTTAATTTTTATATCGTAATATTGAATTAATCAATGGATAATATTTCTGACGCAAAAAAAATCGTCTTCGGCAATGGCTGCTTCTGGTGCACAGAAGCAGTTTTTTCGCGGTTGCGCGGAGTTATCTCTGTCCGTCCCGGGTACGCCGGCGGCAGCGTAGCAAATCCTACTTATGAACAAGTCTGCGGCGGTAAAACCGGACATGCCGAAGCGATAGAAATTGAGTACAATCCGATCTTGATAAAATTCGCAGACATACTAAACGTATTTTTTGCCACCCACGATCCGACCGCATTAAATCGCCAGGGTAATGACATAGGCACACAGTATCGATCGGTTATTTTTTATAAAAACGAAGAAGAGCGCGGGCAGGCTGAAGATTTTATAAAAAAATTAGCGGCAGAAAAAGTTTTTTCTGCCAAGATAACGACAGCGCTTGAACCGCTTGAGATTTTTTATCCGGCGGAAGACTATCACCGCGAGTACTATGAAAACCATTCTGACCAGCCGTATTGTCAGGCTGTAATTTCACCAAAAATTGCGAAGCTGCGAACGAAGTTTCAGCATTTATTAAAAAAAAGCGAGTGATAATAACTCGCTTTTATAATGATGTTCAGAACTTTTCGAATTAAACTTAAACAATTTTTTCTACACTGGCGTGCACATAGTCTTTCTCAAAGTACACATAACCTTTGGGAAGTTTGAACGGTTTTTTGCAGTCTGGATTTTCACAGATTTTTTGTTCGCCGTGTATTGTAGTTTGACCCATCCACATCTGACAATGCGGGCATTGCACGTCAAAATTTGTGTCTACGAACGCCTCTTCTGCGGTCATTATCATTTTTTTGTCCTTTCTGCTTTTATTTAAGGTGCGAATGTCTTATTAATTATTTTAATTCAAAGCAATTTTTTAGTCAATCATTATAAACAACTTTTGACATTTACGCGTATTAAGTGTATTATTATTTAGTAATAAATTAATTATTTACAACTCACTTAGCTTGAGTTGTTTTTTATCACCATGGCCAATGAAGTAATCCTTAGATTTGAAGATGTGGTTTTTGAGTATTTGGACCGAAAGCCTCTTTTGGATGAGGTCAGTTTTAGCGTGCGTACCGGAGCAAAATTAACATTAATGGGACAAAACGGAGCGGGCAAGAGTACTTTATTTGAATTGATTAAAGGTGAAAAAAAAGTTAAATCAGGCAGAGTGTCTATCACTAACGGGGCAAGCATTGCCACCGCGCAACAAGTGGTTGACCGGTCTGATTTGTCCAAAACGGTTGAGGAGTACTTTGCCTCGTCCTTTGAGGTAGAGCCGTCAAATTTGAAAGGTGAAATAGCCAAGGCAATGGGAGTTGTAAATTTAACAGTGCCAACCGAAAGAATTGTGGGAGAACTTTCCGGCGGCCAACAAGCGCGTTTGCTTTTGGCGCAAGCCTTGATTCAAAAACCTGATATTTTACTGCTTGATGAACCTACGAATAATTTAGATGAAGCAGGCATTAATCATTTAATAGAGTTTTTAGTCATGTATGAAAAAACGGTAATTGTTATTTCTCATGACGCTGATTTTTTAAATTGTTTTACCGAGGGTGTTTTGTATCTGGATGTGTTTACCAGAAAAATTGAGTCTTACGTGGGAGATTATTATTCGGTAGTTGAAGAAATAGAAAATAGAATTGAAAGAGAGCGTAAGAAAAACGCGCAATTGGAAAAATTAATTAAAGATCGCAAAGAAAAAGTTAATTTTTTTGCTCACAAAGGCGGTAAAATGAGAAAGCTCGCTAAAAAAATGAAAGAACAAACTTCTGAGCTTGAGGAAAACAAAGTTGAGGTTAGGCGTGAGGATAAGACAATTCGAGGTTTTACCATTCCCGCTCAGGATATATCTGGCGATATTGTCACGCTTAGCGAGGTGAAAGTCATTGAGAATCACAAGCCAGTTATGAAGACCATTGATAAGGTTTTAACCAAAAGATCTCGTTTGTTGATCTCGGGGCAAAATGGAGTTGGCAAGAGCACCTTGTTGCGTACGCTAGTAAGCGGCGCCTCAGCCGGCGCGAAAATAATGGACGGCGTTGTGGTTGGTTATTACAGCCAAGATTTTGCCACCCTTGATTATGAACAAACCGTTTTTGATTCGCTCCAGAGCGTTTTGGCCAGCGGCATTGATGTTCAAGAAATGCGCGCGGTCGCTGCCGGATTTTTGCTTACCGGAGATATACTAGGACATAAAGTGTCATATCTTTCCGAGGGGCAAAAGGGCCTGTTGTCATTCGCCAGATTGGTTTTGATGCGGCCCGGATTATTAGTGCTTGATGAACCGACTAATCATATAAACTTTCGTCACATACCGGTTATTATCAAAGCGCTTAATGAGTACGCCGGAGCGATTATTTTAATCAGTCATATGCCTGAATTTGCGCGAGAAATCAAAATCAATGATTACTTGGACTTGGGCAAGCTATAAGCTTAAAAAAGTTTTATTATCATATAAGGTTAATAGCCTTATATTTTTTTTAGTCGGCAATTATTGTAAAAACAATTTTTTTAATCTAAAATGTAGATAAGGACTGCGAGGAGGGTCTTCCTCGCTTTTAATTTTATAAAAAAAATTTATGCATATTGTGGCCACAAATAATTATGAAGAAATTTCCAAAAAGGCGGCAGTCATTTTTTTAAATCAGCTGGCGCTTAAGCCTGATAGTGTCTTCGGGTTTGCGACCGGTTCGACGCCGATTGGAATGTATTTAGAAATCATCAAGCAGTATCGTGAATATGGCTATGATTTTTCACAAGCTCTGACTTTTAATCTGGATGAATACTACGGTTTGAAAAAAAATCACGCGCAAAGCTACGCGACTTTTATGAAAAAAAATTTATTCAGCCAGCTTAATATTAAGGAAAAAAATATTAATATTCCTGACGGTGAAGCGCAAGACATCAGTTCATATTGTAAATATTATGAAAAATTAATCGCGAATAATCCGATTGATATTCAGCTCCTCGGTATCGGTGCGAACGGTCATATTGGTTTTAACGAACCGGGCAGCCAGGCGAATTCAGCAACGCGCTTGGTTGATCTGTCGGCAAAAACCATTTCAGATAACGCGCGTTTTTTTAAAAACAAAAAAGAAGTTCCGCGCCAGGCAATTACTATGGGTATTGCGACAATCATGAGGGCAAAAAAAATTCTGCTTATAGCCAGCGGCAAAAGCAAGGCGCACGCGATTCGCGCTCTGGTGGAGGGGCCGATTACCAGCCGTACGCCGGCTTCGTTTCTGCAAAATCATCCGGATGTGACGATTATTATCGATAAAGAGGCGGCTAGTTTGCTTCACAAAAATTACAGCTCTGAAAATGGCTGGAGCGATATTTTTATCTACAACAAAAATATTTATCCGCGCCATAAAAAAATTCTGGTAATTAGCCCGCATCATGACGACTCGGCCGTTAGCTGCGGCGCGACCATTAGCGCTCTGAGCGAAGATAATATCGTGAATGTTCTGGTAATGACCGCCGGACATCACGCGGCCATAAGTAAGCTGACCCGCCAACAAAAGATCAAATGCCGCGAGAAAGAAACTGTCGCGGAGAGCAAGGTCTTGGGGCATTTAGCCAGATTTGGCAATTTTAAATTTTATGATGCCAACAAAAAATACTGGTCGCAGGACTTGGAGAAATTTCATTCAATTTGGCAGCGCATCAAGCCGGAAATTGTTTTTCTTCCCCATCCTCACGACGAGCATCCAACGCATTTTTTGAGTACCGAACTGGTGCTTGATTACTTGGATCGCAAAAAAATTAAAAACACAGAGCTCTGGCACTACGAAGGCCTTTGGTCGCAGCACTTGCTCAATAGCATTAACATCGTTTTTGGTTTTGACAATAAGTTGCTTGGCATAAAGAACAAATCAATTGCCAAGCACAAGTCGCAGGTTAAGCGTTTGCCGCTGGTCAAAGCATCACAAGCACTGTCGCGTTTTCGCGCGCTGACATTGCCGGAGCAGCGGTTTGTTAATTTTGGCGGGGAGCCGCCGAAGATTGCTGATTATGTCGAGGCGTATTTCAGAGTAAAGTATTAAATTTTTTATAAAAAAGAAAAACCGCCCCGCAGTCTGCGGGGCGGTTTTATTTATTTGCTTTTTATAACTGTACCATAGACGTCCATTTCTATAAAGTGATTAGCGGCGCCATCACGGTAGGCGGGACATTGATTGGCGGGGTTATTATCTATAGCTTGTCTGGGATTGTGAGCGATATCTAGCACCCAGCCGGGAATGAGATTGTTTGACAGGCAAGGACCACTGGAGAGATCAACGCCGTCAAGCACCGCCTGGCGGTATACTTGCCGCGCCTGAATGAGGGCGATATCGGCGTCAGCTTGAAGCTTTTGTTCAACCGCGTTAATGCCGGTTAGGGCGCCGGCGGTGTTTTCAATACCTTTTAAACAGCCGGACAAAACTAGTGATATGAAAATTAATAGCAGAATTTTTGGCATATTTTTGACAGTTAGATTACTTATATATTATACTACAGCTGTTTTATATATCCAAAATAAAAATTTTTACTAAGCGAGTTTTAGCGTCAAAAATCAGTTTTCAACAAGCTTAAGGTTTGAAGATAATAATTTTTTATGCTACATTATATTGTACCCTAATATGGTATTGTACCACTACATATGGAAAATTTTCTAAATCAAGAATATCGCTGTCTTTGCGGAAAACTGCTCTTTAAGGGTCTTTTGATAGATTCTGAAATAGAGATAAAATGCAAAGGCTGTCGCGAGATCAGAAAAATCAAGGGTGTAAGCGGCGATAAATTAATCTGTAAAAAAATCAATTGTCCGAACCGAGTGTAGTTTCTCTTTTTTTAAAAAAAATATAAACAAAGAAGCTCTTGAGGCTCATCATTTTTATTTAATAAGATAAATTTTATGATCCCCATACACATCATAAAGCGCAACGGCGCCACTCAAGAGTTTAATCAAGACAGAATTTTTAAAGCGATTAGAAAAGCTTCTGAATCAACATTGGAATTTGATGAAAATATCGCGCGGGTTATTACTAATAGAGTAGTAGATAAATTAAGCCAAGCGCACAGTACCGGGACAATTATAACCATTGAAATTATTCAGGACGAAGTTGAGCGTGAGTTGATGCGCGAGGGATATTACAAAACCGCCAAGGCCTACATCGTCTATCGCGAACAGCGCATGCGCGTGCGGGCCGCCGGCAGCGTGGCAGTTGAGGTGGAAAAAACAATTAATGAGTATTTACAGCAGTCTGACTGGCGCGTCAACGCCAACGCTAACCAAGGCTACTCGCTGGGAGGAATGATTCTAAATGCCTCTGGCAAGCTGATTGCTAATTATTGGCTGCATCATGTCTATTCCATGGATATTAGGCAGGCGCATCTAGAGGGGGATTTTTATATTCATGACCTGGATATGTTTTCGGGTTATTGCGCCGGCTGGAGTCTGCGCGCGCTTTTGGAAGAAGGCTTTAATGGCGTACCGGGAAAAGTAGAATCTTTGCCGCCCAAACACTTGGAAACGGCCGTCGCGCAAATGGTTAATTTTTTGGGCACATTGCAAAATGAGTGGGCCGGGGCGCAGGCGTTCTCATCTTTTGACACTTATTTGGCGCCTTATGTGAAAAAAGATAATTTGAGCTACAAGCAGGTGAAGCAGTCTATCCAGCAATTTGTTTTTAATCTAAATGTTCCATCGCGCTGGGGCACGCAGACACCATTTACCAACATTACTTTGGATTGGGTGTGCCCGGAAGACTTGCGTGATAAAAAACCGATCATTGGCGGCGTTGAGCAGGAATTTACCTATGGCAGTTGTCAAGCGGAAATGGATACGATAAACAAGATTTTTATTGAAGTTATGACCGAAGGCGATGCTAACGGGCGCGTCTTTACTTTTCCGATCCCGACTTATAATATTACCCGTGATTTTAACTGGAGCAACGAGAATGCTCAGATACTTTTTGAGATGACCGCTAAGTATGGCACGCCTTATTTCCAGAATTTTATAAATTCCAAGCTAAAACCGGGAGACGTGCGCAGTATGTGCTGCCGTCTGCAGCTTGATTTGCGCGAATTGCGCGCCCGCGGCGGCGGTTTGTTCGGCTCGGCCGAGATGACCGGTTCAATCGGCGTGGTAACTCTAAATATGGCGCGAGTTGGCTACTTATCAAAAACCAAAGAAGATTATTTTAGGCGTTTGGAGCGTTTGATGGAGTTGGCCAAAGAATCTTTGGAGATTAAGCGCAAAGTAGTGAGTAAAAATATTGAAGATGGCCTGCTGCCTTTTACCAAGCGGTATTTGCCATCTTTGCATAATCATTTTTCAACCATTGGTTTGAGCGGCATGAACGAGTCAATGGAGAATTTTTTGAACACCAGTATTGCCACGCCAGAAGGCAAAAAATTCGCCTTGGAAGTACTGGATTTTATGCGCCGTAAACTCGCGGATTTTCAGGAAGAAACCGGCAACTTCTACAATATGGAAGCGACGCCGGCGGAGGGTGCGACCTATCGTTTGGCCAAAGAGGACAAAAAACGCTATCCTGGTATAAAGCAAGCCGGTAACGGCGGCCTGCCTGCCGGACAGACAGGCGACCCTTATTATACGAATTCAACACATCTTCCGGTTGGCTATACCGACAACGCGCTGGAGGCGCTGGATCATCAGGATGAACTGCAGACAAAATACACCGGCGGTACGGTTTTGCATTTGTTTCTGGGCGAGCGCATCAACAGCTGGCAGGCAACGCGTGATTTTGTCCGCAAGGTTGCCGAGAATTATCACCTGCCTTATTTTACGGTAACGCCGACATTTAGCATCTGTCCGTCCCACGGCTACTTAAACGGCGAGATAGCCGCTTGTCCGACCTGCGATACAAAAACAGAAGTTTGGTCGCGCGTGATGGGCTACTTCCGGCCGGTTGACCAATGGAACAAGGGCAAACAAAGCGAGTACCGCGAGCGGAAAGAGTATGTGGTTGAAAAAAGTCAGGCGCTGAGCGATAGAGTTAACGAAATGCCGGTTATTTTTGAAGAAACACAAATTATCATAAATTAAAAAGTATTGCGCATAGTTAAGTTTCAAACTTGCCTAGTTATGGTCATCGGCGGATTACAAAAATTAAGTTTGGTTGATTATCCGAATAAAGTGGCAGCCATTGTGTTTACACAGGGCTGCCTTTTTCGCTGTCCTTACTGTCATAACCCGGAGCTGATTCCGGTTGCGCCGGAAGGCGCGGTTGGCCAAGCGTGTCTGCTTGAAGGGGATATATTAAATTACTTAGAAGAAAAAAAACACTTTTTAGACGGCGTTTCCATCACCGGCGGCGAACCGACCATTCACCATGACTTGCCGGAATTTATCAAAAAAATTAAAGACTTGGGGCTCTTGGTAAAACTTGATACGAGCGGCGTTAATCCGCGGATGATTCAAAAACTGATTGACGAAAAACTGGTTGATTATTTTGCGATGGATCTGAAAAACAGCTGGGAGAATTACGCGGAGGTTATAAAAATTAGCAATGATAACTTGATAAAAAATTGCCAAAAAACCTTTTCTTTAATACAAAATTCCGGCATTGATCATGAGTTCCGCACCACGGTTTTTCCCGAGGCGCACACGCCGGCAGATTTTTTCAAAATAGCCGGATACTTGCAAAAAGGCGAAAAGTATTATATACAGAATATAGAATTTAAGAAGAATTTAGATAAAAATATTGATAGAACCAAATTAATAAACGTAACTGGTTTAGTTAAGAACTTACGGGACAAATTTCCCGCTTTAGTAATCAGCGAAAGAAAATAGCCGCTTATGAAAAAATTATTATATTTAAGTATTATTTTTACCACACTTATGTTCGGAAGTGTGGGTTTTGTATTGGCGCAGGTAAACACCGGTCTGACCGTTATAGATGATGAAGCGAAAGCAGCGGCGGAGCCAGGCGAGGTTGCTGAAGAAATTAATTCTGAAGTAGTAAATGAAACAGGTGATGTCCGGGGAGAGCAAGCAGTCGCGGATGACATTCAAGAAGACAACGCGCCGGCCAAAGTTATGGTCGAAGTTTTTAAACGCGATGATTGCGTCCACTGTTTGGAATTGATGCCGTTTTTGGAAGAGCTGAAAAAAACGCGAGGAGATTTTGAAATAGTCTATTATGATATTATCAATCCTGAGCACTTTGAGTTATTTAGCGAGTTGACCGAGGCTGAAAAGATTTCCAAAGTGACGCCGATTACTGTGGTTGGCAATCAAGTAATTGTTGGCTACGCTTCAGCGGAGACGACCGGCCAGCGCATTGAGCAAATCATCACCGCCGCTCAGGGCAAAGAAACTATGGGCGCGCGCGAGATAATTATGGCCGGCGGCAGCGGCAATGTTGAGTCTGTGGCGGACGGTGTTTGTGATGATTTGACCGGCTGTGTCGCGCCCGGCAGCGAGTATATCTTTAACCTGCCAATTATCGGTACGCCAATTAATGTCGGCAGTTTTTCCTTGCCGGTTCTTTCAATAGTGCTTGGTTTTATTGATGGCTTTAATCCCTGCGCGATGTGGGTTTTGGTAACTTTTATTTTGATTCTTATGCAGCTCGGCGATCGGCGCAAGATGTGGCGTTTTGTCGGACTTTTTATCATTGCCGAAGCGGTAATGTATTATTTAATTTTAAACGTCTGGTTTACCGCCTGGGACTTTGTCGGTTTAGACAGAATCGTGACGCCCTTGATCGGGCTTTTGGCCATCGGCAGCGGCATCTATTTTCTCTATGAGTGGTATACGTCTGACGGCACCTGTGAGATAACGAGCTTTGAGCAAAAAAAGAAAATTTCTGATCGCATCAAACATTTAGCCGCCCAGCCGCTGACATTAATTACCGCCGCCGGCATTATCGGCGTGGCGCTGTCAGTCAATATCATTGAGTTCGCCTGCTCCATTGGCGTGCCGCAGGCCTTTACCAAAATTATTGAGATCAACAATTTGTCCTGGTTCTCAACTCAAGCCATGATGGCGCTTTACATTTTGTTTTATATGGTTGATGACTTTATCGTCTTTGGCATCGCGCTTTATAGCTTTAAGCGTATCGGCCTGACGACTAAGTATGCCCATTGGTCAAACCTGATTGGCGGCATTTTGATGGTTATCCTCGGCCTGATCCTGTTATTCAAGCGCGAGTGGTTGTTGTTTGGATAGTAAAGACACAAATAATAAAGAGCGCTAGGAGGCGAGCAAACGTTTGCTCGTCTTTTTTTGTATTTGGCAAAACTTGCTTGCTATTTTGACCATTTTAGTTTACTCTAGTCATTAGAAACCAAATGAACAAAAAGTAATTATAGCTCTTTATTGTTCTGTAACAATTCAAATATGTAAAAGGAGAAATAAAATGAGTAGAATAGAAACCAGTGGAAAGAATCCGTTAGACATTCTCAAAGCATGCGGCGGCTGGTACAAGAGTCCGTCAGAAGATGACATTAGTAAAGGCATGCTGGTTGGCTACGCCGGAGAATATGAGCCGGAAAAACAATGGGTTGGTTTTATGTACGCCAATTTCGCCAAAGCAGAACGTTACCCATATATCATGACTCATTACGCAATCAGCCTGGAGCAAAAAATTCGCGAACTGTTGAGCGGTATTGATACTTTTTGCGGAGCGCCGATGGGCGGCATAACATTTGCTTTTACGCTCGCCTCTGTGTATCAGAAGAATTTTAGTTACTTTGAAAAGAAAATAACTAAGCTGAAAACTACGGAATCACAAGAGCAGTCCACGCTTGTTATGAACAGGCATAAAATTGAATATGGAGAGCGAGTTGTAATTGTTGAGGACGTGGTCAATAATTTTAGCACCGCTAACAAAATGGCCGAGCTTATTTACGCTGTTGGCGCGCAAGTAGTCGCTCTTATTTGTTTACTCAACCGCTCCCCAGAATGGTCTTTCCGCGAATCTCTGGTACTGCCAGGGGCAGTCGTTCCCGTGTTTAGTTTAATTCGGCAGTCGATGTTTGAGTTTCGGCAGGATGATCCGACAGTTCGGCCGTTTATTGATTCCGGCCGGGTTGTCTGGAAGCCAAAAGACAAAGAGTCGTGGCAGCAGTTAATGCGAGTCATGCACAAAGTATAGTTTTTTGTGAGTTAAATATAAGGGCATTAATGTTAGATGCCCTTTTTTCTTTGACAATATTCAAATTTTAACTATAATGTAAATACTAATAGTTACTAAATACCCTATATGTTTAATGTTTCAACCAGAGCTGATTATGGGCTTATTTTGATGTTAGAGTTGTCAAAAAAATACCAGCAGGGTTTTGTCTCTCTGACCGACGTGGCCGAGGACAAAAAATTATCAGCCGGTTATTTGGTGCAAATCATTCAGCCGTTAGTTGCCGCTAAATTAATTGAAAGCAAAGAAGGCCGCAGCGGCGGCTACCAGTTGCTCAGAGCGCCGAGTAAGATTTCTGTCTTGGATGTGCTTGAGATACTCGACGGCGATTTGACCATGGTTAAATGCCTTAAACACGGTAAACATAACTGCGCGCGTTCAGCGGTCTGTGAGATAAAAAAAGTTTGGCCATACATTATTGAAGATGTAAAAAAAGTTTTGAGAAAAAAGACTTTGGCTGATTTGCTAAAAGAGGTTAAATAGTTTTTTTGTCATTCCCGTCCCGCAGTCTGCGGGACGGGAATCCATAAGGAAATAATATGAAAAAAATTTATTTAGATTACGCCGCGGCAACGCCAGCCGATCCGCGCGTGGTGAAAAAAATTCAGCCGTATTTTTCCAAAAATTTCGGCAACGCGAATTCCATTCACGGTTTTGGCCGCGAGGCCAAAAAAGATCTGGAAAAAAGCCGCAAGATAATCGCTGACGTTATTAAAGCCGGAGCAAATGAAATTATTTTTACGTCTTCAGCGACCGAGAGCAATAACTTCGCGCTCAAGGGCGTAGCTTTTGCCAATACAGACAAAGGCAAGCATATTATCGTTTCCAGCGTTGAACATAAGTGTATTTTGGAAGCGGCAAGCTGGCTAAAAAAACAGGGATTTAAAATTACCTTTCTGCCGGTGGATAAAAACGGTTTGGTAAGTCCAAGTGATGTTAAACATACGATTAGAAAAGATACCGTGCTTGTATCAGTGATGCATGTGAATAATGAAATTGGCACCATTGAACCAATCGGCGAGATTGGCAAGATTTGCCGCGAGCAGGGTGTTTTTTTTCATACCGATGCGGCGCAAACTTTTGGCATTATGCCTATTGATGTCAATCGCCAGAATATTGATTTACTAACAGCCGGCGGACAAAAAATTTACGGACCAAAAGGCGGCGCCTGTCTTTATATCAGAGCTGGCGTCAAAATTGATTCATTGCTTCACGGCGGCGGGCATGAAATGGGATTGCGTTCGGCAACCGTAAATACAGGCGCTGTTGTCGGGATGGCGCTGGCCGCTGAATTTGACAGAAAAGAAGCCAAGGGTTATTTGGAAAAAATGGAACAGTTGCGAGTTTACTTTATTGAAAGTATAAAGAAAAATATTAAAGACGTGGTTATAAACGGCCATCCGACTAAACGCCTGCCAAATATTATCAATATTACCTTTCAAAAAGCCGATAGCGAGGCATTATTGCTGGAACTTGATAGACGTGGCATAGCGGTTTCGGCCGCGGCCGCGTGTTTGGCTAAAGATGGCGGCGGTTCCGATGTCTTGCGCGCCTGCGGTCTGTCTGAAAAAGATAACCGCGCCTCAATCCGTTTTAGCCTTGGCAAGCCGACAACAAAAGCAGAGATTGATTATGTTCTGAAAATTTTGCCCGTTGCGGTAGAAAAAATAAGACGTTTAATATAAATAGCTATGTTGCAGATAAAGAATTTAAAAGCAGGAATTAAAGACAAACCCATTTTAAACGGTGTTGATTTAAATATTAAAAAAGGAGAGGTTCATGTCATTATGGGTCCGAACGGTTCTGGCAAGAGCACGCTCGCGAATGTTATCATGGGCAATCCGCAGTTTACGCAAACCGGCGGCGAGATTATTTTTAATAATAAAAATATTAACGATTTAAAATCCGAAGAAAGAGCCGGACTGGGAATTTTTATGGCATTTCAGTATCCGCGTGAAATCGCCGGCGTTGGAATGGACCGATTTTTATTCATGGCGTATAACAATTTGACAAAATCTCGAGGTTTGGTCAATCCCGAGTACTCGGGAGATGTGTTTGAGTTTCGTAAAAAAATGGACGCGGAAATTATTGAATTAAAATTAAAACCGGATTTTGCCGAACGTAGTTTGAACCTTGGCTTTTCCGGCGGCGAAAAGAAAAAAGCTGAAATGTTACAAATGTCTTTGTTAGAACCTGATTTGGCAATTCTTGATGAAACAGACTCAGGACTGGATGTTGACGCTTTGCGTATTGTCGGAGACGCGGTAAATAGATTCAAAAATGCCGAGCGGGCAATTATCATAATTACTCACTACAATCGAATTCTGGAATACGTAAAACCTGATTATGTGCACGTGATGATTGAGGGGAAAATTGTGAAGTCAGGAGGGCATGAGTTAGTGGAAGAGTTGGAGCGTGAGGGATACGAGAAGTTAATTAAGAATTAATAATTAAGAATTACGAATGTATTTGGAGAAGGTAAAAAAATTTGTTAATGATTCTTTTCAGAATAAATTTACTGAGCATTTTGAACGCACTTTGTATTGGATTCTGAAACTAAAGTCGGATGCTGATGAAGCGCTGCAAATTGCTGCCTACGCTCATGACATTGAACGAGCTAATAGAAAAGTAGAGATTGTAAAAAAGCTTGAAAATAGCCCGGATGGTTTTTTGGACAAAGAATTTTTATCTTATCATCAAAATACTGGAGCTAAAATCATAGCAGATTTTTTAAGAGAAAATAGCGCCAGTAAAGAATTAATTGACCGCGTGGTGATGCTTATATCAAAACATGAAGTTGGGGGCAATGACGATCAAAATTTATTGATGGATTGCGATAGCATTAGTTTTTTTGAGACAAATGCCGAAGGGTTTATTTGTCCCGAAAGAGAAGATTTTAATCAGCAAAAAGTACGGGATAAGTTTGACTGGATGTATAATAGAATATTTAATTTAGAGAGAAAAAAAATTGCCAAATCTAATTATGAAAAAATTATCAATGAGTTAAATAAAATTAATGGTTAGTAATAAAAAGCAACCGCGCCCAACTGACTTTGTTAGTGGTCGGGCAAAGCAATCAACCACCGCCCAGGCGTGGGAAACCGCCAACCAGTCGGACTACATGAAAACATCCCGTCAAGGATTGGATGAGGATTTGGTGCGGCAAATTTCCGCTGACAAAAATGAGCCGGAGTGGATGCTAAAGCATCGGTTAAAGAGTTTAGAATTATTTCAGACAATGCCGCTGCCGAGCTGGGGGCCGAATTTGAACAATTTGAACTTAGATAAGATCACCTATTATGCCAAAGCCAGCGACCTGCAGGCAACCGATTGGAAGGACGTGCCGGCTGATATTAAAAGCACCTTTGAGGCATTGGGAATTCCCGAGGCAGAAACAAAATTTCTTTCCGGTGTCGGCGCTCAGTATGAATCAACCGTAGTCTATCACAGCCTGAAAAAAAGTATCGCGGCGCAGGGGGTAATATTTGAAGATCTGGATGTTGCTTTGCAGAAATATCCTGATTTGGTAAAAAAATATTTTATGAAATGCGTTGAGCCAAGTCTGCACAAGTTTGCCGCTTTGCACGGCGCGGTTTGGAGCGGCGGGACATTTCTCTATATTCCAAAAAATGTAAAAATCGACCAGCCATTGCAAGCCTATTTTCGCATGAACGCGCGCGGCATGGGACAGTTTGAACATACGCTGATGGTTATAGAAGAAGGCGCGCAAGCACACTATATCGAAGGCTGTTCGGCGCCGCGTTGGGGCATTGATTCCCTGCATGCCGGCTGTGTGGAGATTTATGTGAAAGCAAACGCGCGTTTTCGCTATTCGTCAGTCGAGAGCTGGAGCAAGGACGCGTACAATCTAAACACAAAAAGAGCGCTGGTTGAGAGCAACGCGCACATGGAGTGGGTGGGCGGAAATTTTGGCAGCCAGGTTACGATGCTTTATCCTTGTTCAATTCTGCGCGGTGAGGGCGCGACCGCCGATCACTTGGGGGTTGCTTTCGCCAACACCGGGCAGTTGCAGGATACGGGAGCAAAAGTCATTCATGCCGCGAGTAATACTTCCTCAAAAGTAGTTATGAAGAGCATCAGCCGCGGCGGCGGCATCAGTGTTTATCGTGGATTATTAGAGATATTGCCCAACGCCGAAAATTGTATTACCAATGTCGAATGTGACGCGCTTTTGCTGGATGATCAGTCGCGGACCGATACAGTACCGCTGATGAAGATAAATAACCAAAGCGCCACAGTTGCGCACGAGGCCAAGGCCGGCAGGCTTTCAGCTGAAGATATATTTTATTTAACTTCGCGCGGATTAAGCAATGAGGACGCAGCTAGCCTGATTGTGAATGGTTTTATAGATCCAATTGTGAAAGAATTGCCGCTGGAATATGCGATTGAGATGAATCGGATGATTGAGCTGGAGATGGAAGGGAGTGTCGGCTAAAGCTGACCATGACAATTTTTTAATTTTTAATGTCTAATCAAGCCCCAATTATAAAATGACCAATACTCAAACTGTTATTCCGGGCGAATCCGCCGGCTGGCGAAGGAGATTCGGAATCCAGAAAAAAAAAGCAATTACCGAAGTAGTTGATAAAGACAGTAAAAGTAAGTCAGGTGATATTACCTTGCATCAAGGACAGTACGTTTTTTTGTTGACCGACACGGCGAAGGATTTTACCAACGAGCGTACCATTACCATTGGCGAGGGCGCGCAGGTTGATATTTTTTTGTGCTACTTTGGCAGCGGAAATGTTATTACCAGGAATCATTTCAAAATTAAGGCTGATTCTCGTATCAGTGAAAGAGTTATTTTTTTTGCCACAGGCGAACAGCAGTTTAGTTTTGATGAAAAATATGAATTTACCGGCAAGAATGCGAAAGGCGAGTTTGTAATTAATGGGTTGGTAAGCGATAATGCCAAGAGCGGCTGTGCCGGAAATATTATAATAAATACTGGAGCGTCAGGGACCGACGCGCGCCTAGAGATGTCGTCATATATTTTAGGTTTGTCTGGTGGTTCAGTCCCAAAATCAGGAGTTGAACCCAAAATCAGTCACGCCAGAAGCGAGATGGTGCCGTCACTTGAGATAAAAAATAATGAGGTGAAAGCAAGTCACGCGGCCAAGACGCATAACTTATCCGGTGATGAGCTGTTTTATCTTTCCTCGCGCGGATTAGCGCCGGCAGAGGCTAAACGATTATTTATTGAAGGGTTGTTTTTGGAGTTTGTAAAAAATATTGATAGTAAAGATGTACGAGAAAAAATTTTAACAATATCAAAAAAGCGTTATGAATAACCTGCGTCAGCAATTTCCCATTTTATCCCAAAAAATCAACGGTCAGCCCTTGGTTTATTTTGATAATGCCGCCACCGCGCAAAAACCGCAAGCAGTGTTGGACGCGATAAATGACTTTTATACAAAATATAATTCAAACGTGCACCGCAGTTTTAATCCGCTGGGAGAAAAAGCCACACAGCTCTATGAAGAAGCGCGTCAGAAAGTGGCGCAGTTTATCAATGCCAAAAGCGCGCCGGAGATTATTTTTACCAGCGGCACAACCGAGAGCATCAATTTAGTCGCGCAGGCCTGGGGGCAGAGAAATTTAAAAAAAGGCGACAGAGTCGTGATCAGCATTGCCGAGCATCACTCAAATTTTGTCCCATGGCTGCAATTGAAAGAAGAGGTTGGTATTGAAATTGACGTTATCCCGTTAAGCAATGATTACAAGCTAGACATTAAAAAAGCGCGTACGCTACTCCAGCAAAATAACGTGAAGCTCCTCGCCATCACCGGTTGTTCAAATGTGTTGGGTGAGATCACGAATTTACAGCCGTTGTTAGATGAAGCGCGCGAACGCGGTATCGTAACGCTCGTTGACGCGGCGCAACTTATTGCTCATGAAAAAATTGACGTACAAAAATTAGGCTGTGATTTCTTGGCATTTTCCGGCCATAAACTGTTTGGCCCCACCGGCATCGGCGTTTTGTACGCACGAAAAGAACTGCTGGAACAAATGCCGGCTTGGCAGGGCGGCGGTGAAATGATTCAGGAGGTTCATCAGGATAGTTTTACCGTGAACGAATTGCCGCACCGCTTTGAAGCCGGCACGCCCAATATTGCCGGCGCCGTTGGCTTGGGCGCGGCAATAGATTTTGTCATGGAAAACTTTGATATTATTAAAAAACGCGAACAAGAATTAACTGAATATTTTTTAGAAAAAATTAACCAATTAGATTTCATAAAATTAGTTGGCGGCCAAGAAAGCAAGAATCGCGCGCCGGTATTTTCGTTTACGATTGATGGCGTACATCCGCATGACGCGGCAGATATTTTGGGTGAACGCGGAATTATTCTGCGCGCCGGCCATCACTGCGCTCAGCCGCTGCACGAGAGCTTAAGTCTTGAGGCGACGCTAAGAGCGAGTTTGAGTTTTTATAATACAACAGAAGAAATTGATAAATTTTTTAAAGAGTTAACATTGGTTTATAAAAAGTTTCAGTAATATTGTCATTCCCGCGAAGGCGGGAATCCAGAAAAAAATGACGTGGATTCCTGCTTTCGCAGGAATGACAGAAAAAAATGGATCTCTACTCACAAAACATCATTGATCATTATAAGAATCCCCGCAACCGGGGCCGACTTAAAGATGGCAACCTCGCGCATAATGAAGCTAATTATTCCTGCGGAGATAAATTGAGTGTTGATTTGAAAGTAGAGAATGAGGTAATCAAAGTTTTTAAGTTTACCGGCGGCGGCTGCGCGATTTCGCAGGCGGCGATGTCTATTTTGGGAGAGAGTATTAAAAATAAAAGTATTGATGAGATTTTGGAACTAAATTTTTCTAATATAAAAAAAATGCTCGGTGTGCCAATTTCCGAACGCCGGCTCAAATGCGCTTTGCTTGGTCTAATGACAATACAAAACGCTTTGCTCAAGAAACAAGGCAAGGAAATGAAGAAATGGACCGACTACATTGAAGAATAAAAAAAGGACCGGCAAAACATGTCGGTCTTATTTTTTTCTGCTAACTTGAATTTTATTCCAACCATTTGTGTCGTCATCTCCCCATTTTTCCGCCCTGACTGAAGAATTATAGTGATTAAAATCAAGCAATTTTTGTTCTTTTAGTTTAAGATCTTTTTTTTGAGCTATTTCTTTTTTCGCACGGAGGGGTTTTATTAAAGTTGCTTGTATGATTATGCGGTCTTTAGAGCTGACTTTTTCAACTGAAACTATCTGGCGGCCACGCAGTTGTTCTCCCCTAATTTCATCGCGCAAATGCAGGGCGTTAACTAATTCTCCAAATATTTCATCTGAATTTTTACCGAGTACTTTTTCTTTGAGAAAAATGTAATGTTCTAATGGAATATTTAACACAAGGCAGATGTAATAACTTTTAATTCGATTAAAAAGTTTGCGAAAAAAGCTCATTGCTTGTCTCCTTTTATTAAGAAATTTTGAAGGTGCGAGTATTTTTGTCTAATTTGATATTAATCTTTATTGCGTTTTTTGGCAAGGTTTCCATAACTTTGTCCGCCCACTCAATGATGGTAACGGTTTTTTCATCATTAAAATGTTCTTCAACCCCAAGCGCAGTCAGTTCTTCAGGCGAGTTAAGACGGTAAGCGTCAATGTGAATGAGATTTTTGATTTTAGATTTAGGATTTAGGATTTTGTATGATTTAATAATGTTAAATGTCGGTGAGTTAACTGTATCTTTTACGCCAAGCACTTGGGCGAGAAATTGTACGAAGGTTGTTTTGCCCGCGCCCAAATCGCCAACGAGGCCAAGAACTTCTCCGCCCTTAAAACTGCTCGCCAACTGTTCGGCAAGCTTTTTGGTGTCTGTTAAGTTTTTTATCGTATATTTTCGCATTTATTAATTCTATAAAATACCGCAAAATAAAACAAGGGTTGACATTTTTGAAGATTAAGAGTAAGATATATCAATTAAAGATTTGTTCTATAACAATTTAAAAAAGGAGAGTATTTCAATGAATATTCATTGGGTCATTCCGGTATTACTAAAATTTATTCCTACTTTTATTATAAGTCCAATTTTAATGAAAGTAGTTTCCAGTTTAGTTTGTCAGAAAAAACTACTACTTCAGCAGTTTTTGTGGTGTTTGTTGTTCTCAATTATACTAACGTTTATTGCTGCAATACTTGGTCTTCAGATTTTTACCTTCGCTATATTTAATTTTGGAGTAGTCGCTGTGCCATTAATAATTATTGTGGCTATTGTCGGATTGGCAAATAGTCTGGCCTGCTACTGCCAATGGCGAGCGGTTGATATCAGTTTAAGCAAGACAGCCATTCTCATGCAGCCGGACGATTTGATCGCCATGGGGCTAGGGTACTGGCTCTTAAAAGAAACTGAGTTTTTAAATACTAGCCTCATAACTGGAATTATATTGTGTGTTACTGCCGCCGGTATGTTAATTTGTTATGATAAAAAGAAACTGGTCGGTGAAAGCAATTGGAGGTTGCTCGGCTGGGTCATGGGTTATAGTGTGCCTTGGGGCGTGGCGTATTTTTTAATACGCTACTGTAATCTCCAAGATATGACGCCGGTTGAATGGTTAGTTGGTTGGTATTTTGGGTCATCCGTTGGCGCGAGCTTAATTCTTTTTTATAGTCATGATGGTGTGATTGCCAATGGAAAAAAAATTAATGTTATCTTGAATGCCCTGTCTCAGAAAGGAAAGATTCGGGCTAAGTTGGGAGAGCTGTTGATCATTCTTAAGAATCACCCAAAATTTTTAATCCCCCTATTTGCTTTTTGTGTCTGGCTGGCAATGCTGATTGGATTTTGGGCGGGGCAGCGCGCTCCGGTTACCGCTTACCAGCCGCTCTATATGGTGGGTCAGTCGGTATTTCGCTGTCTCATTGGATTTTATCTTTTTAGCGAAAAGGAGGAAATCAGTTGGGGCGAATTGAGCGCTTTTCCGGTTGGCATACTAGGAAGTTTTATTATTGCCATTAGTCTGCCGGCTTCATAATTTTTTGTTTGAACTTTCAAAAATACCGTCCAGGAGTTTTCGGACGGTATTATTTTTTTTATCTTTCACTTTCACGCACCGGATGTTCATGGCCGATATTTTTACGCACTTGCAGATATTCCAGATGCCGCGATCTTTCTTGATTGTAAGCGCCGCGCTTTAAACCAAACTTTTCAATCATCTCCGCCGTGTGCTGGCCGCCTAGAAAGTGCGGCAGAACAACATAGGAAGCGCCGTGTTCATAGAGTTTTTCAGCCTCGGCGATATTGTGGGAAATAATAATTATAATCGCATTTTTATTATTTTGTCTGACGCGGCGGACAAGCAATAGATTAGTTTTAAATTCCGGAATAGTGCTGACCACAAGCCTAACCTTGTCTAAACCGAGTTCGTCCAGAAATTCCATATCGTCAGCGTCGCCATAATGGCAGTCAATATTTTGTCGTTTCAGGTAAGCGATAATTTTTGGATCAAAATCAATCACTAAATGTTTTTTCTTCAGCTTATTAAAACTTTTCAAAAAATCATAGCCAATTCGATTATGTCCGAAGAGCATGATGTCATATCGTTTTGGCTTATCAATGGTTTGCCGGGCTTTTTTTCGTTCAAAAATTATCAGAATTTTTGATAAAAGCGGGTAAATACGATCAGCGTACAGAATTAGATAGGTAGAAATGGCTATTGTTACCAAACCAATCATGGTGACCAGCGAAAGCACTTCATCCGGCGCCGGAATCGCGCCGAGTTTAACGCCAAGCAAAATGATAATTAATGAGAATTCGGAAATTTGCGCAACAGTTAAACCGGCGAAAAATGAAACTTTTTTGTTATATCCCATTAAACCCATTATAATCATGACAATTATCGGGTTGCCTATTAATACAAACAGCGAAAGAATTATTGCCGGAATAATTAACGCGCCGACCGCGCCCAAAGTCATTTTTGATCCCAGCAGGATAAAGAATAGAACGATGAAAAAATCGCGCAACGGCTTCATCTTGGCCGATATCTCCAGCTGATAAGGAGAAATGGAGAGGCTAATACCGGCAACCAGCGCGCCGATTTCTATGGAGAAGCCGTATAGATGAAAAGCGCTGGCCAAGCCAAGCCCCCAGGCGATGGAGAAGAGAAATAAAAATTCCTGCGAACTGGCGAAAAAAGCGCTGAGGCGCGGCAGAAGGTAGTGGCTAACGACAATGGCGGCGGCGATTAAAACAAAGCCTTTTAGAGAGATAGAAATTACTACCTCGCTTAAATTGTTGCCAACCGAAAAAGCCGACATGCCGATTAGAATAAGCGTGGCAATTACATCCTGAACCAGTAAAAATCCCAGCGCGATTTTGCCATAGAGTTTTTGCATATCGCCTTTGTCTGATAAAAGTTTGACGATAATGATTGTGCTGGAAAATGTCAGAGCAATGGCGATATATATTGCCGCTACCGGCGGAAAACCCAAGGCCAGAGTAATAATAAAACCGACCAGCGCCGTAAAAATAACTTGTCCGGTGCCGGTAATTAGCGACACGAACCCAACTTCTTTGATTAGCTTTGGGTTTAGTCCCAGGCCGACAATAAATAATAGCAGCGCGATGCCGATTTCAGAAAATACATTGAGGACTTCGGTGGTTTGCAATATATTTAATAAACTCGGTCCAACCACAAGGCCGGTCAGAATATAGCTAATAATCAGCGGCTGGCGCAGAATATGCATTACCGCCGCGATTAGCGTGGCAATGACGATGATAATTGATAGTTCAATAAAAATTGACATTTTTTAATCAGTTGATTTTTATTATATTAAAACGACCTCAGTTGAGGCCGTTTTTATTATAGCATATTCTTTTATTTTTCTGAACTATTTTCGTTCCGCGTTGCAGTACTTCACAATTCCGCCCAAACTCCACCAGAGCGCGACTACGCCCAGCAACCAGCCAAATAGCGGAATGGCAAAGATAATGTAGGAAATAACGATGCCGGCAATCATTGCCCAGTAGAGCGACTTATTGTCCATTTTTTTCATCAAGTAGCGGCCGACAGCGATTGCGGCCATGAGTTTGGCAAAGCACAGCATTAGCAGATACGAAACCGCGAGCAAAAAAGCCAGCGGGATGCCGATAAAGGTAAAGGCCAGAAAAATCGCGATAACCGGTACCACAAAAAATGTTAACGCTCCCCAGCCGATTGAGGCGCCCGGTTCTTTGATCATTACATTGGTAATGCCAAGCGTTTTTTTCGAAAACAGACTAACCAATACTAAGCCGATCACGAGCATGCTCAGGATAAAAATAAGTTTGAAAAATAGATATGAGCCAAAGCCGGCAGCAATGAGGTTGCCTTTGTTTTTTTGGTGCGCCGCCAGCTTGCTTACCTTGCCGCCAATTACCGCGGTTTCCGAAATATTGGCAGTGATATTTTCCGGATAGCTAAGATCGCCGGTGATATTGGTGTTTGGCAAAATTTCAATGCCCGGGCCGTTTTTACTAGGTTTGTCAGACTTATTGTCGCTGTAGAAAGCTACTTCGCCGCCAACGCTATTATTAATCATCAGGTTGGCGCCGGCGAAAAGTATGTCGCCGCCCACTGAACCGCTGACGGTCATGGTGGCCGCCGCGCCGGTAACGCTCCAGCCGATTGTCGCGTCCGGACCAACACTGATGTTTGATGAGCCGGCCAGCACGCTGCGTTCAACTCTTCCATTTATTGATAATTCCGAAGTCGCGGAGCGCACACTGCCGCCAACCGTGCCGTTTATGACCAGAGACGAGGCGCCGCAGAAGACATCGCCGTCAACCGTGCCATTGATGGTAACTGAAGAGGCGCCGCAGAATATATCGCCGGTAACGCGGCCGTCGATTAAAATGCTTGAAGCGCCGGCGTAGAGATTGCCATTAATAATTTCATCAGCGCCAATATAGACATTGGAGCCTGATTTGACATCAAAAGCGTACGCGGCGGCCGGCAATAGCATGGCAACAATCATTGAGGCGATGAAAAATTTCTTTTTCATATTTTTTTAAAATAAATAAATAAATTACTGCTCATATTATAGCATAAAAATAAAAAAAATCGGAGAAATAAATTCTCCGATATGTCGCATAGCTACGCTTTGTTTGGTCTTACTAAGTTTGCGCCCCAATAAGACATGAATACTTTTTCAAATATTTCCGAAAAAGATCTGTTTGGATCATTGCGCACAACCGCGCAGGTAAATTCTTTTTGTACTAACAAAAAGACGTAGTTCGTTAATTGTGTCATTCCCATTCTTTCTGCCTGAATGAAGCTGTCATTGAAACAGTTTACCTTGATACAGCCTTCTTCAAATTTGGAGTGCCATTTCAATCCTTCTTCAGCATTAGGCATTACATAATCTATGCCGATATTGCCCGTGCGTTTTTCGCGCGATTTTGTTTCCGAAGACTTTTGTCGTGATTTTTTTAATTGATCATTAAGCAATGTTTTTGGTATAGTTTTTGTTTTGGCCGCCTGTTGTGCGGTAATGCCGTTCATTCTTTTAACCAAAGCACGCAAATTGTCAGGAATCAGGTTTGGATTACTTTTAAACAAATCTGACATTTTTTTGTGAATTGATTTGGTGATTTGTTTATATTTTTCCTCCCTTTTTTCTTCTTCAAATTGATCAACCAGCGGTTTGAGCGCTTGTTCAAAGACGATTCTTACCGAATCAATAAAAGCGCCGAGTTCATCGTTCCATTCAAAACCATCTCTATCCGCGTTTAACGCGCAGAAGGGCAGAGCTATTGTGCCTTCAAACAAACCTTGTTTGAAAATATCGTAAATTTTTTCATCAAGCTGTTTGTTGTCAAATAACTTTCGAAATGGCAATGAATAGTTTTTTTTATGCTCAATCAGAATCAATGGTTTTTTGAGGGGTTCTGAAGAAAAGTAAAAGCCGAACTTTATCTCGCCGTACTTAGTTTGTATAGTTACAGGATCCATACGTGAACCGCGAAATTTTGCCGGCAGCAGAATTTTTTCATCAACTTTATTTTTCCCATTTTTTATTTGCTTGATGGATACTATTTTTACCTCCACTTTTCTTGACTTTAGCTGCTGGTGAAAAGAATCCAGAATTTCTTCTTCAATCGCCTCAATAGTTAAATTCTTTAAAACATTTTCATCTACGCCATCCGCCATAACCATTGAGGTTGGTTTGAAATCCAAATCGCGAGTGATATATTTTTCTTCCAACAAACTGGCATTAATTTCAATATTAGAGCTTTTCTCAAGCTCCTTACGGTCAAGTACGTATTTTTTAAATGGGTCATTTTTATTTGTATGATCCCGGCTAATTAATACCCACCTTTTAGCTATTGAAATTGCCGCCAGGTTTCCGATGCCTTTTTTTCCTGCCAGATCATCGTCATCAATTTTGAGACTTAATCCGATATTTTCGAATTTGCGTCTCATTTCAACCTCGCTAGCTCCATTTCCGTCGTCATAAATGGTTAGTCTTTTTTTTACATGATCAATGATAATAATAATTTTTTGAGCGAATTTATCCAGCGCGTTTTGCACGCATTCGCGCGGCGTAGCAGTTGGTTTGGAGTATATTTGAGAAATATATTTTACTACGTTGCCCATGTGGAATTTTATTTCAATTTGACTTACCATTAAAAGCCTCCTTTTAAAGCGGGGATATCACCGTCTTCAAAACTTTTGTCTCTGGCCTTTTCCGACACTAGAGCGCGAACATGCTTGTGAAATGTTTGCCAGTCTTCTCCCAGTACATCTCGCAATTGCTGACGTTCCCGCGTATCGGCTTGATAGATGAACCATGCCAGAATATGAGAAAGCGACAGAACGTCTTTTTTGACCAAAGCGATGTTTATCGCGCATTCTATTTCATTGCTAGATGATCTTGGCAACTCTACATTGGTTGCTAATTCGTTTTTGATCATGCTGATGGTTTTGCCAATCTCGCCGGCATCATCAGCAAATACCTGCTCCAGTTCTGGAAACAGCTCAATAATTTTTTTCCGATTTTCATTGTGCGGGACTGATTCGCCAATACACCAGCGCCGAAAGCTTGTGAAGGGAAGTTCTAATTTTTCGGCGGCAAATGTTATGCCAATGTTTTCTCTTTGGCAATAGCGTTTTAAGCACTCGGCCACTTGTTGTTTAGCCAGTTCTTCGTTAAACATTTGCAGTCACCCCTTTCTTAGAGAGCGTTTTTACTGAGATTTTGGATATTAGATATTGCTTTTTTGTTCATTAATATTTCTTTTTCGATTGATTTCATTTGGTTTTGTAGTCGTTTTTTTTCTTCAGCTAGTCTGTCAATTTCCTTTTGTCGCATGGTTATTAAGTCGTTAAGAGTAATGTCTAAACCAACCTCTACCTTTGGCGTTTCTGACGGTGATTTTTTTTCCATTTTTAAAGCCCCTGTCCGTTTTTTTGTCTTTTTTTCAGTCTGGCCGGAGAAAGAAATCAGCAGTGTGTCCGTAGAATCGGTGGATTTTATATTGATAAAACCCTTTTTTTCCACACTTTCCAGAGCGCGTTCTACCGCTTTTATTCCATTCAGTCCGGTTACTTCTTGCGAGCGCTGATTTAGGTCAAGCGCAAACAGCAGTTCATCGCCAACGGTTTCGCTGCGGATGAATCTATAGAGTTTTTCTTCTGTTTCATTCAACTCCGTGTTTACTTTTTTTTTAGCCGGAGTCGTTGTTATGGTGGTTTCTTTTCCCTCAACCAGCTCCAAAAATCCTTGCGACAACGCCCAGCGTCCAGTAGCACAATGCACCAATATGCACTTGTATTTGAGTTTGGTTAAATAGCCGGAGTTGAACTTGCGTTCTTTGACCACATAGTTTTTTAACCCCGGCAACTCCGGAAATACGCCGGCGTTTTCTGGTAGACAAGCGAGCTCAAGGGCGGCAATCAGCGATTGACGTTCTTTATTGCCCAACTGAATACCAGCAAGAAAACCAAAGTCTTGGCTTTCAATTTTTTGTTTGAGCTTATCAATTATCGTTTTGTTTTCTGAGTTAATCATTATTTTCTCCGTTTCGATTATGTCAGTTGCCGCGTTAACGGTCATTGAATCGTTGGTGCCGCAGATTTTCCTTAAGAAGTCCGCAGAAAACTCCCAAGTGTTTTTGTCTATCTGTTTAATAATCTGAGCATCTCTTAGCTGTGAGATGTAAGACGGGCTGTATCCCAGCTCTTTTTCAATATATCGGCGTATCTGGAAAAGACGGGGGAAGTCCGCGCTGGTTTCTGGCGCAATGGCAAATTTTAACACTTCAATCAGTATTTTTTTGACCTTTGGCCTTAGTTTGTAGTCTAAGGGAAGTTCAAATACATTTTCATTCAGCTTGCATTCTATTATTGTCTGTCTCAGTCGATTTGGTGTTTGCGGCGTTTCCATTACTTGTGTATTCATGTTTTCTCTCCTTTTTTTGTGCTGTTTTGTCTTTTATTTGATTGTTAAAGTGCTGTATTTCTTTTATTATAAAATTCAAATATAGTATTTGAATGTATTATTTTTAGCAAATTTTTCGAAAATTGTCAACCTTTTGCGGGTTTAGACAAATATAATGTATTTTGAAATAATTTGACTTTTTTTATAAATATGATAATATATTAGTAATTGATAGTTATGGTGAAAGCTGGTTGTTAATACAACGGGCTTATTTTTTTGAAAATAACATTTTTATATAATATTATTTAATTAAAATTATCTATATGGCTCAAAATGAAATTTCTGCCGCCGCTAGAGCGCTTTGCGAGGAAAAAGGCATTTCTTTAGATGACGTGATCGAAACAATTGAATCTGCGTTGGCGGCCGCCTACCGTAAGGATTATGGTGAAAAAAATCAAAATATCAAGGCAAAATTTGATATTGATACGGGTGAGGCTAAGTTTTATGATGAAAAAACCGTGGTTGAGGATTTGCCGGCAGAGCTTTTGGAAGAAATGGCCGAAGTGGAAAAAAGCGGGGAAGAAAAAGCCGGCGCATATGGCGTTAAGACAGATGACAGACAGGAAAAAAAGAAAAAATTGAAAAAAGAAGAAGCAAAGAAAATAGTAGAGGAAGACTCTGAGGATAAGAAAAAGGAGACAAAAAAAGGCGTTGAGGAAGGCAAGCCAGCTCAAGCTGATGGCGAGGCGGGCGAGGAAGAAAAACGCCGCTTTAATCCGCGTACGGAAATTCAGCTCTCTGACGCGCAGGCGTTAAAGAAAAAGTACAAAATAGACGATGTAATTGTGACCGATTTAAAAATTCCCGATGGCTACGGCCGTATGGCCGCGCAGACCGCCAAGCAGGTAATTATTCAGCGCGTGCGTGAAATAGAGCGCAATAATTTATATAATGAATTTAAAGACAAAGAGCATGAAGTAATCACTGGCGTGGTTCAGCGGCGCGAGGGTAGGATTGTTTTGGTTGATTTAGGACGTGTGGCCGGTGTTATCCCGCCGGATGGGCAAGTTCCGGGCGAGCAGTATCAAACCGGACAGCGCATAAAAATTTACGTTGAGTCAGTCAATATTACCGCCAAGGGTCCGGAGATAATCCTTTCCCGCACCAGCCCGGAAATTGTGCGCAAGATATTTTTCGTAGAAATTCCCGAAATTACCAATGGCTTGATAGATATTAAGTCAGTCGCGCGCGAAGCCGGTTCTCGTTCAAAAATTGCTGTGGTGGCTAATGAAGAAAATGTTGACCCAATCGGCTCTTGTGTTGGCCAGCGCGGCGCTCGGATTCAGACGATTATTTCCGAACTTAGCGGCGAAAAAGTTGATATTATTGAATATTCTGAGGATTTGGCTGTCTATGTGGCGAATGCTTTGGCTCCGGCCAAAAGCGTTCATGTGGAAATTGACGAAGCAAAAAAGACTGCCGTGGCAAGGGTATCAGCTGATCAGCTGTCATTGGCTATCGGTAAAGGGGGGCAGAATGTTCGTTTAGCCGCTCGTTTGACCGGTTGGAGAATTGATGTCAAAGAATCAGTATCGCCAAAACCGGATGATTCTGAAAAAAATGATGAATCCGCGAAAAGCTCTGAAGATAGCGGTGGTGAAGTCCAGACAGATGAAAAAAATTTGAGCAGTGAAGATTCACAGACAGAGATAAAAGAAGTAAAAAGCGAGGAAGTAAAAAGTAAAAAAGCAAAAAAATCGACTGCCAAAAAAGCTGCCAAAAAAGAAGTAAAAGAAGCTGTTGAGAGCGTTGAAGCAGGCGAAGAAAAGGCCGAAGATTCTGAAGCCAAAATAACAGAAGAAAAATAAAAAAATAATATACTTTATATTAATTATCTAAAATTATAAACCAAGTTAATTAATTATTTAAAAAATATGATAGAGTATCTCATTTTTGGCAGCGCGTTGCTCGCCATTATCTACGGTCTTTGGCTGATTAAGCAGATTATGAGTTTGCCGGCCGGCAATGAAAAGATGCAAGAAATCGCCAAAGCCATTCAAGAAGGGGCGAAAGCTTATTTGAACAGGCAGTACAAAACTATTGCCGTAGTCGCGATAGTGTTATTTTTTGTGATCGGTTTGGCGCCGGTAGTAGCTGGAAAGTCGGATGTTTTGGGTTGGCCGACAGCGTTCGCTTTTTTAGTTGGCGCCATATTATCCGGCGCCACCGGCTATATTGGCATGAATGTTTCCGTGCGCGCCAATGTGCGTACCGCTGAAGCGGCCAAAAAAGGCATGTCGCGCGCGTTGCAAGTAGCGGTGCAGGGAGGCTCAGTTACCGGCATGCTGGTTGCCGGACTGGCTCTGCTTGGCGTAGCTTCTTTTTATTATCTTACCAAAGATGTTTCCGCGCTGATTGGACTTGGATTCGGCGGTTCATTAATATCAATATTTGCCCGTTTGGGCGGCGGTATTTTTACCAAAGCCGCTGATGTCGGCGCTGATCTGGTCGGAAAAGTAGAGGCTGGAATTCCGGAAGATGATCCGCGCAATCCGGCGGTGATTGCCGACAATGTTGGTGACAACGTTGGTGACTGCGCCGGCATGGCCGCGGATCTGTTTGAAACTTATGTTGTCACTCTGATCGCAACCATGCTTTTGGGCGAACTGCTTTTTCCTGATTTTCACAATGTGGTTATCTATCCGTTAGCGCTGGGCGCGGTATCAATAATTGCTTCAATCATCGGCACATTTTTTATCAAACTTGGTTCAGACAAAAATATCATGGCCGCGTTGTACAAAGGTTTGGGCGCCGCGGCAATACTTGCTTTGATTGGTTTTTATCCGTTGACTGATATGATGTTAAAAGGTAATGGGGCGTATGAAACAATTAGTATTTATCTGGCGGCGGTAGTCGGCGTTATTGTTACGGCGGCGATGGTTATGATTACCGAATATTATACCTCTACTAAGTTTAGTCCGGTTAAACAAATTGCCGAAGCCTCAAGGACCGGGCATGGCACAAACATTATTGCCGGTTTGGCAGTATCAATGAAATCAACCGCTTGGCCGGTGATTGTTATTGCCTTGGCGATTCTGGCATCCTTTAGCTTGGCCGGGCTTTATGGCGTCGCGATTGCGGCAATGGCCATGCTTTCAATGGCGGGTATAATTGTTACCATTGATTCTTACGGTCCAATCACCGATAACGCCGGCGGCATCGCCGAAATGGCCGAGTTGCCATCAGAAATTCGCGATATTACTGATCCGCTGGACGCGGTGGGAAATACTACTAAAGCGGTTACAAAAGGCTATGCCATTGCTTCAGCGGCGCTGGCGGCGTTGGTTTTATTCGCTGATTTTACCCACTCTATTAGCGACGCTGCTATTGCTTTTGATCTTAGCGATCCAAAAGTATTAGTCGGTTTATTTATCGGCGGATTACTGCCCTTTTATTTCGCGGCGCTTTGCATGCAAGCGGTTGGTAAGGCGGCCGGTTCGGTAGTAGAAGAAGTACGCGCGCAGTTCAAGGCCAAGCCCGGCATTATGGCCGGCACGGAAAAACCGGATTATGGAAAAACAGTTGATATTGTGACTAAGTCAGCTATTCATGAAATGATTATTCCGGCGTTGATTCCATTGCTCGCGCCGATTATCATTGGTTTTGGTCTTGGTGTTGAAGCGCTGGGCGGCTTATTGATTGGTACGATTGTGACTGGCATCTTTGTTGCTATTTCTATGACTTCTGGCGGCGGCGCCTGGGATAATGCGAAGAAATACATTGAAGAAGGCCACTTCGGCGGCAAGGGCTCGGACGCGCACAAAGCGGCCGTTACCGGCGATACGGTGGGCGATCCCTACAAAGACACGGCCGGTCCGGCGATTAATCCAATGATTAAGATTGTGAATATAGTGGCGCTATTGATTGTGAGCCTGTTAGTTTAAAAAAATTTAATAATCAGTAATTAGTTATTAAAAAAAGTTCTTTTTACCTATCACCTAACGCATGGGCGTTAAAAGTAAATCAGAGAGGAATTAAGTCATATGAAGTGTTGTCACTATGGTGTTGAAGTCTGTGAGTATAGTTCAGGAGCTTTTTAACGCGTTAACAATTAAACTAATAAGTTAAATGAAAAAACATGAATATTAATAAAAACAACAACGAAGGCAAGGAAATCGAAATAACGGTTGAATTGTCAATTGAAGAATTAAAGCCGTATCTGGAACAAGCGGCCAAAAAAATATCCGAGGATTTAAAAATTGAAGGTTTTCGCCCCGGATACGCGCCATATGAAATCGTAAAGAAGCAAGTCGGCGCCATGCATCTGGCGCAAGAGGCCGCGGATAGAGCTATTCGCAAGACCGCTGACAAAGCTTTGCAAGAACAAACCAAAGACGAAAAAATCGTCGGCCAGCCGCAGGTGCGCGTGACCAAGCTCGCCGCCGATAACCCGCTGGAGTACAAAATAATCGTGCCGCTGATGCCGGAAATAACGCTGGGCAGTTATAAGGATTTAAAGATTAAAAAAAACAGTATTGAGGTAAAAGACGAAGAAGCGGACAAAGTTCTAAATGACCTAAGGCAAATGCGCGCTAAAGAAGCAATCAAAACTGGCAATGCCTCTGTGCAAGACGGCGACAAGGTAGTTGTTAATATCGCCATGTATTTGGATAATGTGCCGGTTGAGGGCGGGCAGAGCAAGGAAACGGCAATTCTTGTGGGCGCTAATTATATAATACCGGGTTTTGACAAAAAGTTGCTGGGCGCGAAAAAAAATGAAAGCCGAGAGTTTAAGCTCGAGTATCCCGCCGACCATTATCAGAAAAATTTGGCAGGCAAAATGGTTGAGTTCAAAGTTGATATTAATGAGATCTATGAGCGCGAATTGCCGGAAATAAATGATGACCTGGCCAAGATTTTGGGTATGAAAGATTTAGCGGTCCTCAAAGAGCAAATTAAATTAAATCTTAAACAGGAAAAAGAGCAGAAGGCCGATCAGAAGGCAGTTTTGGAAATTTTTGAAAAAATTCTAAACAAAACCATTTTTAGCCATGTTCCCGAAACAATGATTCATTCCGAGATTCATAATATGCTTGATGAGCTCAAACACAATGTTGAACAGCAAGGCGGTAATTTTGGCGATTATCTGATGCATATCAAAAAGACGCCGGAAGATCTGGAGCATGATTTGGCGCCGGATGCGGAAAAAAGAGTCAAGACAGCGCTCGCCATTTCTCAGATTGTGAAAATTGAAGAGATAAAGATCAGTGAAGCAGAGACGCAAAAAGCGCTGGATAAACAGCTGGAAGTTTACGCCGATAATCCGGAGTGGAAGAAAAAAGCCGAAACGCCGGAGTACAAACATTATCTTAGTTATAACTTGCTGAATCAAAAAGTAATTGAAAAGCTGCGCGAGTGGAATATTGGCAAGTAACCAGTAATTGGCAAACGGTAATTAGTAAAAAAATATCTCCAGATGATTGGAGATATTTTTTTGTAGATTTTTAGGTGGGCAATGGTGGATTCGAACCACCGACCTCGTCCTTATCAGGGACGCGCTCTAACCAACTGAGCTAATTGCCCAAATCATAAGTCATAGTTTTTATATAGTTGTGCCCCGGGTCAGAATTGAACTGACGACACAAGGATTTTCAGTCCTTTGCTCTACCACTGAGCTACCGAGGCGATTGCATTTATGATTGATGATTTTAGATTTATAATTTTGAGTGTTATAAATCTGTAATCTAAAATCTCAAATCTAAAATTAACGTGTTGCGGGGGCCGGACTCGAACCGGCGACCTCCAGGTTATGGGCCTGGCGAGCTGCCATCTGCTCTACCCCGCTATAATTAATTATTTTTTATTTCTATAATTATCACTTTCAATAATATAAACTACATATTTTTTATTAGTATTCATGATATAAAGTCTCAAATCGGCGATCCCGCCACGGCGGGATTATGGGCCTGGCGAGCTGCTCCCGCCTCAGCGGGACTCTACCCCGCTATAATTAATTATTTTTTATTTCTATAATTATCACTTTCAATAATATAAACTACATACCCGCTATACTTTAAAATTTTATTCAGTGGGCCCAGATGGACTCGAACCATCGACCCCCGCCTTATAAGGGCGGTGCTCTAACCAACTGAGCTATGGGCCCATCCAGACTTTAAACAAAACTTATTTTTAGCTTACTACGATGATGTATTTTTTGCAACTAAAAAAGCCCTTAGCGGGCTGCATTTAATATACAAGCAGCCCCATAAAACTACTTGCTTTCCTATTTTTAGTATTAATAGGCGCCAATTTGTCGCTACCTTACGATAGCAACGTCCCAAAAATTTTGGGACCGACCAATGTCACTTCCACCGTGACATTACTCCTTAGAAAGGAGGTGATCCATCCACAGCTTCCGCTACGGATGCCTTGTTACGACTTTACCCTTATTATCGATCTTACCTTCCCCCGCAAATGCGGGGTTCGGGTACTACCGACTCTCTTGGTATGACGGGCGGTGAGTACAAGACCCGAGAACGTATTCAACGCGCCATGGCTGATGCACGTTTACTAGCGATTCCAACTTCATGGAGTCGAGTTGCAGACTCCAATTCGAACTGAGGAAGGTTTTAAAGGATTTGCTCCGCCTCGCGGCTTGGCGTCCCGTTGTACCTCCCATTGTAGCACGTGTGTCGCCCAGGATGTAAGAACCATGCTGATTTGACGTCGTCCCCTCCTTCCTCCCAGCCCAAAACGCGCTTCACTTCGTTACGCGCTTAATTTACAATTTGTAATTTCCAATTTTCAATGATTGAAAATTAATTCATTGAAAATTTTTTGAAAATTGAGAATTGAAAATTGATTATTGCGCGCGAAGTGCGCTTGGGGCTGGGCAGTTTCCTGTGACACATGAAACACAGGATAGGGGTTGCGCTCGTTTCCCGACTTAACGGTACATCTCACGACACGAGCTGACGACAACCATGCAGCACCTGTCTGGCACCTTCGAAAGACTCCCTATCTCTAGGGGATGCAGCCAGATGTCAAACCCTGGTGAGGTTCCTCGCTTATTATCGAATTAAACCACATGCTCCACCGCTTGTGCGGGTCCCCGTCTATTCCTTTGAGTTTTAGCCTTGCGGCCGTACTCCCCAGGCGGGATACTTAAGGTGTTAACTTAGGTGGACAGCACTGGCAGGGTCGATACTGCCAATACTTAGTATCCAACGTTTACGGCGTGGACTACTGGGGTATCTAATCCCATTCGCTACCCACGCTTTCGTCTCTGAGCGTCAGGTTCGTCCTAGCAAGCTGCCTTCGCTTTTGGTGTTCTTGCTGATATTAATGGATTTAACCCCTACACCAGCAATTCCGCTTGCCTCGTCCGACCTCTAGTCATGCCGTATCTTTTGCGGCCCCGAAGTTGAGCTTCGGGATTTAACAAAAGACGAACATAACCGCCTACAGACGCTTTACGCCCAATAAATCCGGATAACGCTTGGGGCTCTCGTATTACCGCTGCTGCTGGCACGAGATTAGCAGCCCCTTATTCATGAGGTACCGTCATTAGTTCGTCCCTCATAAAAGGTCTTTACACTCCGAAGAGCTTCTTCGACCACGCGGCGTCGCTCCCTCACACTTTCGTGCATTGGGGACTATTCTTGACTGCAGCCTCCCGTAGGAGTCTGGGCAGTGTCTCAGTCCCAGTGAGCCGGGCCATGCTCTCACACCCGGTACTCGTCATAGCCTTGGTGAGCTTTTACCTCACCAACAAGCTGATAAGACATAGGCCCCTCTTGAAGCGTCGGAGCTTTACATGGGAATGACCTGTCGTCCCCCCATGACCATCGAGTATTATCTCCAATTTCTCGGAGTTATTCTCGTCTTCAAGGTAGGTTACCAATGTGTTACGCTCCCGTTTGCCATGCGTCTCCGAAGAAACACATTCAACTTGCATGCCTTAGACACGCCGCCAGCGTTCATCCTGAGCCAGGATCAAACTCTCAGTAAAATGAAAGTATTTGCATACTTTCAAAAGAAAATTTGAGCTTTTGCTCTGAATTACTTTTTTTGTTTTTTTTCCTACATTTGTGTAGGAACATTTGATTTAATTGGCGCCTCTTAACACTAAAAATATTAAGTGAAAAGAGGTTATTCAGTTGTGATGAGCGTTTTTCCTAATTTTTTAAGAAAAAAACAGAAATACTTTATCCGATCAGCTCGCGGATAAAGTATTACTGCTTTTTTCCTACGCAACTCATATTTAGTTGGTATATTAAGCTAAATTGAAAATTTTGAGTTTAAATAGTTAAAAGATTCATGTGCAATAGTATTTTAGAGCATTTTAAAAAAAGTGTCAATAGATTGCCGATTGCAAATTTTTGATCGCAGATTTTGACATTTTTTTAAAGAAAAAAAGCCTCAAGATTTGAGGCTTTAGATTTCAAAACATTAGGAAAGATTAAAGACAACTCTACGCGGGTTGGCAGATAAAAGTGAAAGTTGTCATTTCTGAAAAGACGCTATTAATGAATAATTGCACGTCTTCAAGGGTAATTGAGTTGATAATGTCTAGGTCGGTAGACAGTGGTGTAATTACTTTATCAGTTATCAGCTCGGTGGCGGCGACTTCAAATATTTTTCTGCTGTTGCCGCCGTAATATTGCAGAACGGATTTTCTAAAACTCTGAGCGAACTGGAATCGGCCATAATTTAAAAGGGTTCGTTTTACAATTGTCCAAAATTCATCTTGGAATTTTTTAATTTGATCGGCAGAGGTCATGGCAAAGTTGTATAACAAGGTGTAGTCAGGGGTTTCATTAATGCCGAGGCCGCAACTGTAAAAGCGTCCTTTTTTTTCGCGCCATTGTCTGATGGGGCTTGATGTCCCTTCATCCATCATGGTACAAAATATCGACCACAAGTGATACTGTCGTTTACTAAGCGGTAAACAAGGGGGCGCGGCTATTAAAACATGAGCCTCTTTCCAGAATTCATCTTTCTCAATAGCGGTTTCGCCAGCTACAAGGCCGCAACTTAGGTCAATTGATTGGCGAGCGTAAGGGCGGTTTGGTACCGAGGCAAAGCAATTTTCAATTAAATCCTGATACTTGGCCATTTCACAATTACCAATTAAAAAGATATTGAAGTTTGCGCTGACATAGTCTCGCTCGTACATTGCTTTTACGTCATCAAGCGTGATGGTATTAATACTTTCAACCGTACCCAGAACCGTGTGATGGTATGGATGCTCTTTTTTAAAGAGACGCGCTGAAAACGATTTGCCGAAACGAGAATAACAATTACTTTCCGCGCGCCAGTATTCTCGCGTGATGACTTTTCGGTTATTATCTACCCGTTTCGGCGTAAAGCGCCACTGTCTGGCTATGTCGGCAATGGCGTGGACGGCACTTTCAACTGCCAGTGGCGTTACACAAAAATACATAGTTGAGTGGTGATTGGTAAAAGCATTGAGGTAGCCGCCATATTTTTCAACTGGTTCGGCAAGCAACTGGGCGGTAGGATAGTTTATGGTTCCGTCAAACGGCCAATGTTCACAAAAATGATGAAGACCCGGGAGACTGCCGTCATCACGGCTTCCCACGGGCAAGGCAACACCAACGGTTACACGACTTTCCCAAGGAATTTCACTGCAGTAGAGTCTGCAGCCAGATGCCAGTGGAATTTCCGTAAAATCGAAAAGTTTGGTAAATTCAGCTTTCATTTTTTAGTTCCTTTCTTGTTAAAGATCTTATTTATCACTTCAAAGCGCAATGCTTTAGTATAGCAGATTTTAGTGAAAAGTCAATAGATTGCCGATTGCAAATTTTTGATCGCAGATTTTGATGTTTTTTTAAAAAAAGCCGTGAGAATTTGTGCCCTCACGGTGTATGTCATTAATTAGTTAGAGAAATTAACCACCCCACTGTACAATAACTCCCAGCGAGTTTATTCCGTTGGTAGGATCATAAACATCATGTAAGTCATAGCCGTCACTAATATCTGGACGGCTTATAGCCGGTCCTACTGACGAGATAACCCAAGAACCAACTTCAAAGAACCAGCTATCCATGCCGTTCACCGGCGGAGCTTCGCCTTCATAGCGATTAGTCCCTTGCCAGCCATAGCGTTCAAGGTAGCTTGGCGGTACATCAGGGCGAAAGATATCTCGCGGAATTGTTGATAAGTAATTAGGTGTTAGTGGTTGGAGACGCTGTTCATGAGGAAGTATTCTTTTTGTTTCCAAACTAACTGACAGCGGATAGCCATTCCAGTCTATGTGATATGTCGTAAGTGTGTACGCAATAGCGTGTAAATCGTTGTACGCTCGTCCAACTTGTGCGTAGGTACGGGCATTGATAAAATTTGGGATGGCAATAATAGCAAGTACGCCGATGACAGTAACTGCCACCAAAAGTTCAATTAGGGTAAAACCACCGTGCTTCATTAGCTTTTCTCCTTTTTAGGATATTTTTTTAAAGAACATTTTTAGTAATTGTTATAGTAGTATAAAAAAATTTATCTGAAAAGTCAAACCTTCGCTGAAAGCTACGGTTTGCAAGCAAGACATGCTATAATACATCATATGAGTGAGACAAAAATCAAAAAGCGCCGTACTTATGCTTTTCCGGAAAATTTTCTCTGGGGAGTCGCCACTTCTTCGCATCAAGTAGAAGGCAACAATGAAAACGACTGGACCGAGTGGGAAAAAATCGAGGGCCATATCAAAGATGGCTCAATTTCCGGACGCGCCTGCAATTCATATGAATGGTACGAAGATGATATTAGACTGGTTAAAGAACTCAATAATACCGCCTACCGTTTTTCGCTGGAGTGGAGCCGCATTGAGCCGGTTGAGGGACAGTTTGATAATGAAGCAATTGAGCACTATCGAAAAATCATCAAGACCTGCAAAAAAAACAACATTGAACCGATTGTTACGCTCAACCACTGGACCGTGCCGCTATGGTTTCGCGATCAGCGCGGCTGGTTGAATAAAGACGCGCCGGTTTTTTTCCGCCGCTATACCCAGCAGGTGGTAAAAAAACTCGGACACGAAATCAATTATTGGTGCACAATAAATGAGCCGATGATTTACGCCTTTAACTGTTATCTAAAAGGCAAGTGGCCTCCCCAGAAAAAGTCATATTTTAAATTCAAAAAGGTGTTAAAAAACTTAGTCAGCGCGCATGTCTTCGCTTACAATGTCATTCATGATAATTATCCGCAAGCAAAGGTTAGTATCGCCAAAAATAATCAATATTTTGAAGCCTATGTTGACAACTGGCTGAATCGCCGCGCCGTAAATTTCCTTCGCAACTTTTGGAATCATTGGTTTTTGAAAAAAATAAAAGACAAGCTTGATTATATTGGTCTGAATTATTATTTTCATAACGCAATTTTTGTATCATGGAACGGTTATGTGAATATGAATGAAAACAAAAAGACGACTGACATGGGTTGGGAAATTTATCCGGCCGGGCTGTATCATGTTTTGCTTGAATTAAAAAAATACCGTCTGCCGGTGATAATTTTAGAAAACGGTCTGGCGGACAAAAAAGACAAGTACCGCGCTGATTTTATCAAAGACCACTTGCGTAATGTTCATAAAGCCTACAAAGCCGGAGTTGAAATTCACGGTTATTGCCACTGGTCGTTACTTGATAATTTTGAGTGGTCGGATGGTTTCGGTCCGAAATTCGGCCTTTACAATGTTGATTTGAAAACTTTTGCAAGAACCCCCAGGCCAAGCGCGCAGGTGTATGCGGAGATCGCCAGAAACAATGGCTTTTAAAAATGCAGAGTGCAAATTGCAGATTTCAAAATTAAATTTTGCATTTTGAAATTTGCATTTTGAATTTATTTATGTGGCTACCCATCGCCATTTTAGGGTATGTGATTAACGCCGGCGTCTATACCGCCGACAAGTATTTTTTGTCCAAAAAAGTCCATTCTTCAGTTACTTACGCTTTTTATGTCGGCATCTGGAGCATCGGCAACGTGGTGTTATTTGCTTTTGAATGGTATGTGCCGGCTTGGAGCTGGCTCTTCATTGAGTTTCTCGCCGGTTGGCTGTTTTTGTGGGCAACCATTGCCTGGTACAAAGCCCTGCATCAAAGCGAGGCTACCAAGGTTGTTCCGATAGTCGGCGCGTTTATTCCGATTTTTAGTCTTTTGCTCGCTTACTTTTTTTTGGGAGAAACACTGACCAAAGACGGTTTTGCCGCAATACTAGTCTTAATCGCCGGCGGTGTTTTGATCTCAGCCAAAACCAGAGCAGAAAACGTATTCCAGCGCTCGATAAAATATTTACGCCTGTTATTTGGCTCTAAGCACGCCGAATACAATCCTACTCGCCGTTTGATTATAAATTCTTTGGTTGCCGCTTTTGCTTTTGCCGCTTACTATGTGTTAATTAAATTTATCTACCTCAACGAACCTTTTATCGGCAGTTATATTTGGACGCGCATCGGCGGCTTCATTGGCGCTTTGCTGTTGCTAGCCATACCGAGCAATCGTCAAAAGATATTTTCACGAAAAAAAGAAAAAGAAACGCTCAAGAGTTTGCCGCTGTTTTTATCAATTCGTTTTTTGGCTGTCGTTGCTTTTATATTAATTAACTATGCCATCTCGCTGGGCAATGTCGCGATAATTAATTCTTTACAGGGCATTCAATATGTTTTTCTATTAATAATCGTATTGGTTTTGTCCGAGAAGTACCCGCGGGTTATCAAAGAAGAAATGAAGGGCGCGGTGCTTTTTCAGAAATTCATGGGAGCGCTGATGATCGGCATTGGGCTATTTTTATTGATCTAAAAATAAAATTACCTAACTTTTGTTTGTCATCCCGAACCGGTTATGAAATAACAGGGAGGGATCTCTGAAAAAGAGAAAAATTATCATTATGAAAGAGTATGTTTATTATGTATATATATTAACTAACAAATCCAACAATCGTTTTTATATAGGTATGACAAATGATATATACAAAAGATATCTTGAACATAAAACAAAAATAAATCCGAACAGTTTTACTTCAACATACAATATTAATAAATTAGTCTATTATGAAATGTATCAGTACGTCCAGGAAGCAATACTTAGAGAGAAAGAGTTAAAAGGTTGGCGTAGAGAAAAAAAGATAAATTTAATAACAAGTGAAAATATCAAATTTCTAGATTTGATGGAAGATGGTGAATTAACATGACTTTTTACTTATAACAGAGATCCTTCATCCCGATTGCGATCGGGATTCAGGATGACAAAGACGATGTTAAAAAAGTTTTTAAAAAATAAAAAAGTACAAGTAATTTTGATTATTATAATTTTAATTATTATTATCCTGCCCTTCGCCAGCTATCGGCCGATTTATGATAAAAGCGAGCTTACCTACGGGGTGACTTTTTCAGCGCGCTATGTTGAAGAAATGGGACTGGATTGGAAGGCGGCTTATCTGGATATGCTGGATGATCTGAGAGTGAAAAAACTGCGTCTGCCGGCGTACTGGAATGAAATTGAGTACAAACCGGATATTTTTGATTTTGCCGATCTGGACTGGCAGATTACCGAAGCAAGCGAGCGCAATGTTGAAATAATTTTGGCCATCGGCGGACGCCTGCCTCGCTGGCCCGAGTGCCACTATCCGGAGTGGCTTGGTTTTACCAAAAGCGCGCCTTCGCAAGAAGTTGCGCAGTATCTGAAAAAAGTCGTTGAACGCTATCGCGGCAATCCTAATATTATCGCCTGGCAGGTGGAAAACGAGCCCTTTCTGACCCACTTCGGCGAATGTCCGGAAATTAATCAGGGGATGCTTGAAGCGGAGATTAGTTTGGTCAAAGAGCTGGATAGCCCCTCTGGCGGCGGCGCCGGCCGGCCAATTATAATTACTGACAGCGGCGAGCTAAGTCTGTGGTTTCATGCCATGGAGCAAGCCGATATTTTTGGCACTACTATGTACCGCGATGTCTACAGCTCTGCTCTGGGGCGTTACATCCATTATCCCATTCCGCCGAGTTTTTTTCGCTTAAAATATAACTTAGCCAGATCGCTGATTGTCAAAAAACCAAAAGATTATATTGTCATAGAATTGCAAGCCGAGCCCTGGGGGCCAAAGCCTTACTATACCTTGACAAAAGCGGAGCGTTCACGCACTATGGATATAGACAAATTCAGAGAAATTTTGGAGTACTCCCGCCAGACCGGTTTTCAGGAATTCTACCTTTGGGGCGTGGAATGGTGGTATTGGGAAAAGACGGTAAATAACGATGATAGTTTGTGGAATGAGGCTAAAACACTATTTAATTAATTCAAAATGTAAATTTCAAAATGCAAAATGACAAAGAAAAATTTAAAAATGAATTATTAAAGGAGTTAATAGAAATAGCGAATATTTTAGCGTCCAGCATAATAACACTAAAAGGCAAAAGGTAAACATTAAAAATTTTACACTGTCATTTTTATTTTTACATTTTTATTTTTACAATATTTTTTATGGTACAAACAAAATTACCAAACATAACCCATTCCATCGGCGTGGATATCGGCGGCACCAAAATGTCGGCAGTTTTATTTGATCTGGAAAAAAACGAGATCATCGCCGACTATCAGCTCGCCACGCCCAAAGACAACCTGGACAACTTCCTTGTCATGCTCTGGGCATTGATAGATCCGCTGATTGAGAAGGCGAAAAAAGAAAAGTTCAATGTCGGGCGCGTTGGCATCGGCGTCGCCGGCGTGGTTGATCAGCCGCCGCCGAAAAACCTTGAGGGGAAAATTCTCGACAGCCCGAATTTAAAGATAATCAACAATGTTTCTTTGGGTAAAATAGTTTTTGAAAAGTACGGCCTGCCGGTGGTCATGGATAATGACGCTAATTGTTTTCTCCTGGCCGAGACCAAGCTGGGCGCGGTGAAGAATTACGCCAGCGCGGTTGGCGTTACTCTGGGGACGGGAATCGGCGGAGCTTTTACCGTAAACCACGAAATATTCCACGGCGTGCATGGTTCGGCCGGCGAAATCGGCGCGATGATTGTTGACGTTGTTGAAGACGTGCCGCATACGCTGGAGGAAATGTACCACAATTTAACCCAGGCCAATCCGGAGCTGGTCGCGGCCGAAGCCTACGAGGGCGACGAGCTTGCCGGAAAAGTCTATGAAGAAGTCGGCCGTTTCATCGGCCTCACGCTCGCGAGCATGATAAATATCGTTGATCCGGAAATTATCGTCATCGGCGGCAGTGTGATGAAGTCTTCCGGCCTGTTTATGACCGAAATAAAAAAGAACCTCAAGGCAGAGATTCTTTCGCCAAAACTCAAAAAGATAAAAATAGTCGCCGGCAAGGTTGAACGAGCCGGGGCGGTCGGAGCGGCGCTGTTATCGCCTAGCATGTAACGTATAATACAGAACGAGCATACAACACCTTGAATTACGAAATGAACAAAAAAATGGCATTTTGTAATTCAAAGGAAGTTATCAATAAACTGAAACTTAAGCAAAAGTTTAAAACAGTTCCCGCCGCGGCGTGACCAAGTTTTAAACTTGTTTTGTCTGTGAGCCAAGTTTTAAACCATTCCGATTTTATCGGCATTGTTTAAAACTTTTACTGAAGTTACTTTGAATTATGAAACACCTACAATTGTCATCCCTGTCCCGCAGACTGCGGGACGGGAATGGCAAAAAGAGTAATGTTTGTTCATTTCGTAATTCAAGATAGTATAGTCATATTAATAATTATTGCGCGAAAAATCAACAAAAAAAAGAACACGACCTTTGGCGGGGCCGTGTTTTTTATTCAAATTTATTCTTAGGAATTTTAGATTGCTTGATGATTGCCAGCAGAGTGCCGATATAAATAGGTTTATTTTTACCGTGTATTGGCACCGGTACGATAATGCCGGAAATTTTGTGATGATAGATGTGATGACTGCCCTTAGTGCGAGATAATATAAAATCATTAGCTACTAAAATCGCAATTAATTTTTTAGCAGTTATTGGACGCATAGGCAATTTTAGCTTTGGGCGGGATGTTTACTCTTACCTCGTCAATTATCGGCCGGTACTTAATTGCCGGAATTTTGGCGCCGTTACTGGCCAGCTCTTCCAGCCACAACTCCAGCACCTCCTGCGCTTTTACTTTTGCTTGTTCAAAGTTTTTGCCAAACGTTACACAGCCGGGAAATGAGGGAAAAGAAACATTATATCCGCCTTCTTCAGCGGGTTCAAAAATTGCCGAGTACTCCAATATTTTTTTTTGGTTTATTTTTTTCATGTATATAGTTATTAGCTATAATTAACTTGGGAATAGCCTTTCCCTTGTGGACAAGTTTTTACTTCTGTTTTACACTCTTTACCAGTAAGGTATTCGGTCAAGAAAGTATAATTTAAGTTTTCATGTAGGCCT
>JAUYLZ010000006.1 GCA_030698385.1 bacterium | reverse complement strand
ATTTTAGATTTACGATTTTAGATTTTAGAATGAATAATTGAAATTAACAATAGCATAAATTTGCATTTTGCAATTTTAATTTTGAATTTTTACTATGGATATCAACGACCTTTTAGACAATGTGAAAAATCTGGAAGACTGGGAGTTTGAGCGCCGGCTGAATTCGCTCGTGCGCGAGAATCCCCGCTACTTTAATTTAGACGAGGGTAATAAAAAAATCATCCAAGATATTATCAAAAAGTACAAGTATAAACTCCGTAAAGGGATTGGCATTTCCGGCTATAGTATCACCATGGAAAAATATCGTCTGAAGAAAAATCGCTTAAAGTTGGATTTAACGCTGGAAGACATTAAAGATATTGAAGAGATTCTGGATATGTTTCGGAAATAAGTAATAAAAACGCCTCAAAAGTAATGGGGCGTTTTTATGATATAATATGATTATGAAGTTAAGCACATTTTTTCAAGGTGTATACTATGGACGCTACGAAAAGTACGTACATTTTTTCGTTTCTTTTTTGTTATTCTTTTTTTTCCTGCTGTTTGTTGACTGGTCGCGGGCAATGCTTTTGGCGTTGGGCGCGGGCATTATAAAAGAAGCGTATGACAAGGGCGTTCGCAGGACAAAGTTTGACGTGTCTGACTTGGCCGCGAATGTAACAGGAATCGTTTTTGCTTTAGTGGTATATTATTTTGTCAGAAATTTTTGACAAAATTAAAAATGTTTGCTATACTGGTAATATGCTGGAACAAGAACTCATTTATTTTGGTTTAAGCGAAAAACAGGCGAAGGTTTATCTCGCCCTGCTTGAACTGGGAAAATCATCGGTGCAAGATATTGCCAAGCGCGCCAAGGTGAATCGGGCCACGACCTATGTCATGCTTGACGAACTGATGCAAAAAGGCCTGGTAAGTACTTATAATCAGGACAAAAAAACCCACTATATCGCCGAATCACCGGAGCGCCTGCTTTCAATTTTGGAGACCCAGCGTAAGGAGATAGAAAATAAAGAGCGTGAAATTGGTGCTATTATTACGCAACTCAAGGAAAAGCACCAGAAAAGCGACGAAGGTCCAGTGGTGCGGTTTCTTGAGGGAAAAGAGGGTATGAAAATTGCCGTCAAAGAATTATTATTAAAGACAAAAGCTAAAAAAGTCTATTCATTTTATAATGTTGGCTTAATTGATGAATATTTTTCTGAAGAAGAATTAAAAGATATGCGTTCAGTGCGATTGCAAAAAAAAGTTGATGTGGATGTTTTGGCCGTGAACGCTCCTCGGGAGATGAAAAAATCCCGAAAAGGCGATCGCGTGGTGAAAGTAGAGATTGGTAAATATCCTTCAGAGTGTGATTTTGCTCTCTATGACGATAAAATACGCATATTTTCTTTTGCTAACCGCAAGCACCCGATTGGTATTATTATTAATGATAAGGCAATGTATGAGAGCATGCTGAGTTTATTTAAACTGGCGTGGCGTGGCGCGCAAATAGAGGAAGAAAAGTAAGAAAAAAATAAGTAAGCCCCGGAAGTATCATAGATACTGCCGGGGCTTTTTTTGTCGGGGATTATTTTTTTTTCAAATTATAAATTAATTTATCCCCGACTTGTCTCTTGGTCCTCCAACTGGAGGAAAAAAAGAACAGTTTTTTGAAGGTTAGCATCCGGTTCCCATGGTGCTACCTCCTTTCTGATATAATCCGCCTTTTTGGCGTTACCGTTGCTGGTCGGAAGGGGGTTGGAACCCCTCCCAATACGTGGCCACGCATTTAGACTCCCATGGTAACACCTCCTCTTGGGGCGGTAGTATGGATAAGTATAGCATACTTAAAAAAAATGTCAATAGTAGTTGGCATTTTTTTATTTTTTATTTTATTTTATTTTTTATGTTAAAAAATATTATGAAAAATTAACATAATTATTTAATATAAAATAGCTAAAATTAGTATAAAATAGGTATTATTTAGATAACTTTGTCATAAACTCTTGACAAATATTTTTGCTATGCTATACTGTCAGTATCGTTAAAAAATACCTATGCTACTTTTGCCTGTCAGAGGCAATAAACATTTTGAAATAACACGGAGAGAGGATTATTTCTTGACTTTTCCGCCCGTTTAGCGACGGCGGAGCAGTGACTAAAAGCGAAAAATCGCTAACGCAAAATACAAATTGTTTCTAAAATTGGTTTATTTTCAGTTATTTTAACCAGTCGCATCACGCATTTCCCTCTATTCACATAGTTATTAGGAAACGCAGCCGGAAGGTTAAAAAGAAAATATCCAGGCCAGTCCGTTCTGATTTTTCAGGACTCTCTGGTGCCTGCCATTGAGTATGTAAATAAACTTGATGGAAGACACTAGAGTTGAACATTATAAATTTCATACGCACGGATGGGGTTTGTTGATTTCCGCCATCCAGTGGTGCGCGTGTTTACACTTGTTAAGTGTAGGCACAAAATCCCGCCAGTGATCCTGGATAACGGGGAAAGGCGACGAGGGGAAAAGGCCCGGCGAGAGGTGTTGCGACCTCAAACCAACTCTCGTTCGTCCCGTTTGGCCGGCGCAATGCGGCCAAGCGGACTGTGAAATCAACACGCAAAAATTTTTTAAGAAAGGAGAAGTGCGATGACCCCACGTCGTGCCCTGCAGCAACAGGCGACCGCCTTGCTGCGCCGAAACGGCTACACGTGGTCGGGTCGCTCCCGCAAGTCGGTTGAGCCGGATCAGATTGCCTTTGAGCGCAAGCTGATCGTGGCCGGCCACTGCGGCAAGAGCACCCGCCACTAGCGGCTGTGACGGCACACCGGAAGAGCGCTAAGGGAAAGCGCGTCAGACTTCCGGGGGCGAGAGTAAACTCGTCCCGGCAACAGAAGATTTTTTTCGCTCACTCCCTACATAGGCGAAAAAAAGAAACAATCCGGCCGCAATAGCCGTAAAACATTTCTGGTTCTTTCCGTTGAGAGCGCAACGTTCTCCACTTTTCATTACAGCGCGTTTCGTTCACGCAATGCTTTGTAACGAGAAGTGGAGATGGGCGCCGCCATCCAACCACTGGGGATCCGCCCAACCAAGCCCTCGTGAGGCGCTGCGCTGTTAGCGCTCAGAAGGTGAATAGCGGATGAGACCGAATTTTGGGATATATAACCAAAGGCGGCTATTAATTGCCTATTCGGTTCTCGGAGAGGTGAACGTGATCTCTTCACGGCGAAATTTTTTTGGGGCGGGTAGGCGAATTGGAGCGCAGCTACCCGAACGAACCCTCCGCGATTACGGTGTTACCACCGTAACGCGGTAAAGCCCCGGATGTTTCCGCGCGTTAGCTCGGAGGCACAGGGGAAGCGAGTATTCTCTTTGAGCCTGAATAGGCAAAGCGCAGGGGGCATGGGAAACCCCGCGTGAGAGAATATTCCGCCGTTTTTGTCCGAAGCCGAAAGGCAACCCATGCGGACAAAACGGACTGCAAACTCCAAAGTTCTTTAAGCGTACAACCAAGTTTGTACGCTTCTTTCTTGAGGCCGTCACGATTTGATTGCGGACTGAAGAAAGATTTGATCTTTATATTTTTGTGAAAAAGGAGAATTTATATGAGTATAGTAGTTAATGTTGTTTTAGCAGTGTCCGTTCCACTTTTTTGTGGATTTTTATTGTTCACTGAAAGCCCGGTAGCAAGGAAATACATAGCTTTGTTTACAGCATTGCTAGCCGGATACTATGTTTTGTTGCTCCGAAGTTTAATCGGAGTATTGCATTGCGACGATTTTATATCTAATTTGTGTAGATACAACGACCAGCTGGGGATTTTTTATCTGCAAGGTCAGCTCATCGTGTTGTGTGGTTGTTTTATCTACACATTTTTGGTGTTTTGTCGTCATTGGCGAGAATAATTTTTTTCGCCGCTCTCTTTGAGCTGATTTATGTATTATTTTTCTGGGTTTCTCCCGCCAAAGCGGGATGAGAATGATAAAATAAGTCGTTTTAAAGAGAGCGTTGCTCTTTAAAATTAAAACGCGAAGGAAGGTATAAAAAATGGAAAAATTGATTAAAATATTCGGTAGTATCGTTGAAACTTTTTTTGTAACACAAAATGGCGCTTCTTTAAGCGAAGTCAACCGTGTGCAGGCGGAAAACAAGCAACAGAACGATTCATTCTGGTCGCTTATGTCTGACGCGGTTGGCGGCGTGTTCACCAAAGAAGTTTCATTTGTTGGCGCTGGCGACAGTACGCCGCGGGATTTGGCCGGTGCAGTTATTTCAACCGACCAAATTGGCGAATACGCCGGCGTGGCATGGCGCAACGCGCAAACCGCAATTTTGATGCACGCATTGAAGTTGTGGAAGCGCTTGCAGGCGGAACTGCAGGAAATGGATTTGCGACACTTTGTCGCTGATTCGCTTCCGGAAGCGCCGGTTCGTCCGCAGCCCGCGCAGCGCGGTTCAGCGTGCAGTACTGAAGACTTTATGGAACTGGCAAACATTGACGAAATAATTGCCAATCTGAAGTCGGACGTGCTCGCACAGTTTGAGTTCGCTTTTTGGAAAAGGACGAACGAACTCAACAGCCGCGCCGCCGTGTTGGGTAAACTGTTGTCGGAACAGAATTCTTTCTTCCGCGCGCTGGTGAAATCATTGCCCAAGGGCAGTGAACAGCCGACGCAAAATGGGGTCATTATTACCCGTTGGAAGAAGGCGTATTCTGACAGCCAGCTTGCCACCTTCGCCAGTCAGCGAGATGAACTCCAGGCGGTCTATAATGATCTGCAACAGCAGCTGAACGGCCGCAAAAAGCAGATCAAAGACGCTCTTCGCGCCTACAATTTGGCCGAAGAACGTCGGTATCAGACAGACCTTGGAATTTATCAGTTGGCTGCGGAAGCGCACGCCCGGGAAACAGAACGCATTCGATCCGCCGCGGAAACGCTGCGCCAGGAAGCTCTGCAGGAATTGGCAGGCCTTCAGGTGCGGACGTAGCAGGCCGGCGGTTAGTCGGCGCGGTGCGGCGTTGCCACATTCCGAGGTAGGTTGTGTAGTCAGTTTTGATACAGAACTTACCAAGGGACGTGCGCAACGCACTCGTTATCTTGCCATGGACTCATATTACGCTTCGCCTTTGCGCGGAGCAACTATATGAGACGATGCGAGCCCAGGTGGTTCGCTCTATGACAATCGGAGCCTTCCCGCATTTAGAACCAATCATAGTCTGTGTTTGGGTCTGCAGGGAAGCGCTCGTCTGTGTCTGGAGTTTGTGACCGCGGTCCGGGTCTACATCGTTCATGGCAGGTGGCGGGGCACCGTTGCCGGTGATAAATAACTTTTTTAGTTCTTTTTACGGCGCAAGAATTTTTTCTTGCGCTCTCTATCCGAGATGATTTTTTAGATAAAAGTCACTTCAGATAGAGGATTGTTCTTTAAAATACTTTTTTAGGAGAAATTATCATGAATAAAATTTGGTCAGAAATTGGTTTTGTCGCACACCCAACCATGGAGAGTTTTTTCACCGTGCCCGACAGGATAGTTAATGTAGGGGAAGAAATATGTCCGTCATTTTTTACAAAAATTGACGATTTGCATGTCATTGAAGAAGTTTTTATTGAACATATTTTGGATTTTATTGTTATATCAGGCAGAGCGGAAGATGCCGGTATTCCCACCGAGCTGCAACTTGTTTTAGAGGGGGACTGGGGCGGCGTTACTTACGTCACCGTGCCGGTGCGGCTCATTGGCGCCAATGCCAGCATTAAAAATATTAGCAAGTTGTTAAAATTGCTAGATGCTTTTGATAACGGCGAGTCGGAGGGAACCAGTTGGTACACGGAGGACGTTGCCCGCGTAACCGGTGAAATTTATGTGTTAGAAAGATTTCACACCAACTGGAACGACCCGTCACCCGAGAGCGGTGGCTGCCACTACTGTACTGGTGGTGTTCATCGGCGGGAAGATGCCCGGGTGCTGGGGATAACGGCAGTGATTACCCAGCTGTTGGATTTTAATAACCCGCAAAAAATCGATCCTGGCGAACTATTCACCTAGTTCGCTTTTTTCTTAAGCATTTAATTTTTGAATATTTAAGAAAAAATTTTGATCTTTTTAATAAAAAATTAAAGGAGAATAGAAATGAGTGAATACCGAAAAAAATTAGGTAACGTTGCCAAGATTTCCGAAGAGCCGGCGCCGCGTAATTTTTCCTGCTCGTGGTGCAAGACTCACGTCACGAAGGGCAGTACACATATTGCTGTTTATACAAAAAATCATCACTGCCTCGGACGTTTTTGTTCAACTGAGTGCCAGCAAGCCAAAGAAGAAGCGTTACTGGAGGAAAAAGGTTTTTTTGATGATGTATAAAATGAAAGGACTTATCCCGCCGTGGCGAGATAAGTTCTTTTTTCTTTTGAAGAGTATCACACCAATTTAATTAGTAGTTTAATGTAGTTCTAAATGAGTGTCAGCCGTATCTTTTTCCGAAATAAAATGTACGGCAATAATAGTGCTGATTGGTATTGCAAGCACAATACCCATACTGCCAACGAGCGTTCTAATAATTTCTACCGCGATCATTTCGTGATTGATAATTTGGCTCAGACTCAAAAACGGTTCTTGCTTGATATTAAAAAGCAGAAGCAACGGCAAGGAGGCGCCGGCGTAGGCTAAAAACAGCGTATTGATCATCGCCCCCATGTGGGTGTGGCCAATTTTAGAGACCATTTTGAAAAGTTCAGGTTTAGCGAGGCTTGGGTTCGCTTTTTTAAGTTGAATAACCGCTTCAATTTGGCTGATTACCACATCATCCAGCGCGCCAATAGTGCCGATGAGAATGCCGGCCAAAAGTAATCCGGAGAAATTAATCGTGCCGCGGCCAACGTCAACTAAAAATAGTATCTCTTCCTGCGCGAGACCGCTTAGGTGGGCAAGTTTGGTAAAAAAAATAGCCAGCAGACTGGTGATTATCAAGCCTATAAATATTGTCAAAAGCGCCAGGTGTGATTTTTTTTGAAACCCTTCGGTGATATAAATAGTAAGAGCTAAAATGACAAATGCGCCAATAACACCAATTATCAACGGATTATGCCCCCCAAGAATTTGCGGGATAATAAACTTAATAATAATAAAGAAACTGATAATGAGGCCGGCTAACGCTCGCAGTCCTTTCCAGCGGCCAACGGCAAAAACAACGAGCGCGAATATGCCAATCAAGACATATATCGCGGTACTGCGGACGTAGTCGGTAATGTAAAAGACAAGATTGCCTTCATAGTTTTTGCTCTGAGCAACCATTACTTTATCGCCAACCTCATACGCATTTGAGCTGATGACATCAAGCTCGGAAATACCATGGAACTCAAATTCTTTGTCCTGCCAGGCGCCGGAGAGTCCTTTCAGTTTTAAATTCTGCTGTAAGTTGGTTGAGCCGTCTTCACGCACGAGTTCTTGTTCGTCTAGAATTTCAACTACGCGCGCTTCAAAAATTTCTGTTTCAGCGGGAGTTTGAGCATTGACCAGAGTAGGGACAAAAATTAATATCGCGATTAACGTTGCATAAATTTTATAATTGGCAAATCGCATAAATATTATTTTTATCGGAATAAATTTTTTCAATTTGTAACCCGGCATCAGTAATTAACTTTTTTAATTCTTTTAATTTAAAAGCATGATAGTAGCGCCGGCTTTCTTTATTAAACCCGGAAAAAAGAATATCGCCCCTGTCCATTTTGTTTAACCAGAGTAATTTGAGAAATAAAAATTTGGTAATTTTTTTTTTGAAATCCGGCCTGGCATAGAGATCCCAAGCCGTAATCATTAGCTTACCGTCAGGCTGTAAATGGTTTTTCGCTTGCTTTAAAAATAGCAATCTTAGTTCGTCTGAAGGGATGTGCTGGAGTACGGCGATGAGCAGAATAATATCAAATTTTTTAGCTGTTAATTTGTCCAGCTCCAAAATATTTCCATTGATAAAATTCGCATCCGGATATTTTTTTTTGGCAATTTTGATTAAATTAATTGACTGGTCAATGCCGGTGTAGTCATTATTTTTAAACAATTCAAATAGGCGGCCGTTGCCGCAGCCAAGGTCCAGGATTCTATCGCCGTCATTAACGGTGATTATTTTTTTTAATTCCGGCCAAACATAGCTGCGGGTTTGGGAAAAGTCAGCGGCAATTTCTTCGTAGTTAATTTTTACCGTATTTAATAATTTTTGTTTTGTAATTTCATTCATAGTTAATTAGTAGCGCTTTTGGTAAAAGAAAAGAGCGCGTGAACGTCATTTCAAACTCGCGAGCACAAGGCGAATTTCATCCCAGCTTATATCATTGCCGAGTTTTTCTTTAATTGGCGTGAGCGTGTCAGTTCCCACTTTTTTCGCGGTGTTTAAAATTAGCTTTTGTTTCTTGGCATCAACGAATTTATCAATATCAATCTGCTTTCCGGCCTGAATGAGAAAGACCAAGTGCTGAATAATAGTTCCGGGTTTTAGATTTCGCGCTTGGGCGATTTCAGCAATGGTGAGGCCTTTTTCATAAAGTTCATGTGTTTCAAGTTGGGTGAGTTTTGTTGTCAGTTTTATCTCTTCTGGTTTTATTTCATCAAGAGCGTAATTTTCATCGTTACTATTCTGCGTTTTAATAGCGCAATTATCACAGACGCCGCAAGCGCGGGAATCAATGTCAGAAAAATAGTCCAGAATATATTGTCGGCGGCAACGCGTATCATAAACATAGCTTTCCATTAAGTCAAGTTTATTTAAGTCTCTTTTGTATTTTTCAGCAAGCGCGCGAAAATCAATTGTTAAATCTTCAGGCCGCTCTCTTTTTAAAACTTTTACCTCAGTGCCGCGGAAAGGCGGACGGTATTCGGCTAAATTTTCATCGGCGAGTTTTTTTATCAAGCGGGTGACGGCATCGCGTTTGACGCCGGCGATTTGCGCTAAATCATCAGGAGAAAAATTAACCCCATCTTTGAGCGCGTCGCCAAAGTGCTCGACAAAAGCGGTAAATGATTGCTGTTGTATTTTTGCTTTAGAATTCAATTGGTTTTTGATATAGTCAACTTCATGTAAAAATTGCAAGAACGCTTGGCCGTTTTTTTCATGGCTGCGCGCGATGTAGCCCTCGCGTTCGAGAATTTTTAACGCGGTGCCGACCGCCATGTCCGGCACTTTTTCCGAGATGCCTTCAGATAGATTAGCGTACGTTACCAGCGCGATATCAGAGTCATAGGCAAGCAGGCTCTGATAGATTTCCAGTATTATTTTTGGCGGCGGATTGTCGCCTTTGATAAAGAATTCGCGCAGATACCGGTCTGCCGGCGAGTACAACATAATGCAAAAACTTTCTTTACCATCGCGCCCGGCGCGCCCGGCTTCTTGATAGTATGCCTCAATCGTTCCGGGCATATCCAGATGAATGACGAATCTTATGTCAGGTTTATCAATCCCCAGGCCAAAAGCATTGGTCGCGATAATGACACGCGCCCGGTTTCGCATAAATTCATTCTGGATGTAGTGTCTGTCTTCAGCGCCCATGCCGGCGTGGTAGCCAATGGCGGTAATACCATTGTTCATTAAAAATTCAAGCAGATCATCGACTTTTTGCCGAGTGCCGGCGTAGATGATTCCCGAGCCGTCGATTTGTTGGACAAGGTTTAGAACCTCGCTGAATTTGCGCGCGTCATTGGCGCGGATAACGCCAAATTTAAGATTCGGCCGGTTAAAGCCGGTAACAATGACTTCAGGATTTACTAATTCAAGTTGTTTAATAATGTCATTTCGCACCTCCGGCGTGGCGGTAGCGGTCAGCGCCACTACGATAGGGTTATTCAGAGTTTTGATGACCTGCCGCAGGCGCATGTAGCTGGGGCGGAAATCATGGCCCCATTCGGAAATGCAGTGCGCCTCGTCAATGGCAAATAGCGATACTTTTAGCTCGGCCAACAAATCCATAAATTGCTGGGAGTAGAATCGCTCCGGCGCGATATAGACAAGTTTATAAATTCCATCGCGAATGGCGGTAATCCGGCCATCGGTTTCCATTGGCGATAACGAGCTATTTATAAAAGTAGCGGGGATGCCGACTCGTTCCAGGCTGTCCACCTGGTCTTTCATTAGCGCAATCAGCGGCGAGATAACAATGGTAACGCCGTCCATTATCAAAGATGGCAGCTGGTAAATCATGGACTTGCCGCCGCCGGTGGGCATAACTACGACCGTATTTTTTCCCTCCAGAATGCTCACAATAGCTTGTTCCTGCCCGCGCCAAAAATCACCGTAGCCATAGTGAATTTTTAGAAGTTCTTTTAGTTGTTGTAATTGTGAGTTAAGCATGGAGTTGCTAATTATACTTTTTTATGGTAGTTTAATATTGTTTTTTGTGCATCAAATATAAGAGAGAAGGTGGACAGAAATGGAAAAGCAAAAATGGGCGAAAATTTTTAATGAAACGTTCTTTTTAATAATTGCAGCCCTAATGATTTTAGGATTCTTCCTAACGTCAAGCATTTTATTATGGACAAGTAGTGTTATTTTTTTGGTTGTTGCCACTGCTTGTGGCATGGTTGAAGATATTATACTTCAACGTCCTTCTATCATAAATTTTTTTAAGAAAAGAAAATGAATTAATTTTGGTAGAAAAGATGCTTGCTTTAAGACGCTCTTAATTGTTTAGGCGTCTTTTTTTTATAACTCTAAAACATTTCGGAATATGCGTCATACAGTTTCATGGTTAATTTATTTTATATTTTTTCAAGAGCTTGTTTTAGCAATTCAAGTTTTAGCACATACTGAATTTTTTCTTCGTCACCTCTGGATTTTTCTTCAAGGTAGTTTATTCTGCGCGCGATATTGTTTGCCAAGTCCCGCGTGATTTCTGTATCTTGGTTTTTTATGCCATTTACATAGGTATCGTGCGTTTGTTCAGCTAAGCCACCTTCGTTTTTTGGAAATGTTGTATCTATATAGTCTTGTATGTCTTTTTCAAAATTAAAATTTTCTTCAGCCTTATTTTTTCTATCCAGCTGTTCTTGCTCAAACCATTTTTCAGGGGTTATATTTTCATACTTCATATAGTTATCAATACTAAATTAATAGATTTTTATATATTTTCACTAAGCCTCAAAAGTGGTAAACAGTCGTTGGATTGACAAATAAATTAAATTAAGCTACCTTACTGTTAGTTTTGATCATTTTATAATAAGGAGAAAGATTAATGAACGAACCAATAACTACTACTCAAGAACAACAAGTTATTCTGGAGATTAGACAGGCAACCGTGGCGCTCACGCAGTTAGATCAGCCAATGGCTACAAATGGTCAGGAATCTTTGCTTGATGTCGCTCTTGTCGCCTTGAGAAATATTGTTAAAATTAAAAAAGGCGACGAAATTCTTTTATCTTTTACAGGCATTGGAGCGGAACAAGTGAATGAGTTACAGACATTAGAAACAACCGTAGACAAACTTCGCTTCATCTGTCAGTACTGGGAAGATGTTAGTTTCTTTATTGATAAAAAAAATCAGCGAGTTCTTCTGGTAGGTCCATATGGTTTTTAGCCGCAAATTAGTTTGACTATCCTATGTTATACACGTCACTTAGTGGCGTGCTTTTTTTTATAAATTTCCACCACGTTACGAAACGCGCAGGCTATCGTCATGGGACCGACACCGCCGGGGACCGGCGTGATAAAGCCGGCAACTTCGCTGACGCCATCAAAATCAACATCGCCATAGGTTTCTTTGCCTTCTTTGATTATTCCAATATCTATCACAACCGCGCCCGGCTTTACATAATCAACGCTTAGATAATGTTTCTTCCCCACGGCAGTGATAATGATATCAGCCTGTCTGGCACAGCGCATTAATTCAGCGGCTTGTTTGTTGCCATAAGCGCAATTAAGCATTTTAGCGCCTTTTTGCTCCAGAATGTTTCCCACTCCTTGCATAAAAATATCACTATGCGCGAGCAGGGCTATTTTTTTATCTTGTATATTTTGATTAATACTTTGTAGCATTTCTAAAATCACGCCAGCAAGCGGCGGCATAATGAAAGGTTTGCCTTGCTTAATTTTTTTCAAATTATCAGCGTGAAAACCGTCCACATCCTTTTCGGCTTTGATCGCATTAACAACTTTGTCCGTATTAAATTGCTTCGGCAAGGGGAGTTGCAATAGAACACCGTCGATTAAGTCATCTTTATTTATAAAATCAACGCATTTTAATAGCTCTGCCTCAGACGTATCATCGTCAAATTTATACAGGTGCGTGTCAATGCCGATTTTTTTGGCCTCACGTTCTTTTAGGGTTACATAAAGCTGAGAATCGGCCCGGTCGCCAACCAAAAGAATCGCCAGATTAGGGCGAGTAGGGAGTTTGGTAATTTCATAGACCAACCCATCTTTGATTTTTTCGGCTAGCAGTTTGCCGTTGATGATTTTAGACATAGTTTTATCTCCACGAATCAACAAATCCATTCACAAATTCACAAATAGTATTTGTATTATTTGTAGCTGATTTATAGATTTGTGGAGGATTATAATCCAAATCCATTATTTAATTTATTCAACTCATCATCGCTGGGATTGGCAAAACCGTTTTTTTCCGAAATAACGCTGGGAATAGGAAAACGCAGGCACGTCTGTTTTACTTCTTCTCTAATTTGCGCGAGTTTTTCTTCATCATCGCGACTATCAACCGCGGCCGCGATCCATTTGGCGATTTGTTTCATCTCTGTTTCTTTCATGCCGCGCGTGGTAACTGCCGGAGAGCCTAGGCGCAGGCCGCTGGGTTTGTAGGGAGGTAGCTGATCAAAAGGAATAGTGGAGCGGGAGGTGGAGATATTTACCTTATCAAGCAATGTTTCGGCTTGACGGCCATTTAGGCCTTTGTTGGTTAAATCAACAACCATCAGGTGATTATCAGTACCGCCGGAGATTATTGTAAAATTTAATTTCATCAGTTCATCGGCCAGCGCTTTGGCATTAGTAATTACCTGTCGGCTGTATTCCGTGAAGTCAGGTTGCAGGGCTTCAGCGAAGGCGACAGCTTTGGCGGCGGTGTTATTATCATGCGGTCCGCCCTGCATGCCCGGAAAAACCGAACGGTCGATCGCTTCGGCGAATTTTTGCTTGCACATGATAATCGCGCCGCGCGGGCCGCGCAGGGTTTTATGCGTGGTGGTCGTGACGATATCGAAAATCGGCACCGGGTTATCAATTTGTTTGCCGGCTATTAAACCGGCGATGTGCGCGATGTCGGCAAAGGTAATGGCGCCGATTTCATCCGCGATATCCTGGAATTTTTGCCACTCCAAGTTGCGTGAGTAAGCCGAAAATCCGGCTAGAATCATCTTTGGTTTTTCGTGCAGAGCAATCTCCCTGACTTCGTCCATATTGATTTTGCCGGTATTTTTATCAACCGTGTATTGAACGAAGTTGTAGAGCAGTCCGGAAAAATTCACCGGATGGCCGTGCGAAAGATGCCCGCCGTGGTCGAGCTTTAACCCCAATACTTTATCACCGGGTTTGAGCGTCGCGAAATATACCGCGGCATTGGCCGGTGAACCGGAGAGCGGCTGGACATTGACGTGTTCGGCGGAAAAGAGCTGTTTGGCCCGTTCAATCGCCAGAGTTTCTATGTCATCAACAAACTTATTACCGCCGTAGTAGCGTTTGCCCGGATATCCTTCCGAGTACTTGTTAGTGAGTTCAGAACCTAATGCTTCAAGAACAGCATGTGAAACATAGTTTTCCGAGGCGATTAATTCCATACCTTCAGACTGGCGTTTGATTTCTTTTTGCAAAGCGTTATAGATCTCCTTGTCTTCTGATAATTTTTTAAATTGCATAGTTTTTGATTAGTATAATAAAGTACGCCAATCTGGCGCAGATAAAATTTAATTATACTAGTATCACAGCATAGGTAAATAATTAAGCATTTTTATATTTTCTTGTAATTTAATAATAGTTCAGCAGTTAATCTTTGTCAAAGTAAAACCGTCCCATTTATGCGGGACGGTTTTTATTATTAAAGTTTGTTTATATAGCTAGTTTTGGACAAAACTCGCGACTTCAGCGGCGCTCAACGCCCGGTTGTATATCCGCACATCATCAATTAATCCTTTGAAGTTAGCGGTGCCGCCGGGCATGGCGCCAATGGTGAATAGTTCACCGGCATTGAGATTGCCCAGCGACGCGCCGCTAGGCGCGTTGCTCGCGACAACTACGCCGTCAACGTAGAGGATGCGTTCATTCGCGCGGTAGGTGAGGACTAAGTGACGCCAGGTATTCGCGGTCAGCGCGTTGGCCGCGGAAAGATAGCTGGTGTTGCTGGTCCGAATAACGGTGCGTAAGCCAGCCGTTCCCTCCCGCTGCAACCAGAACGGGGCAACATACTGTCCGCGAGTAACGATACCCTGGTATAACCACCCCGACAGCGTGCCGGTTGCCTTCACCCAGGCGCTCACGGTGATTTCGTTCGTTACCCCCAGCGCCGCGGTACTCAAGTTAACGTAGTCATTCACCCCATCAAAGGAGAGCGCGTTTCCGCTGTGTCCGGTTGTCCAGACCGGCCCATTCGTAAGCGTGCCGGTGAAACTGCCGGCGCTGTCAGCCGCCACACTGCCGCTGCCCTCGTCAAAGGTCCAGTGGTGGATGAGGCCGGTGGTGATATCGGCGCGCGTGGGCAGGGCGTATAATAAAAAAGCGGCGCCACTGACGATGAATGCGAAACCGCTACAGATAGTCAATATCTTTAAATTATATAATTTGAACATACGCATAAATTGTTAAATTAAGTAGATTAAGATAATTATTAATTTAAGTTATTTGAATTGTGGATATCATATTATTATATTACCACCGCACCTTTAGAAATGTCTAATTGTTACCTGTGGATTTTTATTAAGTATTCGTATTTTTTTGTGTAATTATTAGTGAGCTGTTAGTTATGATTGTTGCGTTGCAAAATTTAGCGATAGATTTAAAAAAAAAGAGCGCTTGTAAGTAAGCGCCCCCGTAGTAAATAATTTAGATGTTAAGCTATAGTTAATGACCAATTAAATTTTTGTTTTTTCTCATTCCAGGTTTTGATATATTCCGGCATTTCATAGCCGGACAGATCATATTGCAAGCTTTGCAAGCGATAAATTATCAGCTTAATGCCAAGTTTCCGAAGATTGTCAGGAAATCTGTGAAAAATTTGCGCTATATTTTGTATGCAGTTTATATCATCAGTAATGAAAAGCGCTTCCAGTAATGTATACGCATGCTGAAAGCCTTCTGATCTTATGTTACCTGAGTTAAGTTTTTTAATCATGTCCTGCATCAGAGTGTGATAGTCGTGATAGTTATTTTGTTTTTTGTTTTTTGTAATATTCATGACTTGTCGACAGTCATCAGTTGAACATTCATTCCACGCTTCCTCAATTATTCTTGCTTTCAGATGAAAAAACATAGACAGGTTATTCAATGGCAGGGGTATGCTGATCATTTCTTTTTCTCCTTTTTGTTTTTATAGGTTAATTTACAAGTAAATTTTTAATACAATGCTTCCTCGCCTTGCAGCAGTAGTTCAATGTCAAAGAGTTTGTGCCATGCCACGAGCGTCTCACTGTCAAAAAGTTGGCGTAACACCTCGTTCCAGCTTTTAACAGCCTCTTTACTCATTTCAAGCTGTGCTGATGGTTTGAGGCGAGCTTGAGCGATGATATTTTCAATTGAGTCGCGTCTGCGCCATTCAACTTTGGCAAGTTCATGCAATTGTTGGTCTGCGGTTACCCAATCGTTGCGCGGTTGCTCACGAATATATTGAGCCGTAAAGCAGGGCTCTTGCGCATTAAAAGCGGCTAATTGCACAATTCGGTAGCAGTCTTCAACGGAAAGTCCGACACGCGCCGCGCGTTCTTTCAAGAACTCTTTAGCGGCGTTACTCGCGTAACAGCCGCAACTTTCAATGATTTCCAGCATCATGTTGTCCGGATAGACAACCAAACCGGAAAGTACTTTGTTCATTACAGTTAACACGCGCATAGCCACATGGAATAAATCAGGCCAGGCCACGCGCTCAACACAGCTTTGTTCAATCGCGCGCTCTTCCCAGGTTTCAATACAGCTAGTTATCATGAGCAGATATCCTTTGGCCATACGCGCCATACCCTCCATTTGTTCAGTGAGGATGGTATTTTTTTTGTGTGGCATCGCTGAAGATCCCATTTGCTGTTTGCCGAACGGCTCGTGATAGAGCGGCCGGCCGCTGCGCGCGCCGAGGCGAATATCCAGCGCGATTTTATTGCAAACGCAGACCAAATTACACAGCGCGTTGGCGACCGGTTGATACATGACGCGCGGCATAATTTGCGTGGCGCCGTAGAACGGATCAAGTTCTAGTATCTCCAGTGCGGCGCGTTCAGCTTTCGAGTCAAGGCCGCCGTAATTGCCAACGGCGCCGGAGAGTTTGGAGTATCGCAGATTATTGGCGGCGTCGTCAAGTTGTCCACAGGCTAGTTCCATATCAGCTCTCCAACATAAGCAACGTTTGCCAAATGATTGTAGTTGCGCCTCTTGGCCGTGGGTGCGCGCCATCATGGGCGTGTAGCGATAATAGTCAGACATATATGCTAGAGTATCTAATATATACTCTGCTTCCTGCACAACCATTTCAGCCGACCCTCGCAGCATGCGGACAAATGCAGGCTCTTCGGTATCATATGAAGTAATGCCCTGATGGAAGTATTTTTGCAACTCTGGACGAATAAACCGCCGCCTTTCTTCAATAAAAGCGTTTAGATCGTGATGCAGTGCGCTGTCTAACTCTCGCCATTTTTCTAAACAAATAGGGTTATCTTTTAAATCCAGGATAATATTGTTTGCTGTATCTTTGGGAATTTGTCCCAGGTTTTCGCGAGCTACAATCACGGCTAATTCAGTTTCCAGCCAAGAATGCAGTTTACTGTCATCAGACCAAATGTACTTAATTTCTTCATTGATGTAGCGTTCATGCATGATAGTTTCTCCTTTTTTCGTTTTGATTTTCATCTATTCTAAACCCATTTCTGGCAATTAAATTGTTAAAGATCTATTAAAAAATTACAGCAAAATGCTGTAAACTATGTCGCAACCTTATACTAAAAATAAAAAAATGTCAATTCGTTAAGGGGTGTTTTGTTAGAGTCATATAAGTTTCAAATAGCTTTGCTCGCACGCAAAACAAATTTGAAACTTAGGGTATCAAAAAATAACACACATCCCTCGCTCAACTCGCTTACGCTCGTGAGCGGGCAGGCATTTTTTACTTATTGATTAAGAAGTAACAAGTATCACCATCCTTTACTTCATAGGTCTTGCCCTCGGTTCGGACAAGGCCTTTTTCTTTGGCAGGCGCCCAGCCGCCGCAAGCAACAAAGTCCCGCCAATTAATCACCTCGGCGCGGATAAAGCCCTTGATGAAGTCGGTATGAATGACGCCGGCCGCCTCAGGCGCGACAGTGTTGCGCGCTACCGTCCAGGCGCGCGTCTCCGGATCGCCGGAGGTGAAGTAGGTAATTAGATTTAAAAGTTTGTAAGACTCGGTAATAAGTTTATCCAGTCCGGTTTCAGAAATGCCCATTGCTTTTTTGTATTCAGCTTGCTCGTCTTCGGGCAGTTCGGCGATTTCAGATTCCAGCTGGGCATTGATTGAAATAGAGTTTTTAACCGGCAGGCGGGCAAGCGTTTGCCCGCCGCCATTATTTTCATCAACATTAAAGACATACAGCAACGGTTTGATGGTCAGCAGGTTCAGCTGTTTTATAAAAATTTTTTCTTCTTCGCTAAACTCCATTTCCCGCGCCGGTTTTTCTATTTCCAAATTATTTTTTATTTTTTCCAGCGTGTTTTTTTCAAAAATTAAATTTTTATCGCCGCCTTTCGCGTCTTTGGCGGTTTTTTCCCAGCGCTTGGTGACTGTTTCCAGATCAGCCATGATGAGTTCAAGATTAATGGTCTCAATATCGTTTTTTGGGTCAACAATGCCCGCCACATGCATAATGTCGTCATTTTTAAAATCGCGGACAACTTCAATAATGGCATCCACCTCACGGATGTGCGAGAGAAACTTATTTCCCAGCCCCTCGCCTTTATGCGCGCCGGCAACGAGTCCGGCAATATCAACGAACTCAATGGTGGTGGGGACGGTTTTTTTTGATTTAGAAATTTCACTTAATTTTTCCAAACGCTCGTCCGGCACGCTGACCACGCCGACATTCGGTTCAATGGTACAAAACGCAAAATTAGAAGCGGCGGCTTGCTTCTTTTTTAGTAACGCATTAAAGGTGGTTGATTTGCCGACGTTGGGGAGGCCGACGATGCCGACGGATAAAGACATATGTTCAAGTTATGTTGTACGGGTTTATAATCGCAAGCGAACCATTAATACGAATTCTTCGTACGGTTTTAACACTTCATGCAACTATGCGCCTGCCTGCCGCCTGCCTGCCGGTAGGCAGGGCAGGCAGGAATGTCGCAAATTAAGAATTACGAATTTAGAATTAAGGATAGCGTAGCATTATTACAGATTTTTTGCAATTGACATAATTTTTTAAGCGGTATATATTAGTTTAGTACCTTGACATAAAAAAATCAGAAAAAGGAGTGAAGTGATGGGTAAAAATGAGGGAGCACACCATATAAAAAAGTTGAGAGTTCAGGTTAGCAAGAAACTTTCCATGGCAGAAACAGACTCCATCGTCTCTGGTCTGTTGCGAAAATATGTTGTCTGTGGTTTGGCATACTTCGCTGACTCAAATGAATATGAAGTATGGAGAGAAGTTTTAGCTGATGATGAGCCCCGTAAAAAGAACCAAAGAGAAGGTATGACGCCCCACGGCGTTATTGAAATTGATGCCGACATTGCCGAAAGGCGCTTTGTGGTTGTTTGGGGTAATGATCAAGTACTGTATGTTGATAAAAAATCAGCCTACGCCATTCAGAATGGCCTTAGATAGCACATTATAACCGTAGCGGTTTTTTCGCCGCTGCGGTATTTTGTTGACAATTTTTTAGTTACTTGATAGAGTAGATAAGGTTCTTTTCATTAAAACAAAGGAAGGTAAAGCTACATGGAAAAAAGTAAGCTGACTGTAATTTTGCCGCAAAACGGAAATGTTGGCGACAACAACGAG
>JAUYLZ010000002.1 GCA_030698385.1 bacterium | reverse complement strand
CGCGGCAATCCCGTTGTCATCTCCACCGTTAACTTTGATTAAATATTTTCTTGTCCCACTATCACTCAACGCCCACCCTTCCAAATTTACTTCTTTATCTCCCTGATTAAACAACTCAATAAATTCCGCTTCATCATCTAATCCAAACGGATTAGGGAGAATTTCTGAAATAATAATGTCTGACGAATAATCATAACTGCCGCCCGCAGACGAGGTTGCGCGACTTTGCTCCTCATAATCCAAAATAGTATTTGATCCTCCCTTGGTAACAACTGAGGTAATACTAAAATCATTTTTATTATTAAACGTATTCGCTCCGTCAAAGTAGCGAGCCACACTCTGCGGATCAGCGGCCACCGGCGCGTTATTATCAATATTAAAGTCATCCCAGTCGCCATAACTAACCTGATCAATAATGACCTCCTGCCATTTCAGAATAATTGTATCGCCGCCATTATTTAAGTTCCCTTTGGGTTTTTCTATTACGAAAAATTTACCGGCGCCGCTACCGCCAATCGTGCCGGACAACGCGGTCTTGGCGTCACTGCCCTCATAAATCGCCCAGTCGCTCAAATTAATTTCTTGATTTGTTTTGTTATATAATTCTATAAACTCAACTTCGCCATCGGCCGGATCGGAAACAAATTCGTTAATCACAATTTGTCCCAGAGAATATTTTACACCACCGCCGCCACCGCCATTTGGCTCTTCTTCAGCCAAAATTTCTGGCTCCGGATCAGCCGGAGGCTCTTCAACTGGCGGCTCGTCTTCTGAAGGAGGCTGATCTTGTGGCGGTTCTTCATTAGACACCCCTCCAACCGTAATACCATCTTTAATCTTATCAAAAGTCGCCTGCCCAATACCGGACACATTCATAATATCTTCAATCACTTGAAACGGTCCATTTGCTTCGCGGTAATCAATAATCGCCTGCGCCTTGCTTGGGCCAATTCCGTAGAGCGTGTCTAACTCTGTTAGAGTGGCGGTATTGATATTTATCAACTCTTGCGCAAAAGCTGAATAAAAAAATAGGGAGCTTAAACAAGCCCCCAGCAAAAAAAGTAATATTTTTTTATTATTTCTCAACATCACTTTTACACAGTTAAATACACTTTGCTTATATTTTAACCTGAAACAAAAGAAATGCAAATAAAAAACCCTGCGCACCGCGTGCAGGGTTTTTCTTTTTTTATAATTATGAAAAAATTACTTAGTACAAGCACCATCCCGGCAACTGTAACCCGATGGACAGTTAACGGCTCCGTAGTAAGATAATTCTTCTGATGGCAAACAGTACGCATCGAGCACATTTTCTGTATTCAGGCAGTAGTCGCAACGTGTCCCGTTTCTGTCGGTAGTGCATCCGTACTCCATGCTTCTAATGCCTCCGTCTGAGTCGCTGCATGTAACAACGCTGATAACTGGTTCCGCTGCTGCGTCGGGAATGACATCACCTTCAGGCTGCGCTAAAATAGTGTCACCACTCTTCTCCTCTCTTTGATCAATTGATGATTCTGTCGCTGGCACATTTGGAAAGTCTATTTTTTTGAATTGTACGTCTATAGCATGAATTACATCCACCACATCTGCAATCGTGACCTGCGCGCAATCCTGGCCATACCTATCTTCAATATCAGTACAGTTATATACAAGCACATACGAGTTCCACACGACACCGCCTTTGAGATCAATACCGGAGCCGGTATTCGAATAGTAGTTAAATGCACTTCCACTAGAAGTGATGATTCTGTTTTTTGCCCGAAGAGATGTCCTGATAATATTGGTAAATGTGCCGCTAACCGGCAGATAATCATACCCGTACACGAGGTATATTTTAAAAGGATACTTATCAGCATTCACATTAATACGGTAATACACGTTATTCAAGCGAGATGTCTCACCGTCACGAGCTGTTCCTACTGTCATCTCTATAGAAACATCACCTGACTCAATGACGGTTGCCGTGTCATCCGCATAGTGCACAGTAGTTAATCCTTCTTGCGATAGGTACTCTTGTCTTTGCTGCGCTTGTGCCTGCTCCTGTGCCTCCTGCTCTACACGGTCACGATTCACCAATCCGAGAAAAATCGCATCGGTTACCATAAATAAAATCAGGACACCGGCAGTAATATAAAGTATTATATTATTCTGCTCTGTCATAAATTACTGTTTGCGAAAAAACAAAAACACCAAGCCAAACAAAAGCAGGGCGGCAATCACCAGCGCGGTTGGCATCAGATAAGGCATGCGTTCAGACAATGGCAAAATCGGCGCGACATAGCTTTCGTTATTTTGTTGGGCTGAAATTTCCGCCCGTACCGCTTTGCTCGCGTCCAGATATTGGAAGTACTTTTTGAAATCATACTCCGGCTGCCGCGCCTGCGCGTTGCCATAGAATAATCCGTAAACCTCTTGATCCTCTGATTGAAAAGCGATTTCACGGTACACTGACGGAACGTAAACGTTTGTTACCGTGAGCGGTTTATCGTCACGATTGACGATACTTACTTTTAAATACCGTTTGCCGGACTGCGCGAAAGACAGAGTCAGGTCTTCGCCGTTAAACTTCGGGGTGCGGTAACGGAAGACATATTCCGATCCCAAAAAATTCCAGCTCGTCTTATCGTCGCCGGCATAGATTTTTACGCCGCGATTGAAATTCTCGTCACTGAGAGTTAACTCCGCTTTGGTAACCGGCACGCCGCTGACGCCCAGATCAATAATAATGTCAGTTTCATTTTTGTCCGCGTTTAAGGAAACTTCAAACTGCGGCTGGCGTCCGACCTCACGGGCCGATTCTTTGATATATTGATAAGTGCTGACGCTATTAATGACTACCGGCTTATTTTCCGGATCGTCAATTTCTATTTTCAAAAAACGAAAAATACTGGGCGAGAATTCAATGCTCGTATCCTTGGCATTAACGCCGGCGACGGTGTCCGTGAAGTCATAAATGTAACCATTGTTTTTTATCACCTGCCAGTTCGGCTGCGCGTCACTGCCGTAAATCACCACTTGGCGCTGGAAGTTGCGTGACGGCGTGCTGAGGTTGAGCTGATTCACCTCCGGCGGGTTTGCGCCAAAATCCAAAATAACCGACGAATTCCGTCCGGTGACAAAAGTATTGTTGAGTAATTTCGGCTGAATTGTTTCTTTTGAGTCTTTGGCGCTGCCGATTAAAAGCAAATACGGGATCTCCGCTCCGTCAGCGGCGATAATCCGCAGATCCGACAAATCGCCTTTGGCGTTAGAAAAAACTTCGTCATCCAGAGCGACTTTGGTGATGCCGGCGCGGTGGCCGGAGATGTCTTTGCGGTACTGCCATTGAGTAGCGTCAAAAAACGCGCTCACGGAGAGCGGCGCCGCCAGCACCGCTGAAACTAAAAATAGTTTGAAGAAATATTTCATATGATTGCTAAATTAACTCTTTGATGATATGTTTAAACTTTTGGTAAGCGAAAGAAATTGAGAGGAGGACAACACCTAAACTGATTGAAGATATAATTCGGTACAGCGTGCCCAGACTCCATAGATCAATGAAGAATAATTTAAATATAGCAACCAGCAAAAGCAAAATACCACCGATGCGGACTTTTTTGAATCTACCCATGAAACCGATTATCAATATAATAATTGCATAAATCAGCCAAAAAACTGATAGAGCAATGCTCCCTTGGCTAGTAATATTTTTCAAATCTTCATCATATTCTTCTTCGATCTCGGTATAGTAAATGATGGTCGGGTTTTCATTAACCTCTCTTTCAAACTCAATTTGCATCTTCTGATGGCGCCGGTCAAACACTTTGATGATTTCCTGACTGCCGGCAAAAATGGTAAAAAAATTGGCGGCAAAAATGCAAACCAAGATTAGCATTGCCAGCCATTTTTTGTGTTCATCATTTTCGGAAACAGCCTGCATTTTTTTAACAGCATAATAAACCATTATCCCGCACAGATAAAACGCGGCAATGGCAAACATGAAGGTAAAAAATCTTTCATTAAATATCAAGGCATCTCTTGTAACTCTCATTGTCGAATCAATTACCAAAAGCCTGATCATCACCAAGATTAATAATATCGCGTTAAATATTTTGAAACTCGCCTCTTTGAAATGAATCACCAAGTATAGTATCAATACCGCCTCAATCGCCCAACCAATGGTGATAATATTATTATCAAACTGCAGCGGTATGGCCAACGTGATAAAACCAACGGTAATCGCCGCCAAAAAATTATACAGCCGCTTATCTTGCGCTGTCAGGCCGCGGACAACGAACGCCAGGACAAAATAGTAGACGCCGATCGCCAGTGCGAAAAATCCCATGAAATTTTCATAATCTCTGACAAGCAAAGCGTAACTCTGACTAAAGTAGATCACCGCTACGAGCACTGAGAGAATTTGCTCAACGCCGGTTGAGAGTTCGCGCTTGGCGGTGTTGTAAATAATCGCTGACAATGAGTAAATCAAAAAGAAAATATTGATAAAAAACAATGTTGAAAATAGTTGGTCTTTTGAATAATAAGCATCAAACCAATTGGAAAAAATAATCAAAGTACCAATAAAACCGACAAAGTTTAATGCGTGCCAGCGCCGGAAAAAAGAAACTGTCAGCACCGCCAGATCCAAAATGACCAAATAGAAAAACAGCCGGAACTGATGATTCTGTCCGGTGGAAATCAATAGCGGCGTCAGAAAGCCGCCGAGCGTCACCATCAGCATCAGGGCTTGAGAATCATAGCGCAAACTCAGCAGTATCCCGACCACGGTCACCAGCGCCATGAATATAAACGCCGGAATATCGCCGATCAAGTCGTAAAAACCAAACGCGGCGTAAACCGACAAATACAGTACGATAATGCCGCCGGCGGTCACCACCTGCCCGTAGCTTGCGTACTTGCGAATGGTGCGTTCGCCCACTCCCAAAAGCGCGATGCCGGCGATGATACCCATGATTACTCTCATAACCGGTGGTATCCAGTCATTGTCAAAAGCATATTTGAGAAAAAAGACGATTCCCAAAATCAGAGCAACAATGCCTATTTTGGCAAACCAATTGCCGGCGATATTTTCTTCAACGCTAATCGCTGGCTTTGATTCTTTCTTTTCTTCTTTTTCATCCGGTTCCAGCGGTGGTGGCGGTGGCGGCGGCGTGCTCGATAGTTCTGCCATGCCTAATTCTTTTTCTCCTGCTTGAAGCTCTTTGGCGGATAAACCGACGTTCTCGAGCGTATCAATTCTCCTTCCTTGCTTTTTAATTTCTTTTTCCAAATGACCAATTGATTTTTGAATTTCTTGTAAAATTGTATTTGTATCATTATTTTCTTGCATAATGAATATTTATTGAATAAAAATAATTTTTTATTAAAATTGTATTAGCATTACAAGTAAGAGAATTAAAGGCGCCCCGACAATACTAATTAGTAATCCAATAGCTATGCGTCTTCTGCGTTTCATGAGAATTGCCGCTCCGACTATTTGCAGAAGCAAGATTAAAAAAAATAAGCCCGGCGCAAAAAGATAAATTAAAATCGGCACACCAAGGCCAACAAAAAAATCTATATTTCTTTCCGTATCGTTCATGTACCTTTTTTTGTCTCTGAAGTTCCAAAAGTCAGTCTGCATTCCGCCGGACTTTGAACTTTTTCCAAAAACTTCATTTATACTCTCCAAAATATCATGGCTACTATATCCAGCTTTTTTGAGCGCCTCAACCAAGACAGCCTCGCTGTATTTCTTCTTATTTAATTTTAAATATTCTATTGCTTTTTTACTCATATTTTTTAAAAAATCATATATATTATATCTTCAAACATGTCTTCATATATATATTCAACCGAATGAAAACCGCTAATCCAAAGAATGATCAAAATAACCAAAAAAATTATCGGCGCGACAACTATGCTTGTGATAAATCCGTAGCCAATGAAGCGGCGTTTTGTAAATATAAAAGCGCTGGCTACGCCGACTATCTGCAGAAAAAAACCAATAAAGAATGATCTTATAATAAAATAAGCAAGCACCGAAACCAAAATTGCAAAAAAGAAGTCCAAAAACTTCTCTGATCCTCTTGTGTATTCTCTTTTTTCTCTGAAGTTCCAAAAACTAACTTTCCCGCCGGTTGTCTTTACTTCATCTTTTCCAAAAACCTCTGTCATGCTCTCCAAAATATCCGAACTTTTATAACCGGCTTTTTTTAGCGCCTCAACCAATGCAGTTTCACTGTATTTATTCTTATTTAATTTTAAATAT
>JAUYLZ010000052.1 GCA_030698385.1 bacterium | reverse complement strand
AAAAAAAATACTACCAAAAACGATGTAGTGATTCTGATGGGAGCCGGGGACACTTTTCGCGTCTGGGATGAATTAAAAAAATAAGGCCTGAATTCAGACCTTACTATAATATACCTATATTTTAAATTTAGTTAAAAGAATTCACACCATTGGTGTGCAGTTTAAAAAAAGCGTTTTCCGCCTCAACCCGCTGATAAGGGCAATTGGCGTTAATGGGGCATACCGTACAAATTACCTGATCGCAACGATCATTTGACGGGAATCTGCCACCAGTGAGGCACAGGCCTTGCTGGTGCTTCATCCCATACTCCAGAATTGCGCTATCATTCATTTTTTTCCTCCAATAATAAATTAAATGAGCTAATTTTAGTATAACTTAAATTAAGAGGCTTGTAAAGCCAACTAATGGTAAAAAGAAAAACCCGGAAAAGTAAGTCTTTCCGGGTTTAAATTACTAATTTAATAAAGAACAATTTTTTTTCTCCTCGGTCTTGGCGTTTTCATACTCATAACGCCGCTGATCAGTGATATACCACGGCTGACCTGAGCATGACGCCTGAAACAACTCTTGTTCCAGTTTTAAAAGATCTAGTTTAGCTTGATATTTTTGATTGCTAAGTCTGTTCATTTCATTTACCGTCTCCTTTTTTAATTCACATTATAGCACATGGAAATAAATTAGTTAACAGCTAGTTTCTTGTCAACTAAATCCACAAAACACCATTGACGTTAAAACAAACCTTAACTCTAATTAAAAACTACTTCAATTGGCAAATCAGCATTCAGCCCTTTTTTCTTCATAATCTCAACCAGCTTAAACGCTAAGTCCAGATTATCATCATCAAAGTGCAGTGACTCAAAGATATTTCGAGTCCACTTCGCAACGCCGGCCAGCCACAATACTTTTCCTTTTTCTTCGCCAACTTGAATGACGTAACCGGCCGCGTCGCCAACTTTTACAATGGCTGGCTCTGCGGTTATGTTGGCCATCTCTTCGGCGCTGGAAAATAATTCTAACTCAATAATACTCATTAAATTTTTAGCAAGGACTTCTTCATAACTTAGATTTTCTTTCATTTTTATTCTCCTCTATTTAATTTTTAAACAACAAAAAATTATACTACATATTATAATATATATTAACTTTTGTCAAGTTTTTTTATTATTAAACTTCTGATACAATATAATTATGAAAATTATTAATAAACTTAGAGAAAAATTAGAAAACGTAGAAGAAAACATATCAATGGCGCAATATTCTACATTTCGTCTTGGCGGTCCGGCCAAATATTTTTATATTGCAAAAAGTAGCGACGAAATGATCAAAGCCGTTCAAGCGGCTCATGAATTAGATCTGGAAATTTTCATTCTCGCCGGCGGCAGTAATTTATTAATTGCCGATGCCGGATTTGACGGACTGGTTATCAAAGCGGAAAACAAAAAAATTGAATTAAAAAATGAGACAACGATTTTTGCGGAAGGCGGGGCAAGCTGGAATGATTTTGTTATGTTCACCGCGGACAATTCACTGACCGGCGTTGAATGGGGCGCTGGCATTCCCGGCACAGTCGGCGGCGCCATCCGCGGCAATGCCGGCGCTTTCGGCCGCTCAATCAGCGAAGTTATTGATTCTGTAAATGTTATAAAAATTTCTGATGAAGTTAAAACCATTACCATGAGCGATGCGGAGTGTAAATTTGATTATCGTGAGAGTATTTTTAAACAAGATAAAAACCTGATAATTCTCAGCGCTGAACTTTCTCTGCAAACAGGCAACCGTGAGGAGATAAAAAACATCATCAAAGAAAAAATCGCCTACCGCAAAAACACCCAGCCCTGTGAACCGTCGGCCGGCTGTACTTTTAAAAACATAATTGTTACTGATGAAATCAGAGCAAAAATTAAAAAAATTAACCCGGAAGGAGAACAAAAAATCAAGAGCGACCCCGGCAAAGGCGGGACAAGCAAAATCGGCGCCGGCTGGTTTATTGACCAAGCCGGTTTAAAAGGGTATCAAATCGGCGGCGTCAAAGTGTCAGACCAGCACGCGAACTTTATTGTCAAAGTTGACGAAAGCGCCCGCACTGATCACGTTATTCAGTTAATTTCTTATATCAAACAACAAGTACGCGATAACCTTGGCATTCAGCTTCATGAAGAAGTGCAGTATGTGGGGTTTTAACTATAATATTACTAACTAATTTACTAAATAAAAATATGAGTATAGAAAATTTTGAACATAAAAAAGAGGTGCCCAAGTTTGGCACGGTGATTGAATATATAAAAGAAAATAAAAAAATTGTGGCTAAAAAAGCGGAGTTGTTAGAAAATAATACGTATAAAGAAGACAAAGAATATGGACAAGAGTTGGCTCAGGAGTTGGAAAAAAATAAGGGGTTAATATGGTATACTAAATACAAAAACGACATCACCTACCGTTTTATTGACAAGAGTGGTGATATAAACGAAGTAACAATTGACCCACAACAGGTAGACGCGCTACATGAGTTAAATTACAATAATTCCAAGGATATGGAAAAAATATTTAAAATAATCGATGCGGAATTAGAAAGTAATAGTTTCACAATTAATAATGATTATTTTACTGGTTTACCCGCAAGAGTAACTTCCCTTATACATAAAATTGAGAGAAAAAATGAAAATGATAAGAAAGCAAACAAGTCAAAAGATTTTGATATATAAATTGGCACAATTTTTCACTTAGATAAATTTTGTTAATGAACCAAATCAACATTTTAGGCGTTAATGTTTCTACTGAATCCAAACGGGATATTTTAAATAGAATCTCTGGTTTTTTGTCTGACAACAAACCACACTACCTCGTTACCCCCAATCCGGAGTTTCTGCTGGCCGCTCAAAAAGATGAGGAATTTTTTTTCATATTAAATAAAGCTGATATCGCCATTCCCGACGGTGTTGGCTTAACGTTTGCATCGTTTCTGATGGGTAAAAAAATCAAGCGAATTTCCGGCGTTGATCTGATGTACGACATCTGCGCTTTGGCGGAAAAAGAAAGCCGGTCAATTTTTCTGCTGGGCGGTATAGACGATACGGCCAAGCAAGCGGCAAAAAAATTAAAAGAAAAATTTCCCCGACTAAAAATTGCTGGCGCTGAAAGCGGCCTGCAGATGGGGGAGTGGAAAATTACAGACGGCCGGTGGATAAAAGGCAAAGAAAAAAATAACGCGTTAATAAAAAAAATTAACCAGGCAAAACCGACTATTATTTTTGTTGGCTTCGGTCATTCTCAGCAGGAGAAATGGATGTATCATGCTCTAATCTTTCGTGAAGACAGTCAAACGTTTGACTGCCTTCGGGACGTACCGGCAGACGGCCAAGCGCTTGGCCGCCTTCAAGGAGTTAAATTAGCTATGGGCGTTGGCGGCAGTCTGGATTTTATCAGCGGCCGTATCAAACGCGCGCCAAAATTTCTGCGAATTATCGGACTGGAGTGGTTCTGGCGTCTGTTGCAAGAGCCGCGAAAACGGTTGCCGCGCATTTATGACGCGGTGATCAAATTTCCGTTGGTTTTTTTTAAATGGTACTGCGTCGCGCCCTATTTTTATCGTCCCAACGTCGCTTGTTTGCTTTACAAAAAGGCGAATAATGGTAAGATACAAGTGCTACTGGCTGAACGCCTTGACACCCCAAACCACTGGCAACTGCCGCAGGGCGGTACTGACAAAGAGAGCTTGGAAGAAGCCGGCGCGCGCGAGCTGCGCGAAGAGGTTGGTACTGATAAATTCAAACAGATAAAAGCGTTTAAAAATTTATATCGATACGAATTTGGCGATACTCTTGGCCGCGCTGACGTAAAAGCCAAACACATCAAGGGCTATCGCGGCCAAAAACAAGGTCTCTTCATCGCTGAATTCACCGGTGAGGACAAAGATATTACCATAAATTTTTGGGATCACTCTGACTGGAAATGGGTTGATTTAAATGATGTAGTTAGTGAAGTGCATGAAATCAGAAAAGAAGCGACCAAAATTTTTATTGATAAATTCCGATTAATAATCAGTAATAAATAAATAAATATATGAAATTCAAATTTAAACGCTATCTTTACATTGCTAATGATATTACCAGCGCTTTATTAAACAAAGAAAAACGCAGAGAAGATAACCGTGTAAAAAATCTAACAACTATATTGATAGTCGTGGTTGTTATAATGCTAGTTTCATTATTTTTTAATATTTATCTTGTAACCGGAGCTTAGTATAAAAAGATCAAATACTCTAACAATGAGTTACAATAAAAAATATTTGACAAAACTTTTCGTCATGATAAAGTAAGAATGTAAGGAATTCTTACTTACTAACTTTCTATCATTATGACTACTATCGTAAAAACCACGAGTAAGGGGCAAATTACCCTTCCAATGGCCTGGCGAAAACAGTTTAATACCAACCAATTTGTATTACATGTTGAAAAAGACCATATTAAACTTGAGCCTATAGATTTGGAGAAAATTTTAAAAGAAGAAGGAAAAAAAGGGGGCAGGGTTATTTTTGATGCTGTGCGTGATAACAACGGCGAGGGCATCCCCGCTAAAGATTTTTTAAAAGCATTACGAAATATTGATGAATAAGGCACAGAAAGTCATTAAAAAATTATCTAAAAAAGACAAAACTATTCTTGATGAAGCAATAGCTAATTTAGTTTCTGGAAATACCGGACGCCTAAACATTCAAAAAATAGTCGGTACAAGTGTATACCGCATGAGAGTTCGCAAGGTACGAGTTATTTTTCACTACCAAAACGGGGAAGTTGTTATTGACCAAGTTAGGGACCGTAGTGAAAATACGTACAAAAATTTATGACAAATAAAAAAATCCGCACTCGCATCGCGCCGTCGCCGACGGGCTTTGTGCACATCGGCAACCTGCGCACCGCGCTATATAATTACCTCTTTACCAAACAACAGGGGGGTGACTTTGTTCTGCGTATTGAAGATACTGACCAGTCTCGAAAAATAGAAGGCGCGATGGAAAAAATTTTTGAAGTACTTGAGTGGAGCGGGCTATCATGGAATGAGGGACCGCTTAAAGGCGGGGAATATGGACCCTACATTCAATCCCAGCGTTTGGATTTGTACAAAAAATACGCGCGACAGCTAGTTGACTCCGGACACGCCTATTACTGTTTTTGCACGCCAAAAGATCTGGAACAAATGCGTGAAGAACAAACAAAAAATCATCAAGCGCCGCACTATGCCGGACCTTGCCGAGAGGCCGATATCGCGAGAGCGGCCGAAAAAATAAAGACTGGCTCGCCTTTTGTAATACGTTTAAAAGTTCCGAAAAATGAGCTAGTAACTTTTGATGACATCGTTTATGGCAAAATTTCTTTTAATTCAAAAGAGATTGACGATCAGGTTTTGCTCAAATCAGACGGCTTTCCCACCTATCACTTAGCAGTGGTTGTTGACGATCATTTAATGAAAATGACACATATTATGCGCGGCGAAGACTGGCTGCCTTCAACACCGAAACATATTCTGCTTTATGAAGCTTTTGGCTGGGAAAAACCTGTTTATTGCCATTTACCAAATATCTTGGGCGAGGACAAAAAGAAACTTTCCAAGCGCACCGCGGCCGTATCGGTTGAGGATTTTAAAAAAGCAGGCTATCTGCCGGCAGCGCTGATTAATTATCTGGCGTTGCTTGGCTGGAATCCTGGCACTGAGGAGGAGTTATTTCTGATTGATGAATTGATTAAAAAATTTGACCTAAAAAAAATTCACAAGGCCGGCGCAATTTTTGATCTAAAAAAACTTGATAATATAAATGGACAATATATACGCAATTTACAAACTAATAAACTCGTCGAATTGTGTCTGCCGTATTTAAAGGACGAGTACGGCGACAAGCTTAATGTTTATAGCGAGGAATATATAAATAAAGTTATTAAATTAGAACAAGAGCGTCTGAAAAAACTTTCTGATATCGCCGAAAATGCCAGACTGTTTTTTTCTAGCGATTTAAAATATGACAGCCAAGTTTTGGTTTGGAAAAAATCCAACCAAGCCGGCGCTAAAAAAGTTTTGGACTTAATTTTTAGTTTTCTAAAAAATATTAATGAATGGAACAAAGAAAATTTGGAAGCTAAAACAATGGCATTTATCGGTGAACAAAATTTGACAAATGGGGAAACGCTCTGGCCGCTGCGCGTGGCGCTTTCCGGCCAGCAAAACAGCCCCGGACCTTTTGAAATTGCCGACGTTCTTGGTCAAGAGCAGAGTCTGCACCGCATCGCCGAAGCGCTAAAAAAACTAGAATAAAAAAAATTAAAAGAGCGCTCGCAGTCCGTAGCTTTAGCGAAGAACTGTGGATAAGTAATTTGCTAATATGTAGTATCGGTAATATACTAAAAATGAAGATAATGCCTTATGAAAAAGGGGGTAAGTTTAATTAATAATTTTTAAAAATATGAGTTTTTTTGATAAAGTTAAAGAATTTTTTGCTAGCGGAGAAGACAATGTTGAGGAAACAGAAAAAACAGAACAACCGGTAGAACAATCTGAGGAAACATTGCCGGCAACGCCTGTAGAAACCGCAATTCCTGAACAACCGTCTGCTGAAGAGCTGGCAGAGCAGAAAACAAAGCAGGCCATGGCGGACGAAAACGCGCGACAAGAAATAAAAAAAGATATAGAAGACGCGCCTGAAACTCCAAAAATTGAAAAACAGGATTCAGCAATGTAATTTTTTGGGAGATAAAAAAAATAATCCCCCGTCTTAAAATTAGACGAGGGATTTTTTGACAGAAAAACCCTAATATTATAGAATTAAGGAGTAATTATTAATCATTTGTATGGAGACAAAAAATGACGAGCGCCAAGATAGAGTTGAAAAATTAAACAAGCTGCGCGCGCAAAACATCAATCCTTATCCGGCCACGGCGCGGCGAGATTTTGAAATCGCGCAAGTTCTCAGTAAATTTAGTGATCTGATGAGTTCGGGGAAAAATTTTTATATCGCCGGACGTCTGCGTGGCCTGCGCTCGCATGGTAATATTATTTTTGCCGACTTGCAAGACGAGAGCGAAAAAATTCAGATTGTCCTAAACGCGAACGTCATTGCTGCCGAGAGCATGAAACAATTCAGTGAATTAATCGACTTGGGAGACTTTTTACAAATTCAAGGCAAAGCCTTTCAGACTAAAAATGGACAAAACTCTATTGAGGTGCGGGAGTGGAAAATGCTTACTAAAACACTGCGCCCACTGCCGGATGAGCACTATGGATTCAAAAACGAAGAGGAAAAACTGCGTAAACGCTATATTGATATACTACTAAATCCTGAGATAAAAGACCTGATTAGAAAAAAAGAGGTATTCTGGTCATCAATGCGGGATTTTATGAAAAAACAAAAATTCACTGAGGTGGAAACACCGGTGCTGGAAAACACTACCGGCGGCGCTGATGCCCGACCATTTACTACTCACCATAACGCGCTTGATATTGATGTGTACTTACGAATCTCTGTTGGCGAACTCTGGCAAAAAAAGCTGATGGTGGCCGGCTTTGAGCGCACCTTTGAAATCGGGCGTGTCTTTCGCAATGAAGGAATCAGCGCCGAGCACGCGCAGGATTACACGGCTCTGGAATTTTACTGGGCATACGCCAATTACCAAGACGGCATGAAGCTAGTAAAAAAAATGTACCAGCATGTTGCCAAAAAAACCTTCGGAACTTTGCGATTTAAAATTAACGGACACGAGGTTGATCTGGGCGGCAAGTGGGAAAAGTATGACTATGTTAAAACGATAAAAAAAATAACCGGCATTGACGTACTCAAAGCTGACCAAAACAAAATTGAAAAGAAACTGCAAGAGCTCCACATTGACTACGATAGAAACGGCTTCAACATCACGCGCGCCATAGACAATCTCTGGAAGTACTGCCGCAAAAATATTTCGGGTCCGGGATTTTTGGTAAACGTGCCGGTAACTATGGAGCCGCTCGCCAAGCGTGATGAAAAAAACCCCGAGCTGGTACAGCGGTTTCAGGTGATCATCGCCGGTTCGGAAATGGGCAAGGGCTACTCAGAGCTCAACGATCCCATTGATCAGGCGCGGCGTTTTAATGAACAGCAAAAACTCCGCGATGCCGGCGATGATGAGGCGCAGATGAAAGACGATAGCTTCGTGGAGGCGTTGGAATACGGCATGCCGCCGACCTGCGGCTTTGGCGTCAGCGAACGGCTGTTTAGCTTTTTGGCCAACAAATCAATCCGCGAATGCCAAATTTTTCCTTTAATCAGGCCAAAATTATAGCTTATGGATATTGAGTACGAAGCTACTTTTCTAGATGTAGACAAAGCTGAAGCAAGAAAAAAGTTCAAGGCAGCCAAGGCAACATTAATTAAGCCGGAGTTTTTACAAAAAAGAGATGTTTTTTTTCTGCCCGATAAAAGAAGAAATGCCTGGCTGCGGGTTAGAGAGGAAGCGGACAAAAAAATTACCTTTAGTCTAAAAATTATCGACGGCAAAAAAATTAATGATCAAAAAGAAATTTGTCTGGAGGTAGACAATTATAAAAAAACCGTTGAGTTATTGAAAAAAATCGGTTGCGAGTGGAAGGGATATCAGGAGACAAGAAGGGAACTATGGATGCTTGATGGCGTTGAACTAACCATTGACGAGTGGCCGTTTCTGGAGCCTTTTGTGGAGGTGGAAGGACCGAGTGAAAAAAAAGTAAAAAGCGTCTGCAAAAAAATAGGATTTGACTACTCAAAAGCGTTATTCTGTGCCATAGGAGAACTATACAAGATGAAGTATGGAGTTTCTCTGACTTCGATTAATAACAAAACGCCGCGCATTACTTTCAAAACAAAAAATCCTTTTACCAAAAATTAAATAACAAACATTAGATAGCAAACACCTTTGTTATTTAATGCGTGTTATATAAAATATAAAAGACTAAAAGGAGAACCATCATGCAATTTATATGGCCAGTTAGAACTATGGACGACCGAACGAGAAATGCATTGCTATGTTTACTGAAAAATGATTTTGCTTTGCCACTAACAGATAGAATGGACTATCTAAAGCAATGTGTATTTAATGAAGGTATCAGTAGTGAGACAAAAAACATGCTTGAAAGTGCCTTAAATAATCTTCAGAATTAATATATTTAACACGTTGATCCTTCATAGGGGAAAATTATTTCCCCTTTCCATTTTCAAATAATTTGTAGACAAAAAATTTTACTTTCAACTAACTGTATGCTAGACATAAAATTTATCAGAGAAAATTCAAAAAAAGTGAAACAAGCCGTTGCTGACAAGGGTATTGATTTAAGTATTGATGAATTATTAAAAATTGATGCTGAACGAAAAACACTTCAGCAAAAAATTAATGAGTTGCGGGAAGACAGAAACAAACTCGCGCAGGCGGCGCAAGGAGGAAGACCGAGTGACGAACAAATCGCCAAAGGGAAAAACCTCAAAGAAGAAATCGCCAAACTAGAAGCTGAAGACAGAGAGGTGGAAGCGAAGTTTAAAAATTTAATGCTGCTAACGCCGCAAATTCCGGCGCGCGGCACGCCGGTTGGTCCGGACGAAAGCGGCAATGTTGAAACGCGAAAATGGGGCGACATTCCAAAATTTGATTTTAAACAAAAAGATCACTTAAGTCTTGGCAAAGACCTTGACATCATTGATACTGAGCGGGGCGTAAAAGTATCTGGCTTCCGCGGCTATTTTTTAAAAAACGAAGGCGCGTTGCTGCAGAATGCCTTGATGCAATTCGCGATTGCCAAAATGGCCAAAGCCGGTTTTAATATGATCACTCCGCCGATTATAGTCAAAGAGTTTGCTTTGTTCGGCACCGGCTATTTTCCTTTCGGCAAAGGTGATAACTACGAAATCGCCAATCTCAATGAAGAAGAGTCCGGCGAAATAATGAAAGATAAACTTTATTTAGCCGGCACCTCTGAAGTCGGCATTGGCGCTTACCATGCTAATGAAATTCTTGAAGAAAGTGAACTGCCAAAGCTATACTTCGGCTTTTCGCCCTGCTACCGCCGTGAAATTGGCGGTTACGGCAAAGATACGCGCGGCATCTATCGCGTGCATGAATTTATAAAAGTTGAGCAATTTGTTTTGTGCAAAAACGATTATAAAGAATCGGAGAGCTGGCACAAAAAAATGATAAAAATTTCCGAATCAATTCTCAAGCAATTAAACATTCCGCACCGTGTAATCCAAATCTGCACCGGCGATATGGGAGCGGGGAAGTATAAAATGTTCGATATTGAGTCGTGGATGCCATCGCGCAATAACTACGGCGAAACACACAGCGCTTCAAATCTTGGCGACTGGCAAGCGCGCCGACTGAATATTAAATATAAAAAAAATAACGGCGAAAAAGAATACGTTCATACGCTAAATAATACCGCTATTGCCAGTCCGCGCGTTTTAATATCGCTTTTGGAATGCAACCAAAACTCTGACGGCAGCATTAACATACCAAAAGTTTTACATAAATACTTGCCAAGCGGCTTAAAAAAAATTGAGAAAAAGTAAATGCGAAAATTATTCGCTAACAAAACCAGAGTATATTCGCAAAGAAGCTATCGCAACCCATTCTTTCAGCGCCGGAGAAGGCGAGTCAGCACGATATCTTGGAAGCTAAAAATATTTGTAGTACTCACGGTGCTAATGCTGTCCTCAGGATTGTGGTTTGTGTTCTACCACGATTTTTTTAACGTAAAAAATATTGAAATAATCGGCAGTGAAAATATTCGTCAATCTGCTATTTTAGAAATAGCAGATGAACAGCTGGCACAAAAAAAATTCTTCATACTAAATCAAAAAAATATTTTTTCCCTGAGCAAAAAGCAATTAAAAAATGAAATTTTAAAAAAATATTATGTCATTGATTTAAAAATAAATAGGGAACTGCCCGGTACAATTGTTATTTCATTTACAGAAAAACAAGCGACTGCTATTTGGCTTGAAGACGATATCTACTACTATATTGATTCTGATCTTAATATTATTTCAAAAATTGAAAGCCTGGATATTGATATAAAAAACTTTATTGTCATGACAAACAACAGGGAAGAGACGCTGATTGAGGAAACTTCCCTTTCAAAAAAAATTTCCATTGATCAAAAGTATCTTGGTTTTGCAACCAAATTAGCTTCCAAACTTAATATTAATCATATCGATCATGAAGGGACTTTTTATATAAACAATCTGGAAACCACAGTTGATATTAAAATTATTGACGGACCGGTAGTACACTTCAACGTTGAAAACGATCTTGATTCACAATTCACATCCTTAAAAACCTTGCTTGATGAAGAAGTTAAAGGCGATCACTTAAAAAAATTAGAGTATATTGATTTGCGCTTTGGTGAAAAAATTTACTATAAATAAATTTTAAAAAATAGGGAATAGCGACTTCCCTGTTCAACGTAAAAAAAATTTCTGAAGCCTTACTGTCCTGTTTTGGCCAATTTTCTAAATTCATCATTTTTTAATTTTTTAACCAAGGTCATACCCTACCACTAAATTTTTAAATTTTAATTAAAATTTTGTGTACAGTTAAAATTTGTATAATTTTGTAATTTAACATTCGCAATTTTGATTTAAGAAGGTCTTACCCTACGTCTGAATTTTTAAATTTAAATAAGTAAATTGCAGATAACAAAAATTTTCGTTAAAATGTAGTAGGGGATTGAATTTTGCAATCTTAAAATTTATAAAGGTCATACCCTGCCTCTCTAATTCTAAATTTTAATTTCACTAAAGAATAAATATATGCACTCAGGCACAGCTGAACGAATGTTCAAATCTTTATTTTTTTTAGGAGTGATTTTGGCAATCATAACGATAATTGGATTATTTTTATTAATCTTAAAAATCATTCTGCTGTTCGTGCCAGAAATACACCTAATGGGACTGCTCATAAGATAGGCTCTTGACTTAAATGGTTATTGGATTTATAATTTTATTATCGACATTACTTCTCTTAATCTACATTATGCGAAGTTATTAGTATAGAAACATAAAATTATCAACGTATGCAAAAAAGCAATCGGCACCTCATTCACTTCATCCCCGAATACCTTGACTATCTTGAGGTTGAACAAGGTCTTTCTCCAAAGACCGCGGAAAATTATTATCGCTTCTTAAAAAAATTTCAAATTTGGCTGGAAGACTGCGATCTGTCCGACCTGCGGCCGCACGAACTCACTAGCGAACACATCTACGAGTACAAATCATTTCTCGCGCACGAGGGCAGCTCGACAAAACCCTCCTCCTCTCCTGCCAAGCCTATTCTGAAAAAAACTACGCAAAACTACTATATCATCGCGCTTCGCAATTTACTCAAATACTTAGCCGACCGCGACGTCCAGAGTTTGCCGTCTGACAAGGCAAAATTACTACGTGATAAAGAAGATCACCAAATCAACTATCTCAAACTCGATCAGCTCGAAATACTTCTGTCTTCCCCAAACACCAACTCCCCGATTGGCTTACGCGACCGGGTACTGCTTGAAACATTATTTTCCACCGGACTGCGCGTGGCCGAGTTAGTCGCACTGGACCGCGAACAAATAAAAATCAAAAATTTGACCGAATATCTGGAAATATCCATCAAAGGCAAAGGTGGCCGTATTCGTACGGTATACTTCTCGCAAAGGGCTGTTTTTTGGCTCAAAAAGTACCTAAATTCACGCAAAGACATTGATAAGGCATTGTTTATCTCATATAGCAAAAATAGCCCGGAAAATGAGGATAAGCGTCTTTCGGTGCGCTCAGTGGAAAATATAGTGAAAAAGTACGTAAAAATCGCCGGTCTGCCCATCATGACCTCTCCCCACTCTCTGCGCCACTCCTATGCTACCGATCTTTTAACTAACGGCGTTGATTTGCGTTTGGTGCAAGAATTTCTCGGCCACCGCAATATCGCCACCACGCAAATCTACACTCACGTAACCAACAAACAACTGCGCGACGTCCATCGGAAATTTCACAGCGGCGCTAAGATGAAGCAGTGAATTTGAAACTCTTAACTATCAGTAACAAACGATCAAAGACATATAGCGGTTTTTATTTGATAAGAGCTAGCGTCAAAAAAATGTTAGAAAAATCCTCCCCTATTTGCTTTTTGTTTTAACATTTGATACCTAGCGTAAATTTGGTGGTAATTTAAATTTTTAACTTCATGATTGAATATAAAACAAAAATTCCAAAAGTATTCTATGCCGGCGGGATTATCTACAACCCAATCAATGAAACGTTCTTGTTGATTTTTAGAGATGGAAACACAAAAATTGAACCATACAAATGGGCTATTTGGGGTGGTGGAAATAATCCAGACGAACTGCCTCATGAATGCTTTATTCGCGAATTTGCGGAAGAAACCGGCTTTCAACTTGAAGTGAATGAGATTGAACTATTCGATGAATATTTAGTCAATGAGTTAAATACTTACAGATACACATTTGTTGTAAACAAAAACTTAGACCCACATCAACTTAAATTGGGCGAAGGCGGCGGCTTTGCCATGGTACCGGCTAATCAGCTAGACAAATATAGTTTTTGTCCACGCTCAATCAGAGATATAAGACACTATATTGATAAATTAAAAAATTAAATTACCGCCTAGACAATTTTTATAATCTATGCTATTATTTTTGCAATAAAGTTTTGATCTTTCAAACCAAAAAGGAGGCAAGTAAAAAATGAAAAAGTATAATGAATTGAGCGTATATGAAGATATGTATCCTGATTTCTTCAATAAACCAATTCCTCCCCCCATTCCCCGCTACACCCTTGATGAGGTCACCTTGCGTGACTTTTACTCAAACATCGCGCCCAAAGATGTTAATCTATCAACTAAAATCGGACCGGTGCAAATGAACTTTGGTTTATTCAGTGCATGCATGGACAGCATCGGCGGTCCGGATATTTGCAAAGTCTTGATGGAAATTGGCGCGTGCGGTATTATCTACCGACACAAAAAAGCTGACATTCAGCTACAGTGGCTCTCAGAAGTTCTGGAGCACAAACCATGTTTAGTCCAAAATCCAATCGCCCTCAATCCTGATGACAAAATTGAATCAGCGCATGAAATTCTGGATGAGTACGGATTCAGCACGATTCCCATTATCACTGACAAAAATACGTTAGTTGGCATACTATTTACTAGAGATGTAGCCTTTAAAGAAAATCTTGATCAGCCGGTAAAAAAGTTCATGAAAAAATTTCATGATCTGCGAGTTGCTGAAGTTCACACGCCTTTCGCTGATATCAGAAATCGCCTCTTAAATGAACCAGCCTGCTCAGTACTACCACTAGTGAATGGCCGACATTCACTCAAAGGTATCTACTTTCGAAAAGATTGCCGTCCGGCTAACCCATCATTTCATAATGAGAAACCTCTAGTCGGTATGGCAATTAATGAATGCGAGGACATAAGAAGAGTTGAGGAGGCTTTGACCATGGGTGTTGGTGTTATTATTGTTGACAGCAGCCACGGTAACTGTGACAATGTCATTGAGCTCTCACAAAAAGTTGTCCAACTGGTGAAAAAAAATAACGCTTCGGCCGCGGTAATAGCTGGAAATGTCGCTAGCATCGATGGCTATAATCAGCTAGCCGATATCGGCGTGCACGCGGTAAAATGCGGCATTGGCTCCGGCTCAATTTGCACGACATCACTGGGTACAGGAGTTGGTGTTCCCATGTGGTCACTGGTGCGTGAACTTGCCTACATGCGACAACTTCGCATACAAGACAAATGTGAAAATATTCCGGAAATTATTCCTGACGGCAGCATAAACGGCACCGGCACCTACGTTAAAATGATTGCAGCTGGCGGACACGCCGGCATGGCTGGTGAGTGGCTGGTTGCAGCCCAGGAATCCCTTTCAGCAGTAGAACATCACTGCAAAGAAGGTGATCCGGTTCCCTATCGCGGCATGGCTTCCAAAGGCGCAATTGATGCTCGCTCGTCATTGCGTTACGGCCACGGAAAAAAAGCTGAAGAGGGTGTGGAAGGATTCGTAACCTGCCGCGGTCCGCTCAAGAGTTGGATTGACAAAGACAAAGAATTAATCTGCGGTGGTTTCGCCCACACAGGGTCATACAACATTGATAAACTTCATGAAGCTGGAAATACCCCTACTGCTTTTTCTTTGATTACTGTTGCTGGACAAAATCAAATGACACCTCGCGTCAGACAATAAAATAATATTTTTTCTTTCTTACATAAAAGGGTTCTGAAAATTCAGAACCCTTCTTTTTTTACTTTCAATATTCTTACCTGAGCATAGCCTGCTACTCAGTCTTTTAAAAAAATCACGCCTTATGCTTTACAAAAATATTTCATTCTGCTAATATATTTTTAGCACATTTTAATAAAAACTTTGCGAGGTGGTTTATGAAAAGGCGATTAATGAAGCGCTACAAAAATTTTTGCGACAGCAGATTTTTTAATTTTTTAGGTAATTTTGGCTTAGTTATTGTTTGTTTTATTCTTGTTACCTGCTTCTCTTTGTTGGTGTATGGAACCTTTTTTCCTGATTAATTTCTCCACTCTCTCACCACCGATTTATAAAACCGCACAGTAGTTCTGGTGCGGTTTATTTTTTACGTAAAATATTTGCCAATCATTTCGTCTTTTTTCATTTTATTTATATTCTTCGTCACCTGCTTATAAAACTGCGGGTAGTGCTGGCGGATAATCCACCTGCCTCGATGCCACTGGCGGTATGGCAATTTTTGGTGGTGCGCGACCTCATGCGCGAGTACGGACAGAATGGAAGAAACTTTCTTTGGTTTGCGATGCCGCGGTGTGTACACATCCAGCGTTACCACGCCGGTTCGCAAACTGGTATGACCGATGATATAGGATTTCTTCGTATTCACACTCCCCTGCCGGCGCATTATCTTTATTTGTAAATTGGGATATTTCAAAACTTTGCAGGCATGATCACAAATATTTTTAATTATCACTTCATGCGCTTCATTGTCAGACATATAAAAGTTTCAGTTAAAAAAATCAAGTATTTTGCGAATAAGCAGTTACTGATAATTTCTCAATAAACTATGGTAAATAATTAAGCGGATTAACCGGAATTCCGTTCAAACGTGTTTCAAAGTGAAGATGAGGCCCGGATGTAAGATAACCCGCTCCTTTTGTGCCCGGCATGCCACCGGAAGCGCCAATGATTTGTCCTTGAGCGACAAATTCATCAAGCTTAACATCAATGCGAGAAACATGGCCGTAGACAGTGGAAAGACCGTCGCCATGCACAATCATTATATAGCTATAGCCATAACCGTTATCTTTGGCTTGCGCCACATAACCGGAAGCGGCCGCGCGAATCGGCGTTCCTTGTCCGGCGCGAATATCAACCGCCGGATGTTCAAAAATATAACGATAAGGATAGTCTGGATCGTGAAAATACGCCGTGACTACATTCTTTGGCACCGGCCAAATAAAACCGTTGTCATTAAACTGCAGTTTGTCTTTGCCCTGCTGTTCAGCCAGCTTTTTGCGGATTTCTCTTTCAAAATTGACAATTTCCGCGTTGGCGCGCTCCTGTTCAGCCTTGGCTTTGTTCAATAAATTCTGGTACTCGCCTTCGGATTGCTTGGTTGTATCCAGTATATACTGCTTGTTAATTTTCTGATCTTCAATTTCCGCGCGACGCTCTTCCAACTCTTTTTTTAGATCACCAAGTTCTGATTTCTTTTTTTCCAAATCAACTTCTTTTTCTTCAAGATCAACTTTTTGCAGCTTAACTTCATCCAGGACTTCCCCCAAACTTCCATTCACGTCTTTTATGTACTGAATCTGATCAAGAAACTCTGACAATGATTTATTAACCAAAAGCGCTTCTAGCGTATTAACGTCATCATACTGCGCGATTTTGCGCAAAAGCTTTTCCAAATAATCTTTTTTCTTGGCAATATCATCTTCCATGGCTTCAATTTCCAAGAGCACCTTTTTTACTTCCAAGGCAGTCTTATCAATATCAATTTGCGTTTCTTCAATCTTTAACTCTGTGTTTGAGATAGTGCTATCCAATACCGATATCTGATTTTTTAAAGTTGCCTGTTCATCTTTTTTGGCTCTGATTTCTTTTTTGTAATACTCTTGTTTTTCTTGAATCGCGTCTATATCTTTCTGCCGGTCGCGGATTTCTTCGTTTAAAGCGGTAATTTCATCACTAATAGAACCGCTGGTACCGCTTTGGCCGACTGTGTTGGATGGCAACGCAAAAATTAAAGCCGCCAATACTAGTAAAAATTTTATTCGCCTTTTTGTTTTCATATTTATAATAAAATTTAGAGTCTTTATAAAACTCAGCTGTATATATTATAGCATATTTTTTATTAAAAAGAAAAAACAAGGTTAATTTTTATAACCTAGTTTTTTTATAGTATTTTATTTATTCTATTCGCTAAAGTCTCCGACTTCAATTTTGCGCAAGTCGTCATTTTTTATACCCAGGCTTAAGAAGCGCATGATATTGTAGGCCGTGTTGCCATCGCCCAGATAATAGCGCTGGCCGTCAACCGGATTGATATACCAAGCTTCGCCATGCGATTCAACCTGCAGAACAATTCGGCCGTGCAATCTGTTAATCAAGTTTTGATTAAAATTAAACTTGTTGAGGCCAGTTGGTTTGAACCCGGCCAAAAGTTCTGTCTTATCATCAAAACCATCATCATCAGAGTCGGCTTTATTCGGATCAGTGCCAATGGCTACCTCCAAATTGTCGGGAATTTTGTCGCCGTCTGAGTCTTTTAGAGTATAAATATTATCCTGAATACCAATGGGGATGCTCTCTAAATCTTGGTTGGTGATGCCGAGTCCCAAACTGCGCATAATGTCATACGATGCTTGTCCGTCTTTCATATAGAACTTATTCTCGGAATTAGGATCCACATACCACGCTTCGCCGTTTTCTTCAACTTGGAGTAAAATTCTTCCTTTTAAGCGGTTAGACAAGGCTTGATCAATTTTAGTAACCAGCTTCTTTTCCAAATCTGTCACTTTTTGTTCAAGCTGCGTGATAGTTCGTTCCAGTTTCAAAATTAAACGATTCACTCTTTCTTCTGTCTGATCACCTATTTTAATTGGTTTGTTATCATCGTTATTATTACTACCGTTGTCCTCTTTTACGCCGTCTGAGGTAATCACTTCTTTAACATATTTGCCCAAAGACAAACCTGAACCAATATACTCTAACTTTATATCATAAAAACATCTAAATGCGATATTTTCTCTTTCGCCTTGGCAATAAATAACGCCTTTATCACTTTTTTCATTGATAATACTGCCATAACTCATGTCGCGCTGCTTGCAAAATGTCTCACCAGTAACAACTTCTTTTTCACTGGAACGGCTGCTATCAAGTGCTGTATCCGGCTCGCCAAACTCTGATGATTGCCAGGCCGCGATTGGACACCAGACGTGCCCCTGGCGGTACCTTTTAATATTAACATCAGCATTATCATCATTACATTCTCCTTCATAAGCCACTTTGACTTTATTTTGTTTTTCCGCCACGCAACGATTGGAGTGCGTTTTTCCGTCCAAGCCGCAAACCGGCTGGTATTCCTGTGTGCAGACAGCTCCCTCACCAGTTGAGCTGCTGTCGCCGGAAATTTTTAAAATCAGCTGGCCGGAGTTATCAGCGGTGTAACCGTCGCCAATGGAGAATTTTATTTTTTGATAACTGCCGCCCAAGGCCAGTTGAAATGAATAGACATGATCACTGCGGTACGGTTGCGGCCAAATATTTTTGATGCGCTGGCCATTGACATACAGGCCAAACTCACGCGCATCAAACGGTGTGACCGCCTCACCGTCATAATTTGTGTAAATATAATAAGCGTCTGACAAGCTAGTGCCGGAAGACTGGCCGGTTTCACTCACTACTACTTTAACAATGCCTTTATATGATTTTTCAGTTACAGCAGGATTAGACAAGTTATTTTTTTTATAATCCACGCTTACCGTTTCAGTAACAGCTATGTTATCATCGTCATTATGGTCATCACTCTCAGAATCATCGTTAACAGAAGTATCCTGATTAGGTGTTGAGGTGGCGTTTGAGCTACTATCATCATTTTCAGGGTCATCACTATTATCATCTTCTTCAATTTCTGTTTGACCAACAATTTTTATGTTCAAACTACCGTCATTATCACCAGCGCCCAAATCACCAATTGATAATGTTATTTTTTGCGGCGTAGAGAGATTTAAAGAAATAGTATAGGTATGATCTGTCCGATAGTTCTGCGGCCAGACGCTGCCGACTTGCTGGCCGTTGACATACAGGCCAAACTCATTAGCCAAAAAAGGAGTAACTTCATTGCCGTCCCAATCAGTATAGATATAATAAGCATCAGACAAGCTGGTACCGGAGGAAACGCCCTGGCCGTTCACCGTCAAAATGACCTCGCCGGCATATTCATTTGAGGAAACAACCAAGTTAGTAGTGTTATTTAAAGTGTAGTTAACCACTAGCGACTCATTGGCGGCAGTTGAATTACTATCCGCGGCATTACTCAGGTTAATAACTCCCAATGCGATGATTAAACATGACATTGAAAAAATCAACAGCTTAAATGATATTTTTTTGAACATAATGTTAGTTAAATTTATTAAAAAGTATTATTATTTATCATTATAACACTTTTTCTATCTCACTGACAAACTTTTCTTTACTGAATTTTTCCGCCTGCCGTTTGCAGTCTCCGTTCATACCGCTGGCCTTGGCCGGATCAAGCCAATTAATCGCCTCAACCAAATCATTATTACTATAAACCGATGGTACCAAATAGCCGGTTACTTTATGCGTAATAGTTTCTTTTAGTCCGCCCTCGTCCACGCCAATGGTCGGTTTGCCGGCGGCCGCGGCCTCCAGCGGCGACATGCCAAAGTCCTCATGCAGAGGAATATAAATGGAAGCGATGCAATTCCCGACCAAGTTTGCCAACTTTTCGTCGCTGACAAAACCGAGCAACTCAATATTTTTGTGGCGGACGATCATTTTTTTTAACTTATCATACTCCGGACCGCCGGAAGCGATAATTAAATTTTTCTGAGGCAATTTTTTAAAAGCGCGAATGACATCATCAACTCTCTTCAATTCATCCAGCCGCGCGAATGACAAGTAAAAATTATCCTGCCCCAGCCACTTGAATTTTTTGTCGTCAATGGGCGGATATATCACATAGCTGTCGATGCCGCAAAATCTGCTCAAACGCGCCTGTACATTCAGTGAATTGGCGATTACTTTGTCCATTTTTTTTATACCCCATTGATAGATAATCCGGGCGATAAAAACAAAGAAAATAAACATCGGCTTCTTCCACCAGACTTTTGATCGGTAATAATGGTCCTTAAGGTCATAGGCATACCGCACTGGCGTGTGGCAGTACATTACTTTTTTTTTCTCCGGCGCGCGCCAAGCGGCGGACAGACAGTTATTGCCCGAAAAAATTATCGTGTCATAATCTTTGAGAAATTTTGTCTTCCAAAAAAACCGTCCCTGCGCAGAAAAATAACTCAGCCCCGCATGCCTGATCTGTTTGCCCAAAACAATTACTTTCGCCGGCGCCTCTGACTTTCTAAAAGACTCTTCTTCGTTCCAGTACTCGGTTGCGATATCCGCGTTTAAACCACGCGCCATAATCAATACCAAACGCTCAGCGCCGCCGCGGAACTTGAAACGATCATGAATTATTAATATTTTTGACATAGTATTAAAAAATTTTAGGCTAATATTTAATAATTTTATTGTTTTTTACTATCTGAAATAATCACTTTCACCCATGACTCATTCATGGGCTTTTTTTATTCTGTACAAACCAAGGCCGAGATCAATATTCAACCTCACTACTTCCAGTTGCAAATTGAACTCTTGCAGTCTGCGGTTCTGCAAGTAGTCCCAATCGGTTTCGCCAAAGATAAAACCGTAATAATAGACTGGTATATTTTTGGCCAAAAGGTTGTTATAAGCGTATAATAATTCATCATTGGAAAAACCACCATTGATAACGCGGCGCTGCGGCCAAAAATACTTATCGGCATAAAGCGTCGCTATCACGCTTTCCGGTTCGACAATTGCCAAAATACCGGCAACTTCAACTTTGTTTTTTGCTATGCCTTCCGCTACATAGACCAGCCCATCATCATCGCCCCAAACAGCCGCCCGCGCGTTCAGAAGCATAATAGCCGCCACAGTTAAAAACAAAATTTGCTTTCTGACTTTTTCATTATTAATTTTTTTAAAAATATTAATTAAAAATAGCGACGCAAACGGCAGGCTTAGTATATACATCGGCAGCCAGTAACGCGTGTAGGAGTTGCCAATGGTCGCACGGCCCAAATTAATATTGTCTTGAATTTCCCACGAGCCGTAAAAAATTACCAGCAAAAAGCTTACCACTAAAAAAGTAATCAAATAAGCCTGTTGAGTTTTAACTTTTTCTTTGTATTTCCACAAAAACCAAAGACTGCCAAAACAGGCCGGGATAAAAATGTGCCAAAACATGGCAACATAATAATACCAAAAACTTTTAATTATATTTTTCAGATCAAAACCAAACGGCAAAGCAAATTGCAAACTTGACTTGCCAGCGGGCGGACTGTTTGAAATTTTTTCATTTTGTAAGTTTTCATCAGCATAAGTTCCAAACAATTCTTCCGGTACTTGAGCTAATTTTAAACTTGGCGCATCAACATCAGGCGGCGTATAACCAAAATTTAAATACGAGCCATACAAAATCTGATTATAGTAAAACATCGGCATGAGCGCGATTGCCAGACCGCAGACAAAAATTATCAGTTTATCCCAATGCAACTGTTTATGATAATATATTCCTGCAATCAGAAAAGCTGGTACTAACCAGACCAATTCTGATGTTCTGGTTATGATTGCAAGGCCAAAAAAAATGCCTGCCAACACTGTCATTGCGAGGCTGTAGTTTCGCGTCAGCGAAACAAAAGCCGTGGCAATCCCGCCTGGATTGGCAACGTTCATTGGCAGAGGTGACGTTCGTTTACTCACGAGATTGCCACGCTGCGCTTCACTGCGTTGCGCTCCGCTCGCAATGACAACAGTTACGCACCATCCAGCCATCAAAAGTAAATCAATAAACAGTACATTATGAAATAATCCGCGCGCCGAGTAGTACCAATACGGCGCCAGCGCGAATAAAAGCAGCGCTGAAATGAAAGCGATTTTTTTATCAAAAATTCTTTTGATAATTTCATAAAATAGTATTACTCCCAATACCGAAAAAATCGGCGTCAGATAAACAATAACCCATGATCCGAAGATCTTAGCCAGCGCGCTAAAAATTATAATTATTCCCAAAAAACTAACCGGCCTGACCACGCCGTCATCCGAGCGGATACTGCGCGGCACGACATAATCATTGGCGATTATATTGTAAGGTTCATAATAAAAAAGTTTTCCATAATAATTGTACCAATTTATCCAAAAATAATTCGCAGTCGCGTCCGGCGAGGCAAACTTTTTACTGAAGTTCGCGATATTCTGAGGCATTGGATAATTTAAATTACTGAAAATGCCGGTTTTGCTATTTTTGCTGTTTATAATTAATTCCCCATTGTCTTGCGTTGTAGTATATGGAAACCAAGAATAAATAAACAAAAAAATAATTGATAAAAATATCAAGCTGGTGAGTTGCCAATTTTTTTTCAAAATTTCCAATTTCCCTGCCTTGCCGGCAGGCAGGCAATTTCCAATTTCCATAACTAAATACCTAATTTCTGAATAACTAATTTCTATTAATTACCGCTCCTTCGGTGTTGTCCAAAAACCTAAGCGCCACTTCCCTCCCAGCGCCAAGCGCGTCTGAGATTCCAGCGCCGGCAAAGAGCCGAAGAAAATAATTGTAACTGGCAGAATTACCCACTGAATTATCATTATGAAAAATTTTATCGCGCGGTATTTCTTTGGACGACTTGGCAAAAGTAGCGTGGAAATAACCGCTGAGAGAATCAATCCTACCATCGCTATAGTCATCAGCGTGCGCGTAATCACCGGCAGGTTTCCCGAAAGCACTGTGGTTGTAAAATCACTACCGCCGAAGTAAAGCGGCAACCAACCGATGACGGCGATAATCAAAGCATTTGTGGCCCAAGAATGAAAGCCGTAGAGCTGAACCAAAATACGGCTAAACGTGTTCCTTTTTTTTATTGTTTTCCGGCGTTTGAACGCGTTGAACATTAAATATGGCAAATTCTCCACTCCCCAGCCCCAGCGGCGCTGTTGTTTATAAAGACTGCGCAGAGATTGCCAGACAGTCCGGTCCATTACCACATCCATTGATACCGGATAGTACAGAGGCTCCACCCGGTAGTCGCCGTTGAAATGCAAGTAGCAATGCCAAAAAATCCGCGAGTCTTCCGAAACCATATTGGTAGACCAAAAATTAATTTCATTTAGCGTCTGCCAGCTCATGGAGTGCGACGAATAAGTCGCCAATTTTTCCTGCCTGATCTGTTGCATCATCTGCCAAAAAGTATTGCTCATAGCGGCAACGCGGGCAAAAAAAGAAGCGTCCCACAAATTATTATTGTACACCGGCACGGGCTGGTAACTCGCCCGATGTCTGTTCTCAACCGTCAAATAAGCGTGTGTTAAGCGATGAAAATATCCCGGTCTAACTATAGTGTCAACATCAAAAACACTAATTGTGAAATTTTCCTCCGGAATACCAAGATTATCAATCAAATCCTTTTTTACCTGCCGCGCCGCCCATGCTTGGTTAGCGCCCTTACTCTTGAGCTCTCCCGCGATGCCGTCAGGATGCAGTGTGAAGTACGTTTTAAAAAACTTGTCTTCATATTGCTCCAATACTTTTTTATGCCGAACGCACGCGTCTTGGCCGGCGCGTTCTTCGGCGGTTACGACGACTATCATTTTCCGCGGCGGGAAACCATCGTCAATCAAAGATTGCAGAGCGGTGCGGACAATTCCTTCATTTTCATACAAAACCGGCAAAATTATAATATGATAAATATCCTGCCAGTTTTTCTGCTCCGCGCATTTTTTTTTCCAGTCAATTCTGATATTTTTTTTCAACTTAATGTAAGCGGCGATTAGGTGGAGACCGAGAAAGATAACCAAGAGCAGCCAGTAGATATCAAAAGCGATTATAAAAAAAGAAACCCAAACCGGTTTTTGCCAAGACATTATTATCAGAATTATCAATGTTCCCCACGATAAAAATGCCGGCAAAATTTCCAATACCCTATATAAAAAATGATCCCTGCCTTGGAGATCCTCTGCTGAAGCTATTTTTAGATAATCAAACGGCATGATTACATGTAAAAATGTAAATTAATATTTTTTGTTGTTGTTAATCCTAACCTTCTCCCCCATTTTTATCTTTCCATTTTGAACTCTATTTTTATCCAAATTTTGATTTTTGTCAATTACCGGTTTATTTTCAATTTGATTGTTTAAATGAATTTCATCTTTTTTTTCAATTTTTTTCCCTTTGAAATCAACTGTTCCTTGGCTGATGGCATCAGCTAAGGATATTCCAGAATCTTCACCTGCCGATTCTTTATGAAAATTATTATTTTCCGGTTCTACTGATTTTTTTAACTGATCGTCATTATCTGTATTATAATAACGCTTGGCAATATGGCCTTGCGGCTGTACAACTTTTTTTGGCCGATTATGAAAATCTTTCTGTTCAGAGCGCCAATCATCTTGCTTGCTTTGCAACTGCCGGCTGTCATCCCGTTGATTGAAAAGCTGACCGCCGCTGCTATTTACTCTCACTGGTTCAGGGAGCGAGAAATTATTTCTCGGCGCAAATTTTTGTTCAGAAAAACTTTTTTGGCCTTGAAAATTACTTTTCTTTTTAAAATCTCTTTCCGGCTCCGGTTCTTTTTCCGCGTCATCGGTCATGCCATGCCAGCGCATAATTTTTTCCTCAACCACCTCCCTATTGCCGGAATACCGCTCGCGCGAAACGGCAATAACTTTTTCAACATTATGAGTCTCCTCGGCGACAGTCTTGGGCGGCAGGCCAATAGCCGAAAAAGGATGGGAAGCTACGCCGTCAATCATTAATTTAATATAAAAATTATATTTGGGTAAATTTACCAGGTCTGATTCTATATATTGCGGATCAAATTCTTTTACCAATTCTTCCGCGTCGGCCGCGCCAACTCGAAATACCACCAGCGTTCCCACATTTCCCTGCACCGCCGGCCAAACGCTTGAGTTTTCGCCAATGGTCAACTGGGCAATATATTGATGCGCCATGATCAAATTTAACCGGTATTTACGCGCTTCGGATAAAATATTGGCAAAACTGCTGGTAGCGAAGTTCTGAAATTCATCTACATAAAGATAAAAATCCACGCGTTCATCCTCAGGAGTATCAACACGGCTCATGGCCGCGAGCTGAATTTTCGTAATCATCATCGCGCCCAATAGCGCTGAATTATCTTCGCCAATATGGCCTTTTGATAAATTCATCAGCAAAATTTTGCTTTCATCCATAATCTGCCTGATATTTAGGCTGGATTGCACTTGTCCGACAATATTACGAATCAGCGAACTGGACAAAAACTGTCCGACTTTGTTTTGGATTGGCGAAACAGCTTCGGAAGCGAACTTATCCGCGTAGCTGGCGAATTCATTTACCCAAAAAGCCTTCACCACCGGGTCTTGTATTTTTTCAATGACTTTTTTACGAAATGGCTTGTCTGAAAGCATGCGCGTTACCGCCATCAGCGTTGAACCGGGATAGTCGAGAATAGCCAAAATTGCGTTGCGCAGAATGTACTCCAGACGAGGCCCCCATGAGTCTGCCCATAATTTTTGAAAAATGCCGATTAATCCTGACGCAACTAAATGTCGGTATTCCGGTTCGACGCGCTCGACTACGTTGAAGGCAATTGGATGAGCAGTGTCCGAGGGGTTAAAATAAATAACATCATTTATTCGGTTAGACGGAATATATTTAATAACCTTCTCAACCAAATCGCCATGCGGATCAACCACCGCTACGCCATGGCCGGACTGGATATCGTGGATTATCATGTTTTCCTGCAAAACAGATTTACCCATGCCGGTTTTCCCAATCAAATACATATGGCGGCGGCGGTCGTCTTGTTTAATGCCGAACTTTTGGCGGCTATTGCGGAAGTTAGTGGCCGCAAAAATGGTAATTGAGTTGTTTGACATAATTTAATTAATTTAACCGATTGGTAAATTACTTGGCGGACCCGCATCAATGATTTCTCTAATGCTCGCCTTTTTTTCCGATCCAACTTTGTCATCTTTAAATTTAGGAAAATCATCAGGCGCCAAAGATTGAGCCGGTGAAAAAATTTCATCTTTTTCCATATCGCTTTCCGCGGACAAATCAGACGCAAAATCACTGCTGCTGCCCTCGACCGGCAAATAGCTCGGCGCCTCTGACTTTCGAGAGGTGACTTTTTGCAGCATCGGCGCGGTAACCTGTTCTTCAACCGGAAAATGCCACAATGTGGCCAACTCCTCAATATTGTATATTTGCGGATAAAGCCCCTGCCAAGCGCTGCGATTTTTGTAGGCTGATATCAACCTTCGCTTGCGCGCGTTAACTCGTGATTTTGTCCATAGATAGACCGCGGTAGTTACGGTTTTGACCATGTCCGGCTTCAGCGCGTTAAGATCTTCATTGCTGAACTGCTTCATATAGCCGACAAATGAACTTCCTCGAGTTTTATCAAAAATTTCATTTTCGGCAAAGTAAAGGAATCTTGTCTTTACTTCAAAACCTATTTTTGAAACTTTTTGCTGTATTGCTTCAATTGCTTTCTTTTGCGCCGGCTTCAGATTTATCATACTGACTTCTTTTAAATCTTCTTTGTTTGGCAGCCAGCCGCCTTCCGGCACAACGGCCGCGACGACAAAATCACTAAATTTGCTTAACATCTCAGCCAGCCTGTCAACCAAAAACATCTTTTTTGGTTTTTTCTCGCCGATTACTTTTGATATTTCTTCAGCTCCTTGCGCCTCCCACTCAAAACCAGTCGGTTTAATGATGAACTGCAGCCAGCATTGTTCGCCTTTTCGCAGACCGCCGAATAACTCCATCAATACAGCCATTGGATCTTTGAATTCTTGTGCTACCTTGTCCTCAAAATCTATGTAAGTTTTGAATGGATAAACCTGTGGTCTGGTAAAAGTCCACTCGCCGCCCCAAATATTGTAGTTCTCGTCTGGAAACTCATCCGGCGCTTTTTGCGCGTAATCTTCAACTTCGGCGATTTCCGCCTGGCCATACTGAGCGTAAATTATGGATTCAATAAAATCACGGTACTTCTTTTCCGTGCGAATGATAAACTGCGTATAGCCTTCAATACTGACGATTTCAAAACTAAAAGTATCTTGAGTTTTGCCATCCCAATACTTCTCAATCAAATTAATACTGCTATGCGCGCCGGCCAAATGCGCGAACATCTGCTCAACCGCCTTCGGACCTTGTTCGTTTGCCGTGGGGACATCTATGGCTAAGAGCATAAATTCCCGCCGATCCGCGTATAATCCCTGCCGATAATCCACCCATACCAAGTAAATGCCATAAATAATCACTCCAAATATCGGTATCCAGCCAACGCTAATAAAAAACTTGGCCATCAGCTGATCTGCCGGCAACAGTAACAGTCGATATAAATTTTCAAAATTTACTACAATATCCATCTTGTAAATAGATGTTAATCTTTTAGTTAATTAAATATATTATACCATATTTTGTGAATTTTCAGCAAACAAAAAACCCACCGGTTATAAGTGGATTTTTTGTCTTTTTTAGAGTTTTAATTTTATTTAACTAGTCTGATATTTATCGCCCTCTTTGTTGAAGCGGGTCTTGTCCATCAGCGCCAAATTAATTGTGGCTCTTTTCACCAAGCGCTTGTCCATGACTTTTTCAATAATTTCATCTTTGGTCAGCGGCCGACCAGCTTCTTTAATAACACTAGCGACAACATCCGTAACAGTTCCGTTTGAATAGCCCCATTCTTTGAGAGCGTAAATTCCCCGGCCGATCAAAATGTATTTGTCATCCAGAATCAATTCATTGTGAACGGTAGCTGGATTAGCGCGCTTGTGGTCAAAGCTAATTTCATTGATGCGATTAGCGATTTCTTTGAAATGAAGCGGCTTGCCTTCATGTTTTAAAATTAGATAAATTTTATGGTTAATGGTTTTTGGTATAATTTCAGACCAGTCGGTCAAACCCCAAAATCCAAACTTATTCTGCTTAAGATTCTTACTGGAACGCAGTAATGAATACAAAGATTTATTTTCATTGATAAGATTAAAGTCTTCGTTGTAACGTTCGCTTTTGATAACTGGGGAGATATCAAAGTTGTTGCTCACATTTAAACGATCATTGTGTCTTTTGTATTCATCACTGTCTTTGATTAATTTAATAATCTCGTGAGTTGGCAATACTATTTCCATGTCTTTTAATTTGGTTAAAAGCATCACCAATAACTCTTTAAGATGATCAATTTCAGAATATTTTAGCTTCCAAAGGCTATGGTAATAATCATTCTCTTTGACGTAATCAAAATGATCAGCTAAGAGTTTTGATAATATAAAATCATAATGGTTGCGTAATACCTCAAGTGATAATTTTTGTTCGCTATTTGCCAGCAAAGACAGATAGCTTAGGTTATCAATTAAATACTGCCGCTCAACAATGCCGCCATGCTCTTCAAGCAAGGAGTTAATTATATGCTTCAAACTGGCAGTCCATCTAATAAACTCGTCGTGTTTGCGAATTTTATTAATCGCGAAGTTTTCAATCTGTCGAATGCGCTCACGAGTAAGGTTGTAGGATTTTCCAATCGCTTCAAGCGTTACTTTGTCATTATTAAACAAACCGAAACGCTGTCGGATAATATCCTGCTCTTTTTCACGCAAGGCGCTAAACAAATTCTCCAAAATAAGCTGACTGTCAAGAATTGAAGCTTCCTCCTGTACGTTTGAGTCCAAAATTGTTTCCAAAATTGATTTATTTTCCATAGTTTTTTAATAGTTCAATCCAAGCATCACATCGAATTGAGTTATTAATTTACCCAAAGTATATCATAATTATAAAAATAAGTCAACTGTTTTTTTATATATTGATACTATTTAACTAATATTAAATAAAAAAACTTATTTTAATAACATTTTCACATATTATTTAAAAAAAAATCAACCAAACAGATGGTTGAATTTTTTGACAAAATTTTTAAAGACTTTTATAATAAAATTAGCAGTCTTAAAAGTAGAGTGCTAATTTAATACTAAACTTTTAATTCAAACAACTTCTATGTTAAATAAATTAACTACCAAGTCCCAAGAGGCCTTAATCGTTGCGCAAAATATTGCTCTGGACAATGGCCAGCAGCAAATATCCGCTACCCATCTTCTCTATTCCCTGATTATCCAACCGGAGAGTTTGGTAAAAACTGTTCTGGACAAATTAAATCTTGATGTTGACGCGCTCAAACAAGATGTGATTTCTGAAATAGATCATCTTCCCAAAGCGCCGATTGAAAACACCACCGGTACGGTTCAGGGTACGCCGGAAGTCGCCAATATTTTGAATGAGTCAAAAAAAGAGGCTGATAAAATGGGCGACGAATTTATTTCAACTGAGCATTTATTTTTGTCTTTGCTTAATGTTCGCACGCCGGCAAAGTTTATTCTAGAAAACTCCAATATTTCATACAACGAGGTGCTTAAAATATTAAAAGATGTCCGCGGCAACCAGCGTATTACCGATCCGGAGCCGGAAGCAAAATTTCAGGCGTTAGAAAAATATGCTACCAATCTGACTAAAATGGCGCGGGATCAAAAACTCGATCCGGTCATCGGCCGTGATGACGAAATCCGCCGCGTCATGCAAGTTCTATCGCGCCGTACCAAAAATAATCCGGTTTTAATCGGCGAGGCCGGCACGGGAAAAACCGCTATTATCGAGGGGCTGGCTCAGCGTATTATCGCCGGCGATGTTCCGGAAACTTTAAAAAACAAAGAATTAATCAGCCTTGATCTGGGCTCACTGCTGGCGGGAGCAAAGTTTCGCGGCGAATTCGAAGATAGGTTAAAAGCGGTTTTAAAAGAGATAAGAGCGCAAAATGGCAAAGTCATTCTATTCATTGATGAACTTCATACTCTCGTCGGAGCCGGCGCCACCGAAGGCGCGTTGGACGCGTCTAATATGTTAAAACCGCCCCTGGCCCGCGGCGAACTGCATGCTGTCGGCGCGACTACACCCAGAGAATATCAAAAATACATTGAACGCGATGCCGCGCTGGAACGGCGTTTTCAGCCTGTTTATGTCAGTGAACCGACGGTTAATGACAGCATTGCTATTCTGCGCGGCATTAAAGAAAGATACGAAGTTTTTCACGGCGTCCGCATCACGGACAAAGCAATAATTGCCGCTGCCGAACTCTCACAGCGCTATATTACCGATCGTTTTTTGCCCGACAAAGCCGTTGACCTAATTGATGAAGCGACTAGCGCTCTACGGATGGAAATAGACTCCATGCCTGAAAATTTGGATAAATTAAAACGCGATATCACTCGTCTGGAAATTGAGCGCGCCGGCATTGAAAAAGAAAACAAGGAACCTTCTATCAACGTTGATTCTAAGAAAAAAAATCAAGCGACAATTCGCAACATTGCCAAAAAACTAAACGAGCTAAAAGAAGAAGCCAGACAGCTTGAGATCCATTGGAAAAATGAAAAAGATATTATCAGCGCTATTCGCGACGACAAGAAAAAAATTGAGGAAAACAAAAAAGAAGCTGACCGGCTGCAAAACGCCGGCGATCTGAACAAAGTAGCTGAAATTCGCTATTCACATATTCCAAAACTGCAAAAAAATATTGAGGTCAATGAGGCTAAGTTATTCAAAATCCAGCAATCCGGCCAAGCGATTCTAAAAGAAGAAATTGATGAAGAAGATATTGCCATGGTTGTATCGCGCTGGACCGGCATTCCCATAAACAAAATGCTGGAAAGCGAGACTTCAAAACTGGCAAAAATTGAGCAGAAGCTAAGCAATCGAGTTATCGGGCAAGACAGCGCTATCAAATCCGTTGCCAACGCAATCAGGCGCTCCCGCGCCGGTATTAATGAAGTCGGACGGCCAATCGGCTCATTTCTATTTGTCGGACCGACCGGCGTTGGCAAAACAGAACTAGCCAAAGCGCTAGCTGACTTTATGTTCAATAACGCTGACGCGATGATCCGCATGGATATGTCGGAATTTATGGAACAGCATTCAGTCGCCAAAATAATCGGTTCCCCGCCCGGCTATGTCGGCCATGATGAAGGCGGACAGCTGACTGAAAAAGTGCGCCGCAAACCATATAGTGTCATACTATTTGATGAGGTGGAAAAAGCCCATCCGGAGGTATTTAATATTTTGCTGCAGATTCTCGATGACGGACGCTTAACTGACTCCAAAGGCCGAATCGTGAACTTCAAAAATACCATCATCATCATGACCTCCAATCTTGGCAACAAAGTAATCCAAGACTATTCAATCGGTTTTGCTGATACGCAAGACAAGCAAAAAGCGGAAAGTGACCGGCAAAACGAGATGCGTGATAAAATCATGGATATTTTGAAAAACCACTTCAAACTGGAATTTCTCAACCGTATTGATGAAATAATCATCTTCAAATCTCTGACTGAAAAAATTCTGACCAAGATTGTTGACCTGGAATTATCCAAAGTACAAAACAGACTAGCCGCAAAAAATATTAAAATCAGCTTCAAAGACAATATTAAGCGCATGCTGGCCAAAGAAGGCTATGATCTCACCTTTGGCGCCCGTCCGCTTAAGCGCGTGATTCAGAATAAAATTTTGGACGAACTCGCCCTGCAAATCATTGAAGGCACTATCAAAAACAACGACAAAGTTGAAATTATTTTGGACAAAGAAAAAGTGGCGATGAAGGTGCAATAACAATTAATAAGTACAAAAAAAACGTTTTCAAACAGAACGTTTTTTTTGTTAACAAAAACTATTTTTTTCTTTTATACACCATGAATCGATAGACATGGCTTTGAATTATGTCTTTTCCTAACCCATCTACAGACTCAATTTTTTCTACCCCCTTTTTATCTTCAATTAAAATCCAATTACTCCAATTAATCTTTGGAAAAAAAACATTCGCTTCATTGAATGTACCATTTACTTTTGTTATATCAAGAATGTCTGCGATATCCAAAAAATACTTATAAACCTCAGCGCCACCAAGTATGTAGATATCTTTATTTGGCATTCTTTTTTTTGCTTCATTAATCGCGTCATTAAAACTTCTTACATAAAAAATACCTTGTACGTACTTATAATTTTTATTTCGTGTCAAAACAATATTTAACCTATTTGGATATGGGCACCTGTCTTTAGTTTGAGATAATATAGCTTCTAAAGTCTTCCTGCCTATTATTACCGGATGATTCTCCGTCTTTTTTAGAAAACGGCTTATATCTTCTGGTAAAATCCAATTAGGCAATTTATAAGTATTATTGAAATTTATTCCTATTTCTCTATTTTTTCCCATTGCTACAATAATTTTAATTTTTACTTTTTTATTAATATTTTTACCTTTAATTAATTAAACTATTATATAATTTAATAACTTTATTAACATTGATTTTAATATTGTATTTTTTTAATACTGAGTTCCTTGCATTAACTGCAATTTTTTCTAAATTTCTCTTATTTAATAAGACATTTATTATCTTTACAGCCAAAGATTCTACAGACCCATTTTTATAAATATAACCACTCTGTTTTTTTATTAATTCTGGAATACCTCCAACATTGGAAGCAATAACAACTCGTTGTCTCAACATTAGCTCAATTATTGTAGTTGGTATGCTCTCAAAATGAGATGGTTGAATAAAAATTAAATGCTTTTTTACAACTTCATTTATACCGACATAAGGCTTATACAACCCTTCAAAAATTATAGAATTTTCTAAATTAAGACTTTTAACCAAACCTTTTAAATAACCTTCTGCGTTACCCCCTCCATAGATATGCAATTTTGCTTGAGGAACTTTCTGAATTAAAAAATTCCAAGCAAGAATTAAAGAAGACACTCCCTTTTCCGGAGAAAGTCTTCCTAAAAAAGCCATGGAATATATATTATTTAAATTGACTTTCTCAATTTTACTATCCACTACTAAGTGTGGTATTTTTACAATTTTACCTTTGAAATGAAAGTATTTTTTTATACCATCCTCAACTGCTTGACAAGTCGCAATATATATAGAAACCTTTTTAAGGTATTTTATATATTCCTTGTCAAACCAATGAGAAGTGTTGTTTGATGGCGTTGTATATTCTGTTACAACTATTGGTATATCTTTTTTAGAAAATTTATTTTCCAGCCATGATATTGTTAATTTTCCGAATGGATGGGTATGTATTACATCTGGTGACCATATATTAATTTCATCTACATAATTAGAAACAAATTTTTTTTCAATATTCCTTTCTTCTAAATTTTTATGAAAAATATGCGGCGTTCTATAAAAAATATTAGAAGATTTTAATTCATTTATCCAATAATGTAATACTGGTCTTTCCCCAATATACAACCTTACTTCTATCCCATTCTCCTTTAAACATTTTGCTAATAAAACATTATAATATTCACAACCGCCAAGTGCGCTTAAAAAATCACAAAATATTGCAATTTTTTTAACTTTTTTATTTGTACTCATATATTTTTCAGCAGACTGAATTTTTTACCGAGTTTATCTAAATTTACCACTTCATTCACAAAGTTATTATTTTTTTGTTTATTTATCAAACCTTCCTTGGATTCATTAATTATTAAAGATTTGATAATCCTACAAACAAAAAAACCTTCCATATATTGATCTCTCGGGTCAATTCTAAGTGTCTTTTTCACATCAGGTAATATTTGTTGTCCCGGCCAATTAATTATAGGTTTATAAGTTTTTTGACCATCAAAAATTAACTTTTGTAAAATTGCATCAGGGAACTTTTTAAGAAAACGACTAATCACACCTTCGTTTTCTTCCGGAGAAAGAGTACATGTAGAATAAACCAAAATTCCACCTGGTTTTAATGCTTCATAGCCTATGCTTAAAATCTCTAACTGTTGATGACTGAATTGATTCGCGCTTTTAGTAACCCATTGTTTTAATGGATTCTTACTTTTAAAATTTATTTTCCCTTCACTTGAGCAGTCCGCATCTACCAGAACTTTATCAAAACTATTTACCTTAATTTTTTTTTGTTTAATTAAATTCTTAGCGTCACAAATTATTATTTCTTCCGGTGTAACTTTTTGAGACTCCAAAACTGCCCTCATTTTTTTACTAACCCTAAAATAATTATCGTCAACCAAATATAATAAACTTTTTCCTCTAGTTAACCCAGCATAAAAAACGGCCTTCCCGCCCGGCGCGCTGCAAACATCGAGATACTTTTCACCAGGTTGAGGGTCTAGCGCTAAAATTGGTAAAAAACTGGAAGGATTCTGGACAAACACTAAACCATTTTTAGACATGGGTAATGTCATTACAGCTGGTATATCTTTGGCTGGTATAATAAAGCCATCGGGATACCATGTTAAATGCACAGCATCAATTCCTTGTTTAATTAGCTCGTCCCTAATTTTTTTAACATCTGCGGCGGTATTGACGAGAAGCGGGTTGATTCTTAATCCCTTATGAGTCTTGGCAGAAAAAATTTCCCTAACTTGATTTTTACGGCCTTTTAATCCTAGGATTGCAGTTACTCTTTTTGTAAAGTCATATTCATCTAACACCGGTTTTACTCTTTTACTTCTTTTATTTCTAAGTTTAAAATATTTTAAATTTATTACCTCTTGTTTATTTAATTTATATTCATTCATTTATTTATAATTATAGTTGTGTATAATAATTAATTTATTTTATTTAACCAATAATTTATATTTTTATAAAATTCATGTTCATCTAATATATATTTTAAGTAAGATTTTAAAAATAAAATTTCCTCTATACGTTTTTCTCTCAACTTGAAAATATATAAAATTAAACTTTCTTTGCTAATTTTAAGTTCTATCGAATGAAATATTGCTTCTTTTAAAAAGTTTTTTAATATACCAGATCTGCCTCTCGAGACAGGTTTTAATCCTTCAGACATTAAAACTGCAACAATATTACAAGAATCTATCAGTGTTAAAATATTTTTGTAATGTTTACCAACATATTCATTTTCATTGGTTGGTGAACTACAAACATCTAAAGAAAAAATTGAGTGTGATAATCTTTTATTTGCGGCGATAATTTGTGTAGAATCAATCGAAAGCTCAATGGCAATGCCATTATTTTTTTCTTCAATTATAGTTATACAAGCAAGCTCATATTCATTAAACTTGTTTTTTACCTGTATATTTCTACCAAAAATAGTTTCTAATCCATATTTATGTCTAAATGGCTTTGAATCAACTGTATTAATATAATAACTGATATTTAGTAGATTGCAAATTTTTATAAAATCTTTATCTTTGCTATATACTTCAAATTCATAATCACACCTATTAAAACCATTTTTTCTCAGAAAATCAATACAATCCAAAAAAACTTCATTAATCATGCATATTGGATATAAACAACCAAGAGAAACAAAATATGATGAATACTTTCCAATATAATTATTCTTCATTCTATATATTAGACCCTGTGTTCCCATTGAGGGCTGAATTAAAAAATACTTTTTATTTATTCCATTTTTGTCCAGAAGAAGCGGCTTCATCACACTAGTTGTTGAGTTTGTAAAACGAATACTTTTATCATGTTTGGATATTATACCAACTGACTCAACTTCAAAAAACTCCTTATTTTTAAAATAAAAATAAAAATTCTCAATTAAATTTTTTTTCATTTTTTCGTTTAACTTCCCAAATTCTTTCTATTTTTTCCCCTTTTATAATTGATTCTGAATATTCTACTACCTTTTGACAGTCTATTTTGTCAATTTGAGATTTATATATTTTAATAAGATTGATTTTTTTATTAATACTTCTTGATATATCAATTAAATACGGTTCCAAAATCCATGCTTTTTTTAAGACTCTTATTTTTTTATTAACATCTCCATACCATGCGTAAGGAAGATCTTCATACAAAAATATTTTATTATCTTTAGCATTTAGCTTGTTATATATTTTTTTTAATTGATTATTTATTAGTATATGATCAACATGATTTCCTATCCCCATTGGAAAAAATATATTGTTATTGCTTCCAATAACTGCTGTAATTATTTTGCTAATTTTATGTGAAATTATTGCATCAGACTCTAATATTTTTTTTTGATTCCAAAGGCGATATCCCCTCATTAATGCCTCGGGCAATGCATAAATAATAACTTTTGCGCCTGATTTTTTAATAGCCTCTTTTTCTTCTGCTTGATTTATCTCGGTAATAATATTAAAGTCTTTTATTTTTGTATTTTTTGTCCATGCACAAGTTCCGAATATGTCGACAACAATTACATTATCCAAAAAGATAATATATCCACCCAAAGATAGCAACGCATCGTCGCAATGCGCGGAAATAATTATATTTTTTTTATTTAAAATCTTCATTTAAATAATAATTAAGAACTTTATCTAAAGCATTCTTTATTTTAGGAACGATATTTTTTTTAATATTATTGTCTGTAAAAAAAGTTATTATTCTGGAGCTTACATTTTCAGCGTTTGGACAAGACCAAAAGTTATTTTTTTTAAAAAATTGAGGTGCCATGTACATTGGTGCTGGGTAAGCAACACTTAATGGGACTCCTTCCGCTCTCAAGGCATCAACAATTTCATCTCGTTTATTAATTAATTTTTCTGGAATTAAAATTGGAAACAGATGATAGGCGCTTTTGATATTCTGTTCAACAGTCGGCAATATAATAGGCAACCCTGAAAAACTACTCAGGTATAATTCAAACATTTGTTTTCTATACTCATTGAGCATTCTTAATTTATTTAACTGCACTATTCCAATTATACCCTGCATAGTAGTCATTGAATAATTATATCCCATGCCATTATAAATATATGGCAAATTTTCGTTATTTGGATTACCATGAGATCTTAAACTCAACAAACTAAGATATATTTTTTTATTTGAAGTAACTATCATTCCCCCTTCACCAGTAGTCATATTTTTTGACGTAAAAAAACTAAAGCATCCAATGTCTCCAATATTACCAGTTTTTTTGCCATGATATTCTGCTCCATGAGATTGACAAGCATCTTCAATCACGGGTATATTCATTTGTTTCGTCACTAATAATATCTCATCCATATTAGCTGGGTGACCATATAAATGAACTAGAATCACAGCTGAAACTTTCTTATTTATTTTTATTTTTAAATCCTTTGGATCCAAACAAAAATTTTTATCGATATCCACAAATTTTACTTTTAACCTAGCGTGCAGGACTGCGTTCGCCGTAGCTATAAATGACATTGCTGGCACTAAGACTTCTGAATTTTTTGGCAAATTTAATGATTCTAAAGCAAGATGCAATGCCGTAGTTCCTGAGGTTGTAGTTATTGCATATTTTGAACCAATATATTTGGCAAATTTAATTTCAAATTCTTTTATTGAAGAACTACCAAAAGGATTCGATGGTACCTCTGAATTTTTTCTAACCATTCTATTGAATACTTCATTAAATTCATCTCTCCCTATTGGACTTTTGTATGGAGGTAAAAACTTAATTAAAGGTCTGCCGCCAAAAATTGCTAATTTACTTTTCATATTTATTATTTAAGTAACTCAATACTTGAATACAGCCCAACAATTGCTTGTTCGGTGGAAAAATATCACTCTTTTTACCTTTTGCAATATCTAAAACAGAATGGACTTCGTTATCATAGGCCATGGGAAATCTTTTTTTAACTTTTATTTTTTGTTGTTTTTTAATATTATTTACTAAAATTTCGTTATCTGATTTATAAAAAATTATTTCTTTATTTTTATAAAAAACCTTACAGATATTTTGAACTCCATCCGCATTCTTTTTAAGCAAATCTCTTTTCAGAGTTATTGAAACATTACTACCTTTCGACATTTTTAAACTTATTACAACTTTGTCACTACTCCCATCAATATTCTTAATTGACGAACTGAAAATAGATTCATTTGTTAAATACATTGACAAATCTATATCATGAACGCCAAGATCATTAATAATGTCTCCACCTAAATTCTCTTTTTCAAACCAACTGTTATTGCGAAACTTTTTTGTTCTTCTTATTAATATAATTTTAAATGGACCATTAATTTTTTTTAATTCTCTCTTAATTCTAATAAATGGGTCATTAAATCTTTCTACCATGGCACATAGAATTAATCTTTTTTTATTTTTTGATATTTTTAATAAATCAATTACTTCTATAAGTGATGTCGTGAGCGGCTTTTCACAAAATATAATGGCATTACTTTTTGCAAGACATAATTTTATTTGAGTGTAATGTAAATATGTTGGCGTGCAAATATCAATAATATCAAAATTATATTCTAAGGCATCACATAACTGTGAAAAATATTTCAAAGAATATTTCATTGAAATTTTTTTAACATCAGCGTTTATATCAACAATCGTTAAATCAACATTTTCTAGCTTTAAATATGCCTCTAGATGTACCATACCAATATTGCCCAATCCTATTAAACAAACCTTTTTTCCTTTCATATAATACTTATTTTATAGCTTTTAATGTATAAGTTGAGGGAAATACTCCAAAACCTTTTGGCGACACCCATAAACCATTTTTATTTTGAACTAAGTAAGAAAATTGTTTATATTCTTGACCATGTCTTTCATTAAGTAATTGTAACTTTAAACCTGATTTTACAACTGCATTAACAATTTCACATAGTGGCCTATCCCAGATTATATGTTTATTATTTTTTGTTTTGATATCTGAATCTGTGTAACTCCCTTCTTCGTCCCATAAGACAGGACCAACAAAAAAATAATCACGATCAAATTCTGGCCTTATTTCTGACAAAACTAGTGAAATTGGATGAAACTCATAAATATAAAGTAATCCATTTGGCTTAAGCAACTTATAAACTATGTCTGACCATTTACTAATATTGTCTAACCAGTGAAGAGAACCAACACTTACATAAACAATATCAAAAAAATTTACTTCGCAATGTTTTAGTGATTCATATACATTAGAATGAATAAAATTGGATTTTATTTTTGCATCTTTAGCTATCTTTTTCGCAATCTTTATTGATTCTAAGGAAAAATCTAAGCCCGTGACGCTTGCACCTAACCTTGCCCAAGATAATGTTTCTGTACCTATGTGGCACTGTAAATGTAATAATTTTTTTTCTTCTACATTACCAACTTCTTTTATTTCAAAATCACGCAAACGAATGTCTCCTTTAACTAGCTTGTTAATATTATAATATCTTGATTTTTTGTGAAGTAAGGCTCGTTCATTCCACCACCTGCTGTTTACTTTTATTTCTTTATCCATAAAAAAATTTTATCATATTTTAAATATAATCAAAAATTATTACTATCTATCACTAAATTATTTTATTAAACTTAAAAATTCATTTAATATGGAATCTTCCATAAAAGAACCTCTGACACTGCTAGTAATGGTAGTCACATTAGGCACTCTTACTCCTCGACTACCTTCACAAGTATGAAAAGCTCTTATAATTATGACCGCTCCTTTAGGTTTGACTATATTATAAAATTTATCAATAAGAAAATCTGTCAGATCTTCTTGAATGGTTAACCGAGCTGAGTAATGTTGAAAGAATCTTATAATTTTTGATATGCCTAAAACATTCCCATTCGGCATATAACCAAAATCTATAAATCCGGTATAAATTGCCATATGATGCTCGCAAAAACTCTGAAAAGGTATTTGTTTTCTTGTTATAATGCCTGAGTATTTAGAATCAAAAGTCTTCATCTCAAAATCTGGCTCTCTGTAACCTTTAAACCATTCTTTATAAGCACTTTCTACTCTAAGTGGTGTTTCAATTAAACCGCTTCGCTCTGGGTTATCACCAATCATGTATATAATTTCTCTAATTTTATCTGCAATTCTATTATCTTCCATATATTTTTTCCTCACTAACCCAAAATACCTACAAAAGTAATCTGGGTAATAATATTTAAATACTTTAAATTTCATTTTTATTTCAAAGTTATTTATAAACTTTATAACAATTTAAAAAATTAAAATTAATATAGTAAAAGAATAATGTCTAATAAAATTAACAATTTTCCTTTAATTTAATAATATCGACAAAAAATAACACTGTCAAACATATAAAACGATAGTAAAAAATAAGATAATAACGACAAGGTTGAAATTATTTTGGACAAAGAAAAAGTGGCGATGAAGGTTAATTAAGCTTGAAACTTGCGATCCCGCTTTAGCGGGAGAGCTGTTTAAAACTTATGCTTGTAATGTTGCTTCACTGGAGCCTCTTACAGAGAACTCCAGTGTTTTATTTTTAACTTTAAATTTTGACGATAACTATATTTATGCTACTATTAGGAAAACATATTAACATACATAAATCTTATGAAAATCTATATTTCAGGATCATTAGCCTACGACCGTATTATGAATTTTCGCGGTCAATTTTCCGATCACATTATTGCCGATAAAATTCATAATTTAAATGTTTCTTTTTTTACCGAAAATGTAAATACCAACTTCGGCGGCACCGCCGGCAACATTGCTTACAACCTGTCTCTTTTAGGAGAACACCCTCAAGTATTGGCGGCCGCCGGCAATGATTTTAAGGAGTACCAAAATTGGCTAGAAAAAAATAATATTGACACAAATGGCATCAATATTATTCCTGAAGAAACAACCGCCTTTGCTAACATTATCACTGACGAAAAAGACAACCAAATTACCGCTTTTTATCCAGGCGCCATGAAACATTTCTCCTTTCATGAACATGAAATTGATTTTTATAACGCGCTAGCCATAATTGCACCCGGCAATTCGGCAGACATGGTCAGCTTTGCAAAATATTATCAAAGACATAATCTAAAATATATTTTTGATCCCGGACAGCAAATTCCTGTTTTTTCCGCCTCCCAAATGAAAGATTGCGTTACTGGCGCTTACGCCTTTATATCAAATGACTATGAACTGGCATTAACGCTAAAAAAATTAAACTGGAGTGAAGCCGACCTATTTAATAATGTAAATATTCTCATTACAACACTCGGGCCTAAAGGCTCGGTAATTAAAACTAAAGATGACATTTATGAAATTCCAGCCGCCAGACCAATGAATGAAAGCGATCCGACCGGAGCCGGCGATGCTTATCGCGCCGGAATTATTAAAGGCATGATAGAAAATTGGCCGCTGGAAAAAACCGGGCGCTTCGCGGCCACCATTGCCTGCTACACCGTAGAAAAATACGGCACCCAAACGCACACCTTTACCTTTAATGACGTCATGCGTCGCTATGAAGAAAATTTTAATAATAAATTAAAAAATATAAATATGAATAAATTTGATATTAAAGACATTAATTTAGCTGAAAAAGGAAAAAAACGAATTGAATGGGCCGACAACGACATGCCCGTTTTAAGGCAAATCAGAGATAAATTTGCGCGTGAACTGCCCTTAAGCGGTCTTAAAATGTCAGCTTGTCTGCATGTAACCGCCGAGACGGCTAATTTAGTCAGAGCTTTAAAAGCCGGTGGCGCCGATATTTTGCTTTGCGCTTCCAATCCCCTCTCCACCCAAGATGACGTAGCCGCTAGCTTAGTTCAAGACTATGGCATTCCTGTGTACGCTATTAAAGGCGAGGACAGAGAGACATTTTTTAAGCATTTACAAGCAGCCATTGTTCATGAACCGCAAATAACTATGGACGACGGCGCTGATTTAGTATCAACTATTCATAAAGACTATCCGCATTTATGCGGCCAGGTTATTGGCAGTATGGAAGAAACCACTACCGGCGTAATTCGCCTGCGCGCCATGCAAAAAGACGGCGCTCTGCTCATTCCGGTGGTCGCGGTTAATGATGCGAAGACTAAAAATATGTTTGATAACCGCTACGGCACCGGGCAGTCAACTTTGGACGGCATTATTCGCGCGACTGATATTTTAATTGCCGGCAAAAATGTGGTGGCTGTCGGTTATGGCTGGTGCGGACGCGGTTTTGCCATGCGCGCGCGGGGCTTAGGCGCGAATGTGATTGTTACTGAAGTCGATTCAATTAAAGCGTTAGAAGCGGCCATGGATGGCTTCCGGGTTATGCCTATGAATGAGGCCGCTAAAATCGGCGATTTGTTCTGCACGCTGACCGGCGATATTCATGTTATTGATAAACATCACTTTGAATTAATGAAAGACGGCGCGATTGTCTGTAATTCGGGCCACTTTGATGTTGAAATAAATGTGGCGGCGCTAAAAGAAATGTCTAGCGCCATAAATAAAGATAAGCGCAATTTTGTTGATGAATATATCGTAAATGGAAAAAGAATATTTCTTTTGGCCGACGGCCGTCTGGTTAACCTTTCTGCCGCCGAGGGACATCCGGCATCGGTTATGGATATGAGTTTTGCGACCCAAGCGCTAGCGAGTGAATGGGTGGCTAAAAATAAATATGCGCTTGAAAAGAGGGTGTATGACATTGATGAAAAAATTGAAAAAATCGTCTCTGATTTAAAGTTAAAATCAATGGGTATCAAAATTGATGAATTAACCGCTGAGCAAAAAAAATATCTGACTAGCTGGCAGGAAGGAACCTAAATTAAAACTGTTCACTTTTAAAACCAAAATTCATTAAAACCACGTAATAATTTTTATTATGTGGTTTTTTCTTTGTTAAAAAAAGCCGCTATCAATACTACATATCCTATCCCCAGCGGATGGTTTAAGTAAGGGCTGAACGCGTTGGTCACAATTAATACAACTAACCCCGAAAGTAAACTTATGTAAAGCAATTTATCCCGGCGAGAATTAGTTATTTTTATTTTTTTAATTCCATCCGCAAAAATTTTTAATAACAATACGACATACACCAACAGACCGATTAACCCCAGCTTCAGCCAAATATCAAGCCACCCCCACTCAAAGGCATAGGTAGTATAACTGCCGTCCGCGGCGGTCTCGCGCACGCGCGGATCGTTGGAGATGTAGGTAACCTCCGCGCCAAAGCCCTGCCCGCGAACCGGCGCTTTTTTTATCTCTGCCATTAAGGGCGGCAAAAGATTCCAGCGGCTGGAAACTCCGGCTTCGCCGGAAAAAGTAGCGGCGCGCTGCGCGATTAAACCGGCATCAAAATCAGCATTTGATAATGGCAAAGGAAATTTGATAATGATAAATATTAAAAAAATACCAACTACCGCAGCCAAAATAATATTGGCTGCTAATAAACCAATCCCCCGCCACTCTTTGCGGAATAATATTATCAAAAGTAAAAAATAACCGGCCAGACCAACGGCAAGACCGAGCCAGAAACTGCGTGAGAAGCTAACGATGATTACCGCGCTCATCAGCGCCATGCCAAAAAAATTGTAACGTTTTACGCTTTTTTCTTTCTTTAAATATCCATACAGCCATAGCGACATAAAAATAAATAACGCTATCAATACGAAAATATGGCTCTGAAAAAAAATCCGCGAAAAACCGCTCTCCATCGTCGTCACCTCGCCAACGCCGGTTACGCGCAGCCAGCGATATATCTCATATTTTAGACCGATAAAATCATGCGAAAAAAAATAAAGCAAAAATAAAGTTTTTACCGACAGCCAAACGACAGCAATATTAAAAACAATGAAAAGCTCTTCTCGCAGTCGGCTTAGCGCTAAGTCGCCTTCATTTTTTTTAAAAATATAAAAAAGCGGAAAAATTATGCCGAAATAAATCCAGCCGTTGAAATCATAAAAAAGATTGTTAAAACTCGTACCCCGCAAAAATCCATTGATTAATCCCCAGGCGATAAAAACAAACAGAATCATAAAGTAAGAAGTAATATTACCTTTTTTCAAAGCTGACTTGGGAATGGCCAGCGTCTGTTGTTTTAGTTTTTTCGGAAAATTGCGAAAGTCATCAAACTCCGGAATCAAATCGCCGGCGTTTTCAATGCTCATCCATTTCAAAACAATCTTGCCCAGCCAGGCAGAAATTACCACCAAAAACATCGCTATCCGCAGTGATATTGCTAATCCTTCATACTCAAAGGCCAGCAGATAACCTTTTGATGAAATAAAAAGTTCGGTGAGTAAAATAAAAACGCCGTACTCAAGTTTTTCCACGCTTAAAAACAAAGTGGCCGTGAGCACGACAAAAAAGACGTAAGGCGCGAATTCCGGAATTAGAAAACCAAAAAGCGAGAATAGTTCTATCAGAAATAAAATGAAAAAATAAATTTTTACCTTAGAAAACATATACAAAATATCCGTTAATTAAAGTTTTGACTGCGTCTTTGGCTGAATCTTAAAAATCTGCGTAACTGCGGAGAGAATGTAACTATCAAAACTGGCAAATTTTAAAAACAGCCAAGCCGGCCAGCGGTGGTATTTTCTGAAATATGTCAGCATACTGCGATTAAAATTGGTTTGGCGTTTCAGACTCTTTTGCTGCAGAAAAGATTTCCCTTCGTAGTGCAATACGCGGCTAATCGGCAGATAGACAATTTTTTCATTAATTTGCTGCAAGCGCTTGCACAAATCCAAATCTTCCCACCAGACAAAGTAATCTTCCGACCAGCCGCCGATTTGCGTCATTAACTCCCGCCGCGCAAAAATGAACGCGCCCATGATTTGTTCCACGGCCTGCTCTTGGGAATAGTCAAAATCTTTTGCCAGATAATTTCTAAAAAACTTGGGCTGCCAAAAATGATGCAGTTTGTAAAGCAACCAGAGCTGAGAAAAAAATGTCGGGTTGCGTTTCACGTTCGGCTGGCGATGGCCGTCGCTATACTGCAACTGACAGGTGCTCGCGCCGACATCCGGATGCGCCTCCATATATTGAAAAAGTTTTTTTGCCGTGTTTTCAGTCACTTCCATATCTGGATTCATAAACAGCGCGTACTTGCCCTGCGCCGCGCGCAAACCCTGATTATTCGCCTTGGCAAAACCGATATTTTTGGCATTAAAAAAAATCCGCAAGTTCCGGTGTTCAAAGCTCAATTCATTGAGCATCTGAACTGATCCGTCAGTTGAATTATTATCAATGACAATCACCTCAAAATCAATACCTTGAGTAAAGACAAATATTGATTTCAGACAGCGATAAAGCAAGGACTCAACATTCCAGTTTACAATAATGATTGATAAGTCCATAGAATTATAACTTATGTTTTTTCTTTATAACCTCAACTGCCTTTTTGTACTTCTTCACTTCACTCAGCCAGGGTACTTTATACACATACTTTGGCAACCAAACGCTCATCGTGCCATGCTTGGTCAAAACGGTAAACAAAAATTCCGGCACCCACACGCCTTTGTAACCATTTTCCAGCATGGTCAGCCAAACATCCCAGTCCTGCAGGCGCTTAACACGCGCGTCCCAGCCGTTAGGCGGAAAATGATCTTTCCGTATCAAGGATGAAGAATGAATGTAAGGCAGCTGTTTTAATTTTTCCGGATTAAACTCCCAGAGCTTGAATTTTTTTTTGCCAAAAATAAAAGATGAATAGGCATAGCTTGCTTCCGGATTTTCACGCAAGGCGTTTAACAGCTTCTCAAGCAGTTCGCTTGCCGCGACAATATCTGAGTCCCAGAAGATGATAAACTCTCCCCGGCTTTCTTCCCGGCCGCGATTACGAGCATGGTTTGAGCCGCGATTGCTTTGCTGAATTGACTTAAATCTAATTCCACGCTGCCAAAAAATTTTTTTCATCTCATCCAGCACTTTGGCGGTACTGTCGGTGGAGCCGTCATTTACGACAATAACTTCGTAATTTTTGTGCGATTGCGTCAAAAGCGAATGCAAAGACTGCTGAATTTCTTCGGCTTGGTTATAGACGGGGATAATCACTGATATTAGAGTATTTTTTTGCATAGCTTGACAACAGTTTACATATATGATATTATAAATCTATAAAAAATCATTTTTTTAAAAAAGGAGACACTCTGATGGAATCTTTTGGGGAACTGCTCTTTCAAAAAGGATTAATATCTGAAGAAAAAATTAATGAAACTAGGAAAAAATCATCTCATGCTTTAAAGTCAAAATTTACTCATGATGGAAAAGTCACAACCGTGGGCATGGAGAATGCCAATGACATAAATAAATTTAGACAGGAAATTCGAAACATTTTACTACAAAATCCATCCCACATTGATGAAATTGTTAGCGTGGCGCACAAAAAATTTCCTCAAAATAAAAAATTGCACGCTCAACTATTATCACTACGTAAAGAACTTTCACAAAATACAGAATCAGACTCAGACTCAATTACAATTACAATCATTAAAAAATGGCTGTGCAAGTCTAAGCCAAAAGAATGGCGCGGCAGTCAGAAGAAAAAAAAATAATAATCCTTATTCAATTTGAAGCCGTTCACCCGAACGGCTTTTTTTTATTCTAAAGAACGTTTTCAATTTTTTCAACCTGCTTGCGCCAGCTAAATTCCTTTATTCTCTGCCGTCCCTGCTCGCCAAGCTTTTGGGCAAACTCTTCGTCTTTGTATAGCTTGATAATAGCATCGCTGATTTCTTCAGCGCTTTCCGGATTCACTAATAATCCGTTTAAACCATCTTTAACCGCGTCGCGCACTCCCCCGCTCTTACCCGCGATCACCGGCTTGCCGTGGGCGTTCGCCTCCAGATAAACAATACCAAAGCCCTCGTAGTCGCCATCAATATTGCGCGCCGGCATAATAAACAAGTGGCAGAGCTCAAACCACGCCTGCACCTCCTGATCATCGGCATCATCAATTATTATCACGTCGCGACGAATGTTTTTCGCCATTGTCGCGAGATTGTTTTTTTCCGGACCTTTGCCGATGATTACGTAGATTAAATCAGGACACTTCGCGAGCGCTATCGGCATTGCCTCAATAACCATGTCATAGCCCTTGCGCTTGATTAATCGGCCGACTTGCAGCATCACTTTTTTACCATGCAATTCATAGTCATTCCTTAATTTCTCTATCAAATTATCATTTGACATAACATGATAATCCACGCCCGGATTCACCACTGCCACCTTTGATTTGTTAACAATCTTGGCGGCTTGCCGGGCGACATAACTATTCGCGGCGATTATTTTTTTTGCGTTTTTTAAAATTTTTTCAGTTAGTTTTCTCTTGCGCGGCACATCCAGAGCCAGTGAAAAATCAAGTCCGTGCAAAATCACCACATAATCAAACTTGATAATTTTCGCCAAAAACATTGCCACGGTTCCCAGCGGCAAAATATTGCCAATAATTACCGTATTAATATTATTTTTCTTCACCTCGCGCCAGAGATAAAAAATCCCCATTAGCCAGTGCGGCAGTAAAAGACTGCGGCGAGTAACGCGTTCATCTTCTCCTTTTCCGACAGTCAAAACTAATAAATCATTCATGTGCCGGTACATTTTTTCATAATAGCGCGAAACGCCCCCGATCCGCGGCGGAAACTCCAGCGTAAAAAGCAAAGTATTTTTTTTCTCAGACATATGGCTATTTTTTAAAAATAGAATTCTTGATACTAACCACGTCTTCAGTAGTATAACCTTTTATCAAGTATAAAAATCCAACATAAATAAATCCGCCCAGTACTACGCTAACGATTATTGGCAGGTAAGCCTTAGCATACCAAAGAATCAAGCCCATCACAAACACCGAGACAAGTGATTTCAAAAATACGCGAATGATTACGATTTTGTGATAATCAATAATCCGCGGCACCCAGTACAGGCCAAGCGTTAGTAACATCGCATTGGTTATCAAAACCGTAACTGCCGCTCCGACCGCCTGAAAATACGGTATCAAAGCGACATTCAAAATTATGCTCATCAGCAAAGCTATGCCCATATTTATGGTGTTTATTTTTTGCCGGTCACAGGCATTGAGCAGAGAACCTACCGGATAACTGGCAAAGATGAATATAAGGCTGGCAATAATTATCTGCAAGGGCAGAATTGATCCGGTGTAGTCTTCTTTAAAAATTAAAATAATGCGGTCGGCCAAAACGATAATTCCAAAAGAAATCGGCAGAGCGATTATTATCAAATAATTCATTGATCGTTCAAAAACAAGTCCAAGCTGCTTTTTATTACTGACGTAATACGTGCTCATAGCCGGAAATAAAGAGGCTACAAAAGCCAGCGGCAAAAACTGCAGAGCAAAAGTTATTTTGAATGCCACGCTGTACAAACCGACATAATGATCGCCGGCCAAGAGCGAAAGCAAGATACTATCAAAGTAAGTATAAAATCTCTGAAAAATGCCAAACATGGCAAAAGGCAAGGCGATTTTTATAATGCCGCGAATAATCACCGGGTCAAACTTCGGGCGCAACGGTATCTGCCATCGGTATTTAACCAAGGCGCCGGCGCAGACGAAATTGGTTATACTGGCAATAATCATTGAACCAACCAACCAACGCAAGCTGTAGCCAAGATACAAAAATGTTGTACCGGCTAGCAAAGCTATTAACTGGTAAAAAACCACGGCAAAGCTCTCAAAGGTCAAATTATGATGACCGCGGCTGACAGCAAAAAAAGTCAGCGTAAAAGAATCAAGAATCATGGCCACTGAAGAAAGATATACCAAATGTCTAGTTAATTCCGGATAACCCATTAAATTAATCAGAATTACTACCGTGCCTAGCGACACTACCGTCAAAATTAATTTTAATCCAATAATATTGCGCAGGTAATTCTCCGCTTTTTCCTTGAACTTAGCTATCTCACGTATCAGCACCGAGGACATGCCAAGGTCGATAAATATGGCGAAGATGGTTGTAAATGAAACCGCGAAGTAATACTTGCCCAGATTTTCCGGACCGATGAACCGCGCAATGATGATGAAGTAACTAAAAGAAATGACCTTTTGCAGAATCAAGGCCAGAGTAAAATGTGATGTGTTTTTCGCGATATTTTCAATCTTCATAAACTTTTACTGATTACCAACTAGAACGAATATACAAATAAAAGTCTGCTTTTATTATAACGATAATAAGAAAATTTAGCAATTTAAAACAAAAAACCGCCACTGCGGACGGTTTAGTATTTGCTTATTATTATTTATAAAATTAACGCTTGCTCCACTGCGGCGCGCGGCGGGCTTTTTTAAGTCCCGGTTTCTTTCTTTCTTTCTTGCGGGCATCACGAGTTAATAGGTCCTCGGCTCTTAGCGTTGGTTTTAGATCTTTATCCATTTCCAGCAATGCTCTGGATATGCCATGGCAGATAGCATCGGCCTGGCCGACTTTTCCCCCGCCTTTGACAACTATAGAAAACCCCAGCGACTGCTCCATGCCAACCGCTTTTAACGGCCTGGTAACTTTGCTCTGCAGTTCCTTGGTTGAAAAATATTCAGTATAATTCAAGTCATTAACGCTAATAGTTCCTTTCACATTTTTAAAAAGTCTCACTTGCGCGACAGAGGTCTTGCGTCTTCCGGTGGCGGTGATATACTTTCCAATTGCTTTGTCTTGAGTTTTTATTTCTGTTGTCATAATTATGAAATAGTAAGTCTTTTAATCATTTCACTGCGTAATTTGTTCTTTGGCAACATATTCCAAACTGCTTTTCTTAAAACTTCGGTTGGATTTTTTGTAAATAACGCGTTGAGTTTAGTGGTTTTGAGTCCGCCCGGGTATCCGGAAAAACTATGGTACTCTTTTTTTTCAAACTTTGTACCAGTAAATTTCGCTTTTTTTATATTCTCCACCACAACACTGTCGCCTAAATCAATATGATGCTGATATTCCGGTTTATGCTTGCCACGCAAAAAAATAGCAATTTGGGTTGCCATGCGGCCGATTGTTTGGCTGGTCGCATCAATCTTATGTGTTTTTCTTTTTATTTCCGTCATATTAATTAACTAGGTTACCTAAACTAGCTCTATTTGAACAGTTTTTGCGCCGTCTCCCTGACGAGCGCCAATTTTAATAATTCTGGTATAGCCTCCCTTTCTATCCGCATACTTTTTACCCAGCACTTCCAATAATTTTTTTACGGCCATTTTCTGCGGCAAAATTTGCAACAAATCTCGATGGGCGTTTAAATTGCTTTTTTTACTAATAGTTATTGCTTTTTCCACCAGCGAACGCACTACTTTTGCTTTGGCCTCGGTAGTAATCACACGTTCATACATTATAATACTGCTGGCCAGATTTCGAAGCATCATCTCGCGCGGTTGTTTTTTTCTATCAAGAGTTTTTGTTTTTATTCTATGTCGCATATTTATTATTTATCTTTTTCTTCATCTGCCTCATCAGCAGCTTTTTCGTCTTCAGTATCATCGGAATTTTCTTCAGAAACTTCTTCTGCCTCTGATGCTTTCTTACCTTTTTTATTATCAGCGTTTTCGAGCAAATAGCTAAATTGATTTACTAATATTGCACAAACTTCTTTGTAGGCTTGTTCAAAAGTGATTGTAGCGTCAGTTTCAACATCAATAACTAACTTATCCCAATTGGTCATTTTGCCGACACGGACGTTTTCTACCTCAACTTTGATTGATTTAACCGGGCTAAATACAGAGTCTATATCAATATAGCCGACTTCTTTTTCCTGGTGTTCGCGTCCTTCAATCGGCACATAGCCATATCCGCTCATAACAGAAAATTCCATTTCTATCTCTGTATTTTTGTCAGTTATCTCAAATAAATGTATATCCGGATTGCTAACCTTTATTTCACTATTTTTTGTAATGTCAGCGCCGGTTACTTTTTTTGGTCCTTTTACTTTTAGTTCAAGTTTTAAAACTTTGTCGCCGATTGTTTCCGGGGCTTCTTCAAACATTTGCAGACGAAGCTGTTTTAAATTCAGCAAAATCTCCAGAGCATCTTCTTTGACGCCTTCAATCGCGGAAAACTCGTGGTCAACGCCTTTAATCTTTACGCCAACGACAGCGGCTCCGGGCAAAGATGACAGCATGACTCGGCGAATAGCATTACCAAGCGTAGTGCCATATCCCGGATAGCATGGTTCAATTATTATTTGACCGTTATGTTTTTGTTTTTCATCAGGCAAAAAGGTAACTTTTTTTGGTAGCACTATATTACTCATATGAAAATTTTTAAAAAAAATTAATTATTGGCGTGAATAAAACTCAACGATGGCCTGAGTATCAATACCAAGCTCAAGATCTCCTTTTTTTGGAGCATGCAAAATTTTTGCGGTATTGTTTTTTTGATCAAAATTCAACCATCCCGGAATCTTCTCTATTTTTACCTTTGGCAAAGCTTCTTTAAAAAAGTTTGAATTAAAACTGCTCTGATGCAATGAAATAACATCGCCTGAGCTGACTTTAAAAGAAGGAATGTTGATTTTTTTGTCATTCACCAAAAAGTGTCCATGATTAACCAGTTGCCTTGCCTGCGCTCGAGTACTCGCTAAACCAAGCCGATAAATAGTATTATCCAAACGCATTTCCAATAAAGAAATAAAGTTCTGTCCGGCATCGCCTTGAACTCGAGAGGCGCTCTCAAAAGTAAGCCGAAACTGCTTTTCGCTTACATTATAGATTATTTTTGCTTTTTGTTTTTCTGCTAGCTGTATGCCATATTCTGTTAAGCGCGGTCGCCCTTTTGGTCCATGAATTCCCGGCGGATAATTACGTCTTGATACGGGACATTTTTCTGACTGGCAGAGTTTTACGCCGTAACGGCGGCACATTTTATGTGAATATCTTTTCATAGGTTTATACTCTTCTTGGTTTCTTTGGCCGACAACCATTATGTGGAACCGGCGTTATATCTTTAATTGATGTTATGATCAGACCATTGGCGTTAAGAGCCCTGACCGCTGACTCACGACCGGTACCGACTCCTTTGACAAAGACTGATACTTCTTTTAATCCATGCTCCTTAGCCGCTGTCACCGCCTTCTTGGCAATTACTTGCGCGGCGTATGGTGTTGCTTTTTTTGCTCCTTTGAAGCCGCAAACGCCGGCGCTCGCCCAAGATAGCACGTTTCCATTTTGGTCAGCCAAAGTAATAATCGTATTATTGTATGTTGCCTGAACAAAGGCTTTGCCGATAGAAATATTTTTTCTTTCTTTTTTCTTTTTGCTCTTGCCCTTGGCTTTTGTCTTTTTTGTGTCCTTTTTTTCTTTCTTATCTGCCACAGCTTCATCCGAAACAGAAGCTAAATCATCGCTGGCAATTTCATCATTAATACTTGCGGATTCATCCACACTTACCTCATCTACTTCTTTTATTTCTTCATTATTTTGTTTTTTTTCTACTGTCATAGTGGAATATTATTTAGGTCTTTTGTGCTGATAGTTTCTTGCCAGAGGAAGCTGTTTTTCTCACATTACCGCGCACTGAACGTGAATTAGTCTTGGTCCGCTGTCCGCGAACAGGTAAATTCTTCATATGCCGCAAACCGCGATAACAGCCGATTTCTTTCAATCGCTTGATGTTGTTTGCGACTTCTCGCCTCAGATCGCCTTCAACCGTATACTGTTTTTCAATAATAGTTCTAAGTTTGTTAATATCATCTTCGCTTAAATCTTTGACTCGCAAATCAGGGCTGACATTGGCATCTTTTAAAATTTTGCTGGAAATACTGCGGCCAACGCCATAAATATAGGTTAGAGAAATCTCTACCCTTTTTTCGTTTGGAATTGTTACGCCTGAAATTCTTACTGCCATAAAATTAAAATGAAAAGTAAAAAGTAGTGAGGTCAAAAAGAAGTAAGTTTAAAATTATAACGGCAACTTTTAACTTCATACTGCTAGCTTTGGGTTATCCCTGCCTCTGTTTGTGTTTTGGATTTTTGCATAAAACATGCACCCGTCCTTTGCGACGGATTGTTTTACAATCTTTACACATTTTTTTTACAGAAGCGCGAACTTTCATAATTTTTTTTTAAAAAAATAAGATCAGAGCCGGTAAGTAATTCGTCCTCTATTCAAATCATACGGACTCATTTCAATCTTTACTCGGTCTCCCGGCAAAATTTTTATTTTAAACATTCTCATCTTGCCGGATAGATGACACAATATTTCATGGCCATTGTCGAGGTGTACTAAAAAAGTAGCGCCTGGTTTAAGTTCCAGAACCTCCCCCTGAGCCTCAATAAAATCTTTGGCGTTCACCACAGACTCTATTTTTTCTGGTTTATTTTTGTGAGCCATTAATTATTTAGGTAATGAAAAAAATTCTATCCTGCGTACTTCTAGGATGAATTTTCTAAATTTAAGTTAAATTTTCCTTAAAAATCGAATGATATTTACTGATGTGAATTTCAAGGTAATTATATATTTTCTTTAAAAATATGTCAAGACTTAACAATTTTCTGTCATTTCTGTTTTAAAAGTGAGCAGTTTTAATGAATTTTGGTTTTAAAAGTGAACAGTATGTAAGAGGTGGTTTTTTGGCTGTTTTCAAGCTATAATTTTGGATTAATTTATTAATCCAAAATCATTATGGTAAAACAACTCTAGAAAAATCTACCCACAGTGTTCCAACTTTTTAAAATTGATCTTGATTTTTTTTAACATCGGATGTCGCGCGTTCAGCCTCTGGTGATGTATAAAAAAATAGGGAGTTCATTACTGAAACTCCCTTAGAGATACTAGAACATGCTTTTGCATGCTCTGTTAATACACAGAATTATTCAAATTTTATACTATCGCGATTCGGCTGGATAAAGCAGATACATAACCCTCAACAATATTTTTTATTGGCGGACAAACAGGCTTCTTACCGCTACCAAACTGTGATACTGATGACATTGTGCAAGTGCCGCCACAAATAAGTAAATATTTGCAATCGCGACATTCTGGAATATTGTACTTATGCCAACCTTGCCATTTTCCAACACGATTTTGATCCAAATCTAACTCCGGAAAATACTTACCTACAGACATAAACGGTTTTCCTATAGCTTCGGTACAAGTATAAACTTTATTGTCAACTCCAAAAACATAAAGTGTTCCATCTGTAGCGCCACAGCCGTGAAATTTTATTGTCTGCAGGGGAGTAACAGCATCTTGCAACCTCACTATACCTTCAAGATGACCAAGATTTGTTGCCAAATGCCTAAGGCTCATAAATATGTTAACTGGCCGCAAAAAACGAATCGCCTCAAAACGAGATCGCATTTCTAGAAATCGAAAGGCTAATTCATCCTCACGAAATAATTGTCCTTTATCTCCGAGGCAGCCACGATCTTTAATACCAGTTATGATAGCTTCAAAATTTGGATAATTAGTCCATTTTCGCTCAACAAAATAATTAGCCATAGCTGGTATAACATCAACATTTTGCTTTCCGACGTTCGTTCGCGTCATTACGCGAATATTTGCTTGAAGTAAACTATCTATTCCAATCGCTGCTCTTTCAAAAGCGCTAGGAAGCGTACGCAAGGAGTTATGGTATTCTTGCGTTCCATCGATGGTTATTCTCACGACTGATACAACTTCACTAAATTCTCTAAGTAAAGGCAAGAATTCTTCGCAAAAAATGCCACTAGTGCAAACGCTTACCTTAAAATTTCTATCAGCGGCCTGTTTGAGAATCTCACTAACCGCATTCATTGTTATTGGTAACAATGGTTCACCGCCAAATAAAACAATTTCTTTTAATGGCCGATTTTGTTCTTCTATTATTTTTTCAATACTTTTAAAAATAGAAGAAATCTGTTCGGTATTAATTGCTTTTGCTTTTGCTTCAGTAGTCAACTTGCCCTCAAAGCAGTAACTGCAACCAAGTGGACAACTAAAAGTCGTACAGATAAAACACTCGATTGGTTTTTTTCTAATTTGTTCCTGATGTCGCTTAGCAAGGTCATCAATAAAAATTTGTTCACTTTCCGGATTTGATAAGTATCCTCTCTCTGTTAAACAAAATTTCACTGAATCAGGTAGATTAAAAATTTCTCCATCCTCAAACAATTTTTGAATAACAATAACTTCATCGCTATTAAGAATATCTATCGCGCCAGTCAGTAAGTGTAAAAGTAATGAACTCTTGTTGTCTAGCGGGCATATCTCCCAATAGCGTGTTGGCGTCAAATTTTCCATAGACACCAATTTAAGCGGAATACAACCATTTAATGACCTCATTGAACTACTCCTTTTGTAAACTAATTTTTTTAGTTGATCATTGCTTCAAATAAAGCATCCATTATTTTCTCTTGATATACATGTCTATCCGCGTTACCGCGATGTGGGTAAGTGCGGTTAGTCATTAGCACGGCACTCATCTTATGGTCCGGGGTAATTATAATGGAAGGACCGGTAAATGCCGTATGCCCAAATGATAGTGCTCCGAATTTTCCCATCCAGCCCCGATTCAACATCCAGCCGAAGCCAGTTTCTGGCTGATCATCTGACACTTGATTTTTTACAGCAACTTGCGCCAAGGATTCACTGAACATGCGATGACTGTCAAATACACCCCCATGAAGCCAGAGTCTGCAAAAATTATTCAAATCGGCTGCGGTTGAAAATAATCCGGCGTGTCCGACAGACCCACCTAGCGCAAAGGCACTTTCGTCATGCACTTTACCCTGAATCAAGCCGCGTTCCAATGTAATTTCTGTTGGCGCTATTTTAGACCAAAGTTGTTTTGGTGGACAAAACAAAGTATTATACATATTAAGCGGCTGAAGTAATTCCTTCTGTAAAAAGTTTGAGAACGGCTCTTTTGATGCTGTTTCAATAATTTTTCCAAGCAAATAGGAATTGGCGTTGGTAAACATTACTTGCGCGCCCGGTTGGCTACTGATAGGCGCGTTAAGAATTGCTTGATGAATTAATTGTGGCGTGCTTAACTTTGCTAACTTAGACATTTGAACTGAAATACCGGAGGTGTGTGTAAGTAGATGGCGAATCGTAATTTTATCGCCATACGAACACGCCGGAAAAAATTTTGCGAGTTTGTCTTCAATTGATATAGACTTCTTGTCCAGCAACATCAAAATAGCTGTCGCCGTAACTATTTTTGTAACGGACGCAATATCGTATATTGTATCATTGGTTACCAACTTTGTGCCTTTGTCCTGATAATTCGTTGTGCCAAAAGCTTCATAAAAAATTATTTGATCTTTAATGCTTACTAAAAAAACAACTCCTGGCGTAATTTTATCATGGATCATATTTACGATGGCTTTCCTGATTTTTTCTTTTGATATATTCATAACTTTATCAACTCCTTTTAAATTTTTAATGGACAAAATTTTACTGCTGTTAACAGTTTTAAATTTAATTCTATCATGACTTGTCGGTATTGTCAATCTTTTGCATTGGTGTCATTTCGGTTTTAAAAGTGAACAGTATGTAAGAGGTGGTTTTTTTAACTTTAATCTAAATATTTCTTAATTTTTCTCTAATCGCTTCCTTGGTTGGTTCGTCTTCTACAATATTTAGCAGTACTTCATACTCATCAATGGCTTTTTGTTTTTCGCCCAAGGATTCATAAATCAAAGCCAGAGAATAGACGGCGTTAGCGTGTTCAGGATTTGCTTGAATAATTGACTGAAATATCTGCTCTGCCAATTCCAGATCGGCATTTTTTATGATTTTATTACCAGTAACCTGTGGCTGTTCTGGCGCTTCTTCGCCATCAACTACTTCTTCACCATCCGCATTCTCCTCAGGAACAGATGGCGTCTCTACTACTGTAGGAGGATTATTCTGCTGTTCAATCACGCCGCGGTTGAAGTACAACCTGCCAACTTCAAAAGCATAGTTAATATCATTTGAAGATAAAGAAAACGCCTGGTTCATATTTTCAATGGCCTTGTCCAAATCTCCTGTTCTCTCATAAACAGCGGCTAAGCCATAGTAAGAAGGCGCCAAATTCGGCTTTTTGGCGATAGCTTGATCGTAGTATTTGATAGCTTCATCGTAGAAAAAAGTTTTTTCATCTTCAGCTGTTTCTTGGTTGGCTTGGGCCACCTTTATCAGAGCCAGTCTGATATACGGAGATGGGTTATCAGGCTCAAGACTGATTGTTTCCAGATAGTACTTCTCTGCCCACTCCAGCGAACCGGAAATATTATACAAAGCGGCATTCTCATATATAACAGCTAGCTGTTCATGATTAACCACGCTATTGGGAGCGAGTTCAACTGACTTCTTGCCGGAATTAATTGCCGCGGCCATATTATTTTGGATTATACCTACATCAGCGCTTTGCCCCTTCGCCACTTCTTGATTGGCTCTGGCAAGGTACAGACGCGCGCCCTGCAGATAATACTGGTCGTTTTTGTCAAAAGTAGCTATCGCCTTTTCCAAATCAACAATGGCTCCGTCTATGCTCTCGCGCGTGTTTGCTTGATTGGCATAATAATCTGCCAGATAAACTTTGAAACCGCTGGTGAACAGAACCACAACTCCGGCGCTAACCAAAAGAAATAAAGCCGCAAACGCCAGCGCGTACTTAGGCGAGGATCGAAACGAAAATTTAATTTCTTTAAATTTTTCCGGATAATCATTCATTATCAGCGCAAAGGTAAGCGTGCCAAACAAAACAATCGCCAAAATTATTGTACCGATAACCGCCGCCAGCAAACTATTTATCACCAGCACGACTACCGTGGAAAAAACCCCCAGCAACAAAAGCTTGTTGGTCTTATCAGTTGATTTCATCAAAGCGATAAAAGCAACACTAATAAAGACTAGCATTACTATTAAAAAACCAAATGTTCCCAAAATACCAACCGTGGCGAGCATCTCAAAAAGATAGCCGCTGGCAGTGTCAAAACGCACCGACCAAAGATTGCTAACATTAAAGTCAGTACCGCGGTACTTCGCGAAAGAGTAGTCAAACGTAGCCGGACCGCTACCGATTAACAGCTTGTTGCTCAAACTCTGTTTACTGATACTCCATGACAAATCTTTTGATAAACTTACCTCGGTTGGCAGGTCAACATTAACTAAATTGAAATTACCGCCGACTAAAAAAATAACCAAAAATAAGAATATGCCAATCGGAATTATTGTATCTTTTGACTTCAAAGTAATAATTTTTGAAAGCACAAACATTAAAACAATAATAATTCCAATAATCGCCGCCGGCCAATAAACAAAATTATTCAAAATAAACAGCAATGTCAAAGATAAAATCGCCAAGGCGTAAACCAAAACTCTTAAAGCGACCGCAACCACTTTACCGATAATACTGTGTCTTTTTTCACTAATTAAAACGGGATAAATCACCGCGATCAGCGGCAAGATCGCGGCCGCAAACATACCCAATGATGATGAATTGCCGATTGGATTAAATGACCTTATTTTTGTCGCGGCGAATGGCAAGAGAAATACTCCCATTACCTGAAACATTGAGAAAGAAATAACCAGCACCAAAGAAAAAAGTATTGAAACGGCATAAATCTTTACTCGCTTAGCGTTGATATTGTTTACCAAAAAATAATAAAAAACGACGTAAGAAGTATAAGCGATAAAACTTTTTGCAGTGGCGCTGAAAAAGCCTAAAAAACTGCCGCTTTTATCAACCGATAAAAATGATGAAACGAAAAGTATGACAGTCAAAATTATTATCGGTATATCCAGCGGAGTCCTTTTGACGGTTAACTCTCCAGAAACAATGCCTTTGGTCACCCAAGCTACCATGCCGATCAATAAAAAAAGATAAAATAATATCATTTTTTCAAAGATCATTCCTTGAGAAACTAATCCAGTAAAAAAAAGCGGCACCAGAAAAAATATCAGAGCGGTCACCGCGGTAATGGCCAAATCACAAAGCCTAGTTAAATAATTCTTCTCCTTTTCGATTGAATTTGGTTTGGCTATTTTTGGCATAAAAATTTATTTAATAAATAAGAGCATTTTTTTCAGCCCTTTTATGACTACTTTATTATAACTAATTGGTTTTTTTAATCAAGTAATAAAAAGGGGATATTTATTATCTTATTTTTTTAACTATGAACACAAGTTACTCTTCAACTTTTCCATACCCTTTGCCAATTTTATCGTCATCAAGATTGGTAGTTTTTGAGTTTGTTTCAAGCGTGATAACTCCATTGGTTTCTGAGTCTATGGCGGTTATTTTAGTAGCATTCAAAATTGTCAAAATTTTATTTTTCTCCGACTCTTGCGGAGTTAAGCTAATAGTAAAGACTGAAAATGGGGGTTCAGCGAACGCATCCATGCCATCAAACGACCACTCAACTTCGCGGCTGTCGCTATTGTAGATTATTTTTCCAACACTGCGGCTAAAGGTATTTTCCCAATTAATATTAGCCGGCAAACTGGTGATGACTTTTATATTTTTTAAATTATGACGAGTATTATTAATCGTCCAATACACATTGTAGCTGGTTTTCTCGCCGACTTTTGGCGGCAATGGACCTGAGCCAACCGCAATATTATTGTGGTCAAAATAACGGGCTTCATTTTTTAAAATCAAATCTGTATTTACTTTGTTCGTGGAACTGAAAACCGGTTTATAAGAATCTTTTATCTTTCCATCAATGCTATAGTCAAGCGAACTGGTAACCGAAAAATTTGACGATGATATATCTTTGGCTGCTTCAATATCTTTTAGACCGATAGAAAAACTAAGACTATCTTCATCGTCCGGACCAACCTCAGCCAAACCGCGTATTTCGCTCTTTGTCCAAATTATCGCATTGCCCCGCTTCTCTCCTTTGTTACTATCTTTTAGCGTGCTCCAGTCAACTAATGGAGAATCAATAATGGCAATGATAACTACATTTTTTAGTTCGGCTTCGCTGTTGTTTTTGTAATGTACAACATAGTTGAGCGTATCGCCTAAGCTGACTGGCTTTCCACTATCAGATCCATTCACGGTCAAGTTCAGCAACAATGCTCCTTCGGCCACCGGCGCTGAGACATCATACTTTGCAAAAATATGCTCAATAGTTTTTATCTCAATTTCACTATTGACTTCTGGTAAATTTTCATCAACCGAATTTTCTGCTGGTACAAAAAACACCAGTTTTAAACCTTCATCGGCGCTTGGCTGCTTGGTATATTTTCCGCCCAGCTTAATCGTTTGCTTTTGGTCGGTGATATTTTCCACTTTTATTTCACTCTCCCCATTCATGGAAAAACTTTCACCATGCTCAAGACGGACATTAAAACTTGGGATAAAATTATCTTTTTCGGCCACATAATCGATATTGATAGCCGTGTCATCATTGATGTTGTAAAAAGAAGGAGATAATATTTCAAGGTTTATGCCGGTGGATAATACTTTTACTCTATAGTTAGCTTCGCTGCTAAAACTTGAACTGAAATTCTCCGGGCGGTAACTGATAATCGCGTTTAAATCATACTCACTATCTATTTCGCCGATTAGTTTTGCTTTGATCTCCAGCCGGCCGCTGCGTTTCGTGGCCAAACTGTCCAACTTCCAGGTTGCTCCGCGTTCAATCACCTCCGGCACAGAATCTATAACTATGAAGTTATCGCCGTGAATTAGATTAATTTCTATATCTTGCAGGTTAAAATTGCTTAAATTCTTAAATTGCAGCTCATAAACAACTTCCTGACCGGCAACAACTTCTTGCGGACCGACTATATGAAAAGTTATGTCATCAGTATTGAGCCTTGAGCCGGCGTGAAAAAGAAAAAAAACATACCATGATACGGCGGTTATGACAATCAACAAAAAAACAAAAGTTATGGAAATCCGCTTCCAAGGATCTAGCTTTCTTCGCTGGATTAAGGGTGTTGAATTTTTTGGCATGCCATCATCACTTTTAGAATTTTCGCTTGAGTAAATTTCCTTCAGACTTCTGTCAATAATATTTTCCTTTTCGCGCTCACTGAGCAACTCAGCAAAATCTTTATCACGTTCACCGGTGATATCGCGACTTTTAAAATCCGCTTTATTTTTTTGCTCCTGTGTTGTCATATTATAATTTTAACATATCTCTAAACTTTTTTTAACCACTTATCATCCTGTCTTACCAAAAGTTTTTTCGCGTATCTTGGATCAGCCATAATTTCTTTAACTATTATTTCCATACGTATCCCCTGCGAGCCTTTTACCAAAATCAAATCACCTTCCTCAATGCGGCGCTGAACAAAATCCTTGGCGTCTAGCGAGGTCGGAAAAGAAAAAACTCTGTCTTTGTTCATGCCGGCTTCTT
>JAUYLZ010000046.1 GCA_030698385.1 bacterium | reverse complement strand
GGGAGCTGTTTTAAACTTTTACTTCATCTTGAGAGAGCAAGAAAAAGTTTTCAACTTTTACTTAAGTTTCAGTTTATTGATAACTTCAGTAAAAGTTTTAAACAATTCCGATAAAATCGTAATAGTTTAAAACTTGACTCACACGAAAAATATTTTAAAACTTAATTATAAGGAGAAAAATATGAAAAATATTTTCAAACAATTAAAAAGCAAGATAATTGTTGTTTTTGTTATTTTTGCGTTTATTTTCAGTTTTTCTTTGTCCCACCCGCCTTTATTTGGTTTCGGCGAGGCAGGCGCGCAGGAGATAATTGATCCGGCGCCGGCAGATGATGAGACGGCTGAAACAGCTGATGACACGACTGAACCGGCGGTAACAACCGAAGTTCCTCCGGCCGAGGAGGCAGAAGAGTCATGGCCGGCCGTAACAGAAGAAACAACCGTCATCGAAACTGATCAGGCGGAAACAGCCGGCGAACCTGAGACAGCGACAACCACGGACGAAAACATCGCGACTGAGGATGGCGCCGCTACTACGACTCTCAGCGCGCCGGAGGTTGATATTTCGCAAGCCACAACTACGCCGTCTGATGTCTCTCAAGCCACAACTACGCCGGAGGAAGTTTTATCAGCCGCTGAAGAAAGCGTTGATGTCGTCAGTAATTCATCAAGTGACGCAACAGTGCCGGCTACATTCACCCGCGGCTTGCATATCATCAGTCCGAGTATTATCGCGCAGTGGCAGATGTCTATTGACATTAGTGATGATGACACACAGCGGGGCGCGCAGTTCTTGCCCTCCGCTCAGTATCAGGTTGATACGCGCGTGACGGTGTGCGCTTTGGTTGCTGATACGAGCGGCGCAGAAAATATTAGCGGCGTGACGGCGGCGGTTTTTTATCCCGATGATGCCGCTCTTACCAACGCCAGTTCAACCAGACCGATGTGCGGACAGCAAAAAGCCGCCTTAAGCCTGGAAAAAATGCCGGCCGGCGAGTCGGCCGCCGTGCTGTGCGACAACATTAGAAACAATAATAACAGCCTGATTACTTGGGGAAAAAGTCCGGACGGTCCGGAATATGGCTATGAAAATGTCTGCGGTTCGGAAGGGTTTTTACAAAAACAAAAAGCCGCGGTTTTTTGCGCGGAAATGCCGCTCGCTTATAACGATCCGGCCGGGATTTACCACCTCTCCGTCGCGGCGGCCAATAGCGGCGGTATAAAAAATACGTCTGCCGGTGATTTTCAATATTTAAGGCTGACCTCTTTTGAACACGACTTCACGGCCATTCAGTACGGTCAAATATCCGAAAACGAACTAAAAGTTCTGGCCGGCGACACTGTTTGGTCTGGCGCCAGCGCGCCGACGGTTAGAAACACCGGCAATACCAACTTGCAAATTAAAATCTCACAAAACGATTTTGGCCTGGGCAAAACCGGCATGGAGTGGAATATCAGTTACCAGGCCAGAGTGGGCGCTGACGCGCCGGTTACTCTTTATCTGCCGTACGAAACGGCAATTCTGAATAACCTGCTGGGCTTGGGCGAGCTAGCCGGTGTTGATTTCGGCGCGCTGATAAAACAGTTCCCCGCCAGTAGCGACGCGGTGTACTTTGCCGGCGAGCTGACTCTGACCGCCGATTACGCGCCCTTTGCCGTGTGCGCGCAGTAAAAGTTTTAAACAGTTTTGTTTACACAAAACAAGTTTAAAACTTGCGAGCGTGCCTGCTTCGCCTGCAAAGCGAGGCGAGTGAGGCGGACTGTTTTAAACTTTTACTTCATTTTGAGAGAGCAAGAAAAAGTTTTAAACAGTTCCGATAAAATCGGAACAAGTTTAAAACTTACTCATTTGACAAAAATTTTTAATTCATTCAAGATTGATAAGATATAGACACTTTTCCACAAGTTTTATTATTTTATTTAAATAATACCCATATGTTTTTCAAAAAGTTTTTTAGTTTCGCGCTGATAACAACTGTTATTAGCATTTTAGCGCCAATGGCCGCGGTTCAGGCAATCGGCCAAACCACTGAACCGATTGTTATTACCAATGCTTTGCGCGGCGAGTCTTTTCGGGACACTTTGATTATTGTAAATACCGAACAGAGCGCTTCCAATATTGCCGTTGAGGCCGAAGGCGACATTGCTCCTTGGGCGTTTTTTTATTTACCGCAAGATGAAGACAAAGGCGATGATTTTCGGGCCACTACTACGCAACTGACTCTGGCCGCCGGCGAAAGAGCCAATGTCAATGTTGTTTTTAACATTCCGGCTGATACGCCGAACGGCGAATATACCGGTTATGTCAGCGCCAAAAAGCTCGCGCCTGAGCAAGCCGAGTCGGATGAATCAGGCACTTCCGTATCGCAAAGAATTGACCGCGAAGTGACTATTGTTGTCAGCGATGAAGAAGATATTAAGCTGGACGTGTCGGTTATTCCAAAAAGCTATGACATTAGCAAGGGCGAGGCTCTAAGCGTTCGTTTCATTTATGATAATACCGGCAATGTATCTTTAAAACCGGAGATAAAGCTGACACTAAAGACCGAAGAAAAGACGCTTTACTCCTTATCATTTCCTTATCCGGAGAACGAATCGGCGGTTATACCGCATTCTTTGCATGAAATTCCGGCCATTGAACTGCCGACGGCCAGCCTGGAAAACGGACGTTACTATGTTACGGCGGAGTTTTTGCGCGATAATACAACAATTAGCGAAAAAGAGTTTTACTTCAATGTCGGCAGTGGCAAGGGTTTGGTATCAGGAATAAAAATTTTTGGCGAGGGTTCTTCGCTTTTGGTAAAAATCGCCTTGCTTGTTCTGGTAATTATTATCATTGGCGCGGGCGTGAAGATTACTATGATGAAAAAAGAAAAAGCGTCAAAAAATGTCAGTAAACCGGCAAAAAAGAAAAGCAAACGGGAGTTTCAGCTTTAGCAAATCTTAATAAAAATTAATCCGCCCGCTAGCGGATTTGGCGAGATAAAAGGAGGTTGTACTAAAAAAATACAGCCATATGAGGAAGACAAAAATCAATAAATACGCAACTAAGTTAGCGAAAAAGATTTTGAAGTTTCAAAAAAGGTTGTTGAAACAAGAAAAGCTTCTGCAAAAGTTTTTCAAAAAAAATAGCAAAAAGGCAATAAAATTTTTTTTGGCAAGTAAAAAACGATTTACTAAGAAAGCAAATGTTTTCTTTGTTGAAAAAAAAGGCGGAGCGCAGAAATATCTTGCCCCGTATAAAAAATATTTCCCGAAATCTCTGAATAATGGCGGTATCTCTAAATCTGACAAAAAAAATAACACTGCTTTTACGGGTTTTAAAACTAGAATATTAGAAAAAAAGACTGTTGTCGCCGGCCTGGTTTTGCTGGCGGCGGGATTGAGCAGTCTTTTTTTTGTAGTGAAGCCGACATTTATTAAAGCGCAACCGGGGGCCATTTGCACCTCAAACGTTGATGTTGTCCTGACTCTGGACCGTTCCGGCAGTATGGCCGCTGAAGGCAGTCCGGACACTTGCGGTTGGTACTCGTTGGAGTGGGTCGTTGATACTTTTCAGTTTGTTTATCATGAAGATTATAATGTGACGCCGGAGTGGTGCGACGCGAAAGCAATTCCGGCAAAGCCGTCGGTATTTACACCCGGCACCCCAAGCAAGCTGGAGCAGGCCCAGAGCGCGGCGAACAGTTTTTTGGATTTATTGGGAACAAACGACCAGTCGGCGCTGGTGTCATACTCAACCGATGCTACATTGGATAAAGCGCTATCAAGCGATCATGCCGCCACGCAGAGCGCGGTTAGCGCGCTCACCGCTGACGGGTTGACGAACATCGGCGATGCCCTGCAGACGGCGATTGACGAGCTCAGTTCAACCAATGCCAACCCGCAGGCGGTTAAAGTGATAATTTTATTGACTGACGGCAGAGCTAATCAGCCCTATGGAAACAGCAGTAGTGAAACCACCGCTGATGTTGATTATGCCAAAGCCAAGGCTGACGCGGCCGCTTTAGAAAATATAAAAATATATACCATTGGCTACGGCAGTAACGGCGATATTAATGAAACAATGTTGCTCTACATCGCAGAAACTACCGGCGCTGAATATTTTCACGCGCCCTCCGGCGATGATCTGGCTGGAATTTATGACACTATTTCTACTCGTATCTGTGAGTTCGGCTCAATTGCCGGCTGTAAGTATGACGACAAAAACGCCGATAGTGATTTGACCGATGACAATACTTTGGCCGGCTGGCCGATTGTCTTAACCGGCGCGAGCGTTGCTTTGGAACAGGTTACCGATGAAAATGGCTGTTACCAATTCTCCGGTCTTTTGTCCGGCGACTACATTCTGAGTGAGAGCGCGCCGGCTGGCATTGACTACCTGCAGACTTATCCGGATCCGGCGACTTATGATATCACCTTGCTGGAAGGCGAGGATTTGACCGGTTATGACTTTGGCAACTATCTGCCGTATTGCGGCAATGGCTATCCTGACACGAGTTTTGGCGAAGCCTGTGATGACGGCAATGATAATGACGAAGACAGCTGTTCAAATATTTGCGAACTAAATGGACCAAGCCCTGATAACGCGATAATCTCCGGTTATAAATACGCTGATTCGGATGGACTGGCCTCAACCACCGATGATCGGACCGGGCTTTTCGGCTGGATTATCAGTCTGTTTGGTCCGGGCGAGAGTATTACGCCGAACGCGACGACCTCCACTTCAGCGGCTGGCTATTTTGAATTCACTTCACTGCCGGCCGGTGATTATACTTTGAGTGAAAACTTGCAAAACGGCTGGAACCAGTTGGCGGCGCCGGGCGTTATCAGTTTGGGAGCGAGTGAAAATTCCAGCGGGAATAACTTTGTAAATTACCAAACGCCGGCCGTGTGTGGCAACGGTATTATTGAGACTGGTGAACAGTGTGACCCGCCTACGCCTGATGGCTTCGGCGAGGCAAGCGGTTGTTCCGCGCAGTGTTTGGCAGAAAATCCTTCAACTATTTCCGGTTATAAATACGAAGATGAAGACGGGCTGGCTTCCACCACTGACGATTGGACCGGCGCGAGCGGCTGGACCATTACTTTGTCAAGAATCGCCGAGGGCTCAACCGGTATTATGTCAACGACTACTGATAGCAGGGGTTTCTATGAATTTAACGGTCTGCAAGCCGGCGATTATTTGTTAAATGAAGTCGCGCCAAGCGGCTGGGAGCAGTTATTGGCGCCGGTTAGTCCTCTGACGCTTGCTTCCAGCACCGTATCAGCTGATAATAATTTTGTTAATTATAAATCATCGGTTACGCCGGAGCCTTTTTGCGGCGATGGTAATGTTGATGCCGGCGAGCAGTGCGACCCGCCTACGCCTGACGGCTCCGGCGAGGCAAGCGGCTGTTCGGCTCAGTGCAATACCGAAGGCGGCGGCGGAGGCGGTGGAGGCGGAGGCGGCGGCGGAGGCGGTGGAGGCGGCGGATCCAGCAACATTGCGCCGTCGAGTGGAAGTTCTATTATTGAACCGATTACCGTCGGAGCGCCAATTATTACTTTAAACAAGACCGCTCTGCAGGAAACAGCTAATCCGGGCGGCGAGGCTAATTTCAAAATCGTCGCGGCCAACAACAGCGGCGTTACCGCTATTAATGTGGCAGTAACCGATGTCTTGCCGGATGGCATAATTTTTAAAGAAAATAATATTAATACCATTACTTGGGCGATTGGCGATATGGCGCCGGGCGCGATTAAAGTTTTTGATTACGCCGTTACTTTGTCTGAAGACATTGAGCCGGCCAGCTACAAAAATATTACTACTCTGAGCGCTGATAATCACGCTAATTTGCGGGCAGAGGCTGATATATTAGTCAAAGGAATAGAAGTCGCCGGCATTAAGCTGGTTGAAACCGGATTTAGCCCGGGCGAGTTCTTGGCGCTACTAATGGCGTTGACTGTGATTGGCGGCGGTGTACTGTGTCTGCGGAGAAAGAAAGCTTAAAAGATTTGAAACTTGTCCGCCAACTGGCGGATCACAAATTGACAGTCCTGTCGAAAACTATTGGTATGGGTAGATAGATTGTGTATAAACCGCGCACGGCATACCACATTTAGTTTTTGGCAAAAGTTGATAATTAATTTTTTGTTAAATTTTGTCTAAGGTTTGGCACAAAATATTGTATTGACTAAACGGCCAAGCCTGTTAGAATTCATTCATACAAAGTAAACAAAAGTAGCAGAAAAAGGAGGCTTAGGAAAAAGTAGGAAAGGCTAACTTTAGTTTAAAAAGGACTAAGAAACTCATAAGGAGCTCTTATCTAAATGCTTGAAAATGTAATGACAAAGTGGGAAAATATGCCTAAAAACTTTTGTGTGAAGGTTATTTTTTGTTGTTAACCTTGAGGTTTTAACCTTGAGGTTTTTTTATTTTTTAATCCTACTAATTACGAATTTTTTACGAATATACTAATCATTATTTAGAAATTGTGGTGATGTAATATTCTAGCGCTTTCTCGAAAATGGATTTGTACATTCGTAATTAGCAGGAATAGAAAAGGTCGATTCCGAATTTTTCGGAAAAAATCCATCGCCCGCAAGGGGCGGGGTAAGTTATTTGAAATTGCATAACGCATATCGTAGAGCGCATAACGTTTTCACGTTTTGCGTTACGCGTTATGTGCTATGCGAAAATAACTATATTATTTACTTAAGAAAAAATGCTATGAAAAAAAGAATTTTTCTAAGTTTAGCCGCGGTTGCGGCCTTAGCTATCGGCGTTGTCGGCATGAGCGCTTTTGAGGCGCACGTCATCAACGTTACCGCCAGAATAGAGAATGCGCTCAATGTGCAGACCGATCCAATTGAATATGGCACTGCTTTTCCGCAGGAATCCATTGATCGTTTCTTTGACATTGCTCTTTCCAGCTCATTTTTGGACGCGGACAGGGTTGACGATGTTAACTATATGATTCGCCAGAAGCCGAAATGTATCAGAAATAATGAAGAAGATACACAGTTACCTCCCTATGGCCGTGTGACTGAAAATCAGGCCGGCGAGTTCGTCTGCGTTGATGAAGCCAACTACGACCTGTTGCCAATGCTTTGCCCGTTCTTATCAAAGCATGAGGTAACCGATGAACCGGTAGAAAACGACAGTGTTGGTATCCCAGCTTTCCATGGTCCATTGACCGGCTGGAATTTGGGCGACACGGTGAGCACTCAGGTCTTAGGCCGTTTGGCCAAGTCAGAAAGCGACACTTTGGACACCTGGAAAATTGACTTCCGTGCTCCTTGTTTTGAGGGCGAGTGCGCGCAGGACTGGGCAACGTTTGTTCACTCTAACAATGAGTCTGCTGATCCGGAAGCCTATAAGCTTGACCCGTCTTTGAAGGGTACACTCTTGGGCTGTGATCTTTGGGTGGAAGTCAACGGTATTAACGAAACAGTTGAATACACGGTCGCGCTGGAGAATAAAAATCCTCAAACCTGGGAAGCAATTGTTGATGGCACCAGCGGTCTATTGACCTACCTGCCGTTTGGCAATTCATTTACCTATGATTTGAACGCGCAAGGTTTGGCCGTCGGCACTGCGTACAGTTTAATTTATGCTCCGGATCCATGGCCGCAGGGTGTGGGTAACGCGGTTGGCGACGGTACCGGCACTTTGGTAACGGAAATCGTTAGCGGTACCACTAATGGCAGTGGCGCGCTCGCTTTGAACGGTTCAACCGACTTGGGCTATGATATTCCGCATCCGTTTGACAACAATTATCCGACCGGTGGCAAGGTTTGGCTGGTACTCTCAAGCGATCACGATACGACACAAATGACTGCCTGGGATCCGGCCAGTTATCTGTTTGAACAGAATTTGATCAGCTTTAACGACTTAGACAACTAATTAATCGCTCTTGCACCGCCCGTTTCCGCGTGAGCGGGCGGGGATGAGCAATTAATCGCGAAAATTTTATTTATTAATAAAGAAGCTTATATGAAAAAGAAACTTTTTCTTTCTCTGGCCGCCGTTGCCGCGCTCGCCATTGGCGTGGTCGGCATGAGCGCCTTTGAAGCTCATGTCATCAACGTTACCGCTCGGATTGAGAACGCGTTGAATGTGCCAATTGACGCAATTGATTTTGGCACTGTATTTCCGCAGGAAAAACTCTACAGTGACATTAGTATCGCGCTTAGCGAATCTTTTCGTGAAGCGGAGCGCGTTGATGATGTAGAGTATTTTATTCGGCAGAAGCCAAAACCACGACCGGAAGCTATTGATGCCGACTTTAATGGTGATGAAATTGCCGCGCGGCATTGGTGTTACGAAAATTGGGACACCCGGGACAACGATTCTACGTACTTTGAGAAGTGTTATTTTAACCTTTGTCCGTTCCTTTCAAAGCACCCCGATCAACAGCCGGACAATGACGGTGAAGGGCTTAACTCATTCCATGACTTTAATATTGATGTAACCGGCCGTCTTTCAAAAGCGGAGCAAGACTACGAAGATATATGGACCATTGATTTAGCGGTACCGTGTTTCCGCGGAGAATGCGCGCAGGACTGGCCGTCATTCGTTCACCAGAATAATCCGACTGCCGACCCAGAATCTTATATACTCCCTGAATTTTTGAAAGGCCAGACGCTCGGTTGTGACCTGTGGGTAGAGGTTAGCGGCGTGAACGAGGTTAGTGAAGAAGAATCAGTTATCGTTGGTGCAAAATTAAGTTCATATAGCGCTCCAAGCTGTGATGCGACTGTTGGCGCTGGTCAGAGCATTCAGACTGCTATTAATAATGCAAGCGCCGGACAGACTGTTTGTGTCGCTTCTAGCTATGACAATACTGACAGCTTTCCTATTCGCGTAAATAAAGATAATTTGACTCTCGCATCTGTGAGCGGTCCGGCTAGCACTTCTTTGAACGGCGGCGTTATCATTGATAATGATGGCGTTACCGTTACCGGTTTGACTCTTGGTGACTCAACTTTGCTAGGTGAAACATTTGGTGTTTATGTAAACACTGGTGTTGATAACGCAGTAGTATCTTACAATACCATTGTTGGTCCTGGCGTTGGCAGTGGCCGCGGTGTGGTAAACGCTATTAACACCACTACTGGTTTGCTCGTTAATAACAATGTCATTAATACCTGGTTGACTGGTGTTTTCATGAATAATTCCAGCAACATGACGGTAAGCTACAATACTCTTACGAGTAATGGTGTTGGCTCAGGCAATGACTATCCAACCAACAATACTGTTCACCACAATACAATCAAGAATAACACTCTTGAAGGTGTTGGATATTTTGGTGATGGTTCAAGCAGCTTGAGCGTCAATTTCAATAGCATTTACAGCAATGGCACTGGCGATGACGTAAACTACTACGGCGGCGCCGCAGTGGATGCTGAAGACAACTGGTGGGGCGATCTTGATCCGTCAGATCAGGTTAACGACGTAGTAAATGTTGACTTCACTCCATTTGCAGGAAGCGCATACATTGAGAACTAGTTAATTGAGTTTTATTTGGCTTCTCGCTCCGATGGGCATTGGGACGGAGGGAGTCATAATAAAAAATTTATTTATTAATAAAGAAGTTCATATGAAAAAGAAATTTTTTCTTTCTCTAGCCGCCGTTGCCGCGCTCGCCATTGGCGTTGTCGGCATGAGCGCGTTTGAAGCTCATGTCATCAACGTTACCGCTCGCATTGAGAACGCGTTGAATGTGCCGCTGGAAGAAATTGACTTCGGGACCGTTTTCCCGCAAGAACAGCTCTATGAAGGGTTTGACGTTGCGTTATCAGAATCATTTTTGGCTGAGGGCCGTGTTGATGACGTGGAGTATTTTATTCGTCAGAAGCCGAAGTGCGGCATCACGACCGATGACGGCCAGGTCTTAGTCGGTCCGACCGCGACCGGCCATATTTCCCTGAATGATCAGGGACAAGAGGTTGTTGATTGCGGCCCGGCTCCTCGTGAATTAACGGAGGATGAAAGCTGGGGACAGTTGCCTTTGCTTTGCCCTTATTTATCCAAGCATAAAGCTGACGACGAGGGCGTTGAAAACGATGAAGAATTGGACGCCTTTCATCAGATTGGTTCAATTGACGAGGGTGATAATTTAGCCGACCCAAGTGATGATACCTGGGTTTGGAACTCTATTTTTGGCCGTTTAGCCAAATCAGATAACGATCTTGAAGACAGCTGGATTCTTGATCTGAAAGTGCCTTGCTTCGGCGACCACTGCGCGCAGGACTGGGCCAGTTTTGTGGAAGGCATCAACGACGGTGTTGACCCATTAGACTATATTCAGCCCTTGGAAAACGAACATAAAGTCTTTGGCTGTGATCTCTGGTTGGAAGTTTACCATATTTCTCCGCCGCCGGGCATCGGCTGTAATGAAAAAGCCGACGTGATGATGGTCTTGGATCGCTCCGGTTCAATTGATGATAGCGAACTTGGCACTTTAAAGACCGCGGCGAAAGCTTTCGTTGATGCGCTTAGCCTCTCTACTCCCGGCGTCCACGGCGGACAGTCAAGTTTTGCTGATACGGCTACGCTTGATCAAGAGCTAACCGATAACGGCGTGACGCTCAAAGCGGCGATTGACGATCTGGTTCGCGACGGTTTCACCAACTTGGCGCACGGCATCAGCCTGGCAACCATTGAATTAGCCAGTGTCCGCGATCGAGACGACGCGTCTTCACCGGATTTTATGGTTATAATCACCGATGGCGAACCTAACCGCTGTTTAGACGGCAGTGACTGCGGCACCACCAACGCGCAGAACGAAGCCATTGCGGCGGCAACCGCTGCCAAAGCGGCCGGCGCCACTATTTACGTGGTGGGGGTAGGTACTGATGAAGATACAACCAACTATCTGAAAAATAACATCGCTTCCAGTTTGAGCCACTACTACGACGCGGCTGACTTTGACGATTTGGAAGACGAGTTGAGCGACATTGCCATTTGTGAAGAATAATCAGACAATTTGTAATTGATTACTGATAAAACTCCTCTCACGTAACATAGTGGGAGGAGGAGATGAGTAATTAATTTAATAAGTAGGAGAAACATATGGAAGACCTAATGACTGCCCCCATGCCAAAAAATAGCAGCTCTTTAGAAAAAAAATCAGATTCACCGGAGATAAATTCGGGACAAGAATCGCAAGATAAAGATTTAAAAAAATTAAAGCGCATAAAACAAACAACCCTGACCAAAAAGGTCTGGCGTGGATTTGCGCTGTTTATCGCTTTTATAATTATCGTTCAGATTGTGGTCGCTGATAAGTATGACACTCAGGTGTTGGTGATTGAGGGCAACCGCGCGGTTGGCGTGAATCCAACGACTGAATCACTGGATTTTGGCGATATGTCGGCGGATAAGTCGGTAACGCGTTTTATCAACCTGCAGGCCGCGGGCGTTGATACTTTTATCTCCGTTTGGAAGTTCGGCTCAATCGCTGAGTTGATTAAGCTGAACAAAAATAATTTTACAATGAAAGAAGGAGATAGTGAAAAGCTGGAATTCAGCTTGTATATGCCGCCTTCAGCGCCGGTGGGTGAGACTTATACCGGCAGTGTCTGGATCTTCAAACTGCCAAAACAGCTCTGGTAAAGATAAACTAATGATTGCAGAAAAGAACATTATAAATATTAATAATAAGGAGGAAAAAAGCTCTTCGGTCTTGCCTTTGGCGAGAGACGGAAGTTTGGATGAAAATGCGTCCAAGAGCAAGCCCTCCTACGCTTCCTCCGATGCCTTCTCCACTATTCCTTCTCTCTCCAAGAGCGAGATTGATGCCAGCTCAAAACAAAAAGTTCAAAATTCAAAAAACCAGAGCAAGCAGTATAAGTTTATCAAAGGTGTATTGGAATGGCTGATCTATCTGGCGATATTTTTCGCCATTGTCTACGGAACACCGACAGTTTTGTCCAAGATACTGCGCACCGAATACCCGATTGCCTCCATTACCTCATCATCAATGTGGCCGGCGCTCAAGCAAGGAGATGTGGTTTTTATTCAAGGCGCCAGCGGTAAGGACGATATCCAAGTCGGCAATGTCGTAGTTTTTATCAATGATATATCTGGGCCTGATGGACAGGCGAGTTTTACCATTCACCGCGTGATAAAAATTAATGACCGGACGTTCCAGACCAAGGGCGACGCGAATAATATTGACGACGCGCCGACACCTTATGAAAAATTAATCGGCAAGACGGTAGAATTTCGCGGCCAGACCTTGCGTATTCCGTACTTGGGGAAGCTCTCGCAGTTTTCCAGCAATATAAATCAATAGTTTTTAATAAAAGTTTGAATCCCATGCTTATAGTGATTCAAAAAATGTTACAAGAAAATAGTTACAGTTTATCGGTAAATTTTTTAACCGCCACCAAAAAACGGGGTTTTTTGGTGCGCTTGCCTAATTTTTATTTTCCAAAAATTTCGCTTTCCAAGCGGACGGTCGCGATTGTATCCTTGTTGGCTTTGGTCTGGACGCAGTCGTTTAGCATTCAGGCTTTTGAAGCGCACGTGATTAATGTTACGGCCAGCATGGTTAATTATACGATTAACGGCTGTACGCCGGCGGCCAAAGGAGAAGTCTATCTTTATGAAGGCGATCCTTTCGCTAGCATTGAAACAAGTTTTGTCGCCAAGCGCGATCAGCTGTTGATTTTTACCCGGCCGGACTACATCAGCGCGGCTGATTTTGAGGTAATGGTTGATGGCGCGACTTCAACCAAAGCGGTGATTTTTGATGAAACTCTTCCTTTTCCGGTAAAAGTATACGCCGCGGATACGACACCGGGCGCGACCGTCAGTATTGAGGGCAGTTCCGCACCGACTTCTGATCGCGGCGCGCGGGCGATTCAGGGTTATGTTGCTCAGGACAAGACTATGCCGGTTTACGATACTAGTGATTTCAATGTTATTATTAGTTTAAATAATACCACTTTTTCCGGCAATCGTTATAATGAACTCTACCTTGGCCCGGGAACATATTCGGCTTTGGCCTTTGATAAATATTCTCAAGATTCACCGGTTGGTCCGGATGCGGATGAGCTCTCGGTGCGCATGCTAGCCACTTCAACCACTGATACGATTTTTGAAACAACTTATATTAAGCCTTTTCCCATTCAAAAAGAAGGGGCCATTCTGCGCCATTTTGACGTCAGCGCGACCAGCACTTACGGTTTGTTAATTGACGGCGATGAGAGCGTTTACTGGCCGGTTTTGAACTGTCCTTCACCGCCGGAGAATCAGTGTGTCGGGGAGATTAATACAGTCAGCGAAACAATCAGCAAAGTGCCGGACGCGGCTACCTTGCATAACGGTACTGATGTTACAGCTCTGACAGCCGTCAGTGATGACGCACGCGCCTTCCAAGATGTTGTTGACGAAGACCAGTTTATTTATTTGGATTGGACTTTTAATGATATTCCCGCTGACGCGGTTATTAACGAGGTAAATTTAACTCTGGAGCATCGCGAACTCGGCGTGGCTATGAGCGTTGAGTGGTGGAATGGCAGTGAATGGGTACCGGTTTGGGATCCGGCGGAAACAACCAACGATCTGACTGAGACAGAGAGTCTGCTGTCTTTTATTGATACTCCAGCTGAGGCCGGTAACGTGCAGTTGCGACTACGGCTCGTCAAAGCCGGTCAGACACACGGGGACGTGGACTATGCTTTTTTGGAAATTAAGTATGAACACAATGTCTGCGAAGATAATGAACAAAGCGGCGTGGTTATTAACGAAGTGATGTGGATGGGCAGTTATGACGACAACTTCAGTACTGCTGATGAATGGATTGAACTGCGCAACCTTGGCAGTTCGCCGGTTGAAATTGGCCGCTGGTATATTGAAAATGCCGGCGCGAGCAATGGCTCAATCATTATTCCGACCGGCGCGAGCATACCGGCTGGCGGCTATTACCTTATTGCCAATTATTTGGAGGATGACTCCAACGTTAATGTTACCGTTGATTACGCGAATTCAAGCGTGAGTTTGGCTGATGATTACAGTAATAATGGGGCGTTGGTTTTGAAGAATTTGGTGGGTGATATTATTGATCAGACGCCAGCGGCAGTGGGCGCTACGTGGCCGGAAGGGTTGAAGGCAAGTGATCCAATTCGCAAGTGGTCCATGGAACGAAACCTCACGCCAGACGACGGTACGCAGACGAGCAACTGGCATACCTGCGACCCGACCATTATGACGCCGGCTGACTTGGCCTTAATGCAAAGTTATTGGGATGCTGGCGCGCAACTCTATAATTGCGGCACGCCGGGCGCGGCCAATTTGTCCAAAAATGACTCAAGCGCGCCTGACTACGACCCGGAGGCTGTGACAGCGACGAGTGAAAATTTCAACGCAGAAAATAGTGAAGAAGCAGTTGTTGATGAGGAAGACATCGAAGAAAATTTAGGCAGTAAAGAGGAAGTTTTGGTTGAAGATAATGCCACGGACGAGGATAGTTCAGAGGGAAGTTTAGAAGAAGAAAATAGTGAAGTTGAAGAAGTAATTGAAGAAAGTTCTGATAAAAATTTAGCAGAAGAGATAAATGAAGAATCCACTCAAGCTGATGGCGGCGCGGACGAGGAAAACGCAGCAGAAGCAACTGATGAGCCCCAGCCTGAAGAAGAAGGCGCTAGTGAAGAAGAGCAAGACCAAGCAGAACAATCAACCGAGCCCGAAGAAAGTATTGAAGGAGGTTTAAATGAAGAGGAAATTTTAGAAAAAGAAAACACCGAGGAAGAAATTATTGACGAAGAACTTATTCAAGACAATAGCGGCTCAGATGAAAATGAAGCAGAGAACGAAGAGACTGAACAACCGCAGCCAGCCTTAGAGCCGGAGGCATAATGTTTTGCACAAAATAATATAACATAATGTTTAATTCAGATTCTAACAACATAAACTTTTTAGAGCCAAAGAAAAGATTTTCTTGGTCCGGTTGGAAATTGCGCAAGTATTTTCGCAAGCCGGTTTTAGTTGTCTTTATGTTGGCGATAGTTATTGCCGCGCAAAGCAGTATGGTGCAGGTTTTGGCCAATGTTGAGAATTTGAAATTCACGATTTCCCATTTGGGTTTTGG
>JAUYLZ010000045.1 GCA_030698385.1 bacterium | reverse complement strand
CCAAAACCGCCCCAACTGGAGCGGCTTTTTTTATTGTTATTTTATTTTTTAATAATTCTGCATTCTGAATTTATTCTAATAATCGCGCAACTTCTCAATACCGGCCATTTTTTGAATTTTTTCCAGCGCCTTCGCCTCAATCTGACGGATGCGCTCGCGCGTTACCTCAAACTCCTGCCCGACTTCTTCAAGCGTGTGCGAGACGCCGTCAACCAGGCCAAAGCGCATTTCCAAAATTTTGCGCTCGCGCGGTGAAAGCTCTTTGATAATATCGCGGACATAATCTTTTAATAATTTTAACGCGGCTGAACGATCCGGCATGACATTTTTGACATCTTCAATAAAGTCTTCCAGAGTAGAGTCTTCCTCGTCATCGCCGACGGTTGTTTCCAGTGAAATGGTGTCTTGAGAAATTTTTATAATATGGCGAACCTTATCCACTTCTTCACCCATTTCCGCGGCGATTTCTTCAGGTACCGGCTGACGGCCAAGATCCTGAATCAACTGGCGCTCCATCTGCTGGAACTTATTAATTGTTTCCACCATATGCACCGGAATGCGAATCGTGCGCGACTGATCGGCGAGAGCGCGCGTGATGGCTTGGCGTATCCACCAAGTGGCGTAGGTGGAAAATTTGTAGCCCTTGCGATATTCAAACTTTTCCACCGCTTTGAACAAACCAATATTTCCCTCTTGAATTAAATCAAGCAAGCTCAACCCCTTGGCGCCGGCGAACTTTTTGGCAATTGAAACAACCAAACGCAAATTCGCTTGAATCAGCCGGTTGCAAGCTTCTTTATCGCCTTTTTCCTTGCGCTTGGCCAGCTCTATTTCTTCCACATTGGACAGCAGAGGCACTTTTCCGATTTCACGCAAATACATTTGAATTGAGTCTGAAGAAAAATCGCTAATATCAAATTTCTTTTTGCTGTTTAAATTATCAACAAATTCTGTCATTTTTATCTGGTGTTTTTCATCCTCTTCGGTAACGCCAACGTTTAAAAAATTCTCGGTATTTTCAATTATCTGAATACCGTTTTTGTTTAAATTTTCCAAAAAAACTTCATAATCAAAAATATAATCCTCCAAAGCCGGAAAAGAATGCAACAACTCTGTCTCGGTAACAAAACCGCGCGAACGCCCCTTGTTTATCAGACTTTCAATGCGAGCCTCATCAGGCTTGGTTGCTTGCTCTTTATTGATTATCCTTCGGCGCAGTGATTTTCCGCTAACTTTTCGATTATAGTGCTTATACTTATTTACTTCTCCTAATGTTTTTTTTTCGATCTTGGCCGGTTGTTTTACTGCCGTCTTCTTTTTCGTGAGATTGGTAAAAGTCTTTGATTTCTGTTGGTTTGTCTTTTTTTTGTTCTTGACTTCACTCTTGGCAGTTTTCTTGAAAATTTTCAACGGCTTATTAGTTTTTTTGGTTACTTTTTTTGCGGACATAATTTTTTTAAAAATACCTAGGATTAATGTTAGATTGCTATAAAAATACTTGACGGCTGTCTAAACTAAATATTGATTGTCTTCATCTCATCAACTACGCCGCGAAATTCGTCAAAAATTTTTTTTAATTTTTCCTCATCGGCGCCGCGTTCAGCTTTTGACATTTCTACTTCCAAATCATGCATGCGCTGGGTATAGTATTTTATCTTTATCTGCCTGATTATTTTCCTGATTTCAATGCCGGCAGTCTGCCTACCCATCGCGTAAAAATCTCTATCAGCAATCAGAGAAAGCGTATCAACCAACGCTTCAAAATTACGCAACTCTTGTTCATATTCAATATGGTCGTGCAACCACGACCTAAACTGCTGATAATTAAATACCGTACTATCAACTTTATTATAATATATTACTAGCTTTTTGTAAAACTGTTGATAGATATTACTGCCCAACTGAGCTGGCATAAGCCTCTCCACAACGTATTCGAAATGGTCTGAGTAGCGTAAAAGCAGAGCCAAAAGAGACTCAGCCAACATTTCTTCATGGCTTTTTTCCTTAACAACTGGCTCGGTTGTTTGTTTGACGCTTGCTTGCGCGCTGTTTTTTTGGGTTGTTTTTTTTCTGTTCAAAACATCACGCAAGACAGATTCATTTATGCTCAAACGGCTGGCAAGTTGCTGCACCCAGCTATCTTTCTCAATTGAAGAACTAATCCGAGAAATAACTGAGAGCAACTTGGCGGCAATCTCTTTTTTTTCCTGTATGTCTTGAATGTTGCGCCCGGTAAAAATTTTTTCAAAATAATAATCCTGCACCGCTGCAGCGCCGGCAATAGCCTGATGCCAATCTCTGGGATTATTACGTATGCATTCATCCGGATCTTTGCTGCCCGGCACTTTTATAATTCTAATATTCATATCCTGCGTCAACCCCTGTTCAATACCGCGCTCAGCGGCAATCTGACCGGCATCATCAATATCAAAAGAAAATAGTATGTTGTTTGTATAGCGTTTAATTAATTTGATTTGATCAGCTGAAAGCGCCGTGCCTGAGCTGGCGACAATATTTTTCACTCCCGCCTGAAATGATGATATGACATCCATCTGGCCTTCAACGATGATAGCCGCGCCAGCTTCTCTGATGGTTTGTTTGGCCATATCCAGCCCGAACAGCATTCTGCTTTTGTCATAAAGCGCGGTCTGCGGTGAATTTATATATTTACCGAGTTTTTCAGTTAATTCCTTCTCTGGCGAAACGCGCGCGGTAAAGGCGGCTGTATTCCCGGACACATCCCTGATTGGGAACATAATGCGTCCGCGAAAACGGTCATAGTACTTGCCGCCGCGATCGCTTTTTACACTCATGCCGGCTAGAAAAATTTCCTCATCACTGTAGCCTTTTTTCTTTAGTTTGCTATTTAAATCATCCCAGCTATCCAGGCTGAAGCCAATTCTGAATTCTTCAATTATTTGTTTTTTTAATCCCCGCTCTGCCAAATACTTACGCGCCGAGGCCGCGGCCGGGGAATTTAATAGCAACTGATGATAATAATTAGCCGACAGATCCATTACATCAAGCAAGCGGTTGCGTTTACTCGTATCTTGAGCGCTTTGGTTGCCTTGCCGTCTCAGCGTAACGCCGGCCTTGACCGCCAACTGGCGCAGAGCTTCAACAAAACTCAGACCCTCAATCTCCATCACAAAGTCAAAAACATCGCCGCCTTTGGAACAACCGAAACAGCGCCAAATTTGTTTTTCCGGCGAAACGATAAAAGAAGGAGTTTTTTCGCGGTGAAACGGACAGCGCGCCTGAAAGTTCACTCCCACGGCCTTAACCTGTATATACTCGCGAATAACTTCAACGATATCAAGCTTTGATTTGATTTCTTCAGCTGGAGTCATGATTTTAAGTAATCAGTAATAAGTAATAGCCTGTTCATAGAAAAAGTAGTTAATACACACATTCTTTACAACAAATTATTGACGTGCTAAACTTAGCATGAGATTTAAAATATCTCAAATTTGTTCTTTAGAAAGGAAATTAAATCATGGTCTGTTTAACACGTTGCTCGTATTGTGGTAGAGAATCATTGGATCATCAACCATGTAATAATCGAAAATGTATTGAGAGTCGTATATCTAGCGCCGCATCTGCACAAAGGGTTAAAACCGAGACAGAAATCTACGAAGAAATGCTGGAAAAAAATTTGTTAAATGAAGCTGGAGAAAGTATAATTAAACGACGGCTGGAGAAATTAGCAACAGCATAAAGTTGCTAGATCTAAAAAACTCAATGAACCGATGACAATTTAAGGGACGAGCAATTCGTCCCTTTTTAAAATTATCCCCTTCTGTTTTCTGCGATTTCAATGATTTTATCTAAAAACTCTTTAAAACTCATATTGGCCGCTTTGGCCGCTTTAGGCGTTAAAGAGGCGTCCGTCATACCGGGAATAGTATTTATTTCAAGAAAATACAACTCATCATCGTCTTTGCTCCAGATAAAATCAACGCGAGCCAAATCACGACAGCCAATTATCTCAAAAGCTTTGATAGCATCCCTTTGTACTCTACTACGCACTTCATCCGGAATTTCTGCCGGACAAACTTCGGCGCTGCCGCCGGTTGAATACTTTGCCTGATAATCAAACCAGTCTGATGTTTTTGGTATTATTTCAATCACCGGCAAAGCCTGCGGAGTATCGTTGCCGATAACGGCTACTGTCAGCTCCCGACCGGCGATAAATTTTTCCAGCAGTACCGTATTGCCGTAGACAAAACCGGCGGCAATTCCTTGCGCCAAATCTTTTTCATTTTTGGCAATAGTGACCCCAACCGAAGACCCCAGCTCATTGGGCTTGATTACGATTGGCAATGACAACTTTTCAATAATATCTTTTGGATCAAAATTATCACCTTTACGCAAAATTATTTCCGGCGCGACTGTAATATTATTTTTTTTAACCAAATCTTTTGACCTGATTTTATCCATCGCCAAACTGCTGGATTTTGAGTCGGAAAAAACATAAGGCACGCCGATGTTTTCAAGTTCGGCCTGCAGCTGTCCATCCTCGCCAAATGGCCCGTGGAGCACCGGCAGAACCAAATCAACTTGCGCAACTTCATCGCCGGCAATATTTTGTAAAAAAAACTGATCGTCTTTTCGTTCCAGCGTCACCAGCTTCATTTTATCCGTATTTAATTTAGTTTTTAAATAATCAACATTATCAATTATAAAATCTTGCGTATTAGCAAAAAACCATTGGCCGTTTTTATCTATGCCAACCGGTAAAATTTCATATTTATCTCTATTGAGATTGCTGTAAACAGACTTGGCTGACTGTAGTGAAACTTCATGCTCACTGCTGGGTCCGCCAAAGAGTAGTAGAATTCTTTTTTTCATAATTTTTTATACTAGCGATGTTTGTTTAAAAATACCCATCATTCTTTGCTGGATCCATTTTTGATCCCGCCCCATTTTCTGCCAATACTCGCGGCTGCGATTAAGCGCTTTTTCCGGATCGCTCATCTCTTGCACCCGCTCATAACCAACTTTGGCGAGCCAAAGTTTGAACGGCTCGGCTTTGGGCGATGGAATTGACTGAATAAGGCGAAACAATGTTTCCGTGTCCGCCACATCAGTTTCGCGCATTTTCCCGTCTTCAGCCGCCAATTTCAACCGGTTACATTTTGTAACCGTTTGACTTCCTTCTTTTTTTAGGCGGTTTTTCAGCACTTTCCAATAATTTCTTGCCAATTGAAAATCTGCCTGATCTGTTAAAATAGCCACAATGTCAATCACTGAAAAATACCACAATTCTTTTTTGTCATCCCAAATCCGCCTAACATTTCTCCCTTCAAAAATTGCTATCTGTTTTTTATTTTTTTTCATAATTTTTTATACTAGCGATGTTTTCCGGACAAAATTCAAAACTATTTCGAGCAAAATCAAAATGATTAAAGCGGGGGGGGCGGAAATTCGGCGGTTCATTATTCAGTCCAAGACTCAACTAATGAAACTCGTTTTGTCAAACAATTAATTTCCGCTTTCACGCCGAGCGGCAAAACGAGTTGCGGATCGGTATGTCCGACATCAAAATTTGCAATGACCGGCAAATTTGGTTTACCAAATTCTTTTGCCACAATGGAAATTATTTTCTGCTCTAACTCTTTTTTTTCGTCATCGGAATAATCTCTGGCTCGGGAAAAAATAAAACCGCTTATTTGGTCAAACACGCCGAGCATTCCGTAATTTCTCAACACATGATCAATGTAATGGATTGACGGTTTTTCTTCAGAAGTTTCAAGGAAAAATATTTTTCCTTTCCAAAAATCTTGCGATGGCCAAAAATCAGTTGCTTTCATCATTTCCAAAACCTCTATACAACCGCCAAATAGTTCACCTTGAACCTTTGTATTTCCTTGAAGCCAATGCCAGCCATCGTCCGTTTTTATCGGTTTTGTTTTTCCAAGGTTTTCTTTATTCGACCAGTCAAGATAGCCGTCGCAATATTTTCCGTAGGGTTTGTATTCATAGCTTTCTTTCAGCTCAAAGAGAATTTCGTAAACATGAGATTTGAAACTTTCCGGTAAATTTTCCATTTGCGAAAATCCAGCCATAATTGATGGGCCGTAAAAACTTACAAGTCCTTGCAAATTAGCAAACACATGGAGCGTTGAAGTGTCGGAATAGCCCATCAATACTTTCGGATTTTTCGCAACAATATCTTTGTCAACAAAAGGTAAAATTCTTACAGAATCGTTTCCGCCGATTGAAGCGAAAATAGCCTTAACTTCCGGATCGGCGAAGGCGTCATTAATATCTTTTGCGCGAACCTGCGGATTTTCTCTCAAAAAACTAGCGTCCATTCTCGCAGTCGGAAACTCTTTAATTTTTAACCCCCATGCGATTAAAATTTTAAGGCCATGTTCGTAAACATGGGGAAATACACTTGGGCCTCCCCAAGACGGAGACACAATCGCCACCGTATCGCCTGGTTTTAATTTTGCTGGTTTTTTGTAATCCATAAATTTATTTTTTGGTTCTTTCGAAGCTTGATTTGCAAGCCTCGCTTTTGCAAGTAACTTTGCGGCCTCGTCTATTTTATTCAATAATTATAACTTCGCCATCTCTAATCGCTTGATATGGAATATTATTTTCTTTGCAATACGCAATCTCTTTTTCAATACCCGCCGATTCCGGATGATTGGAGTCCCAATGTGGCATAAAACGAAAATCAACAAATCCCAATCCGTCCCACAGAATTTCTTTCTGCTCGTCATACGGAGTATCAAGGGGGTCAACAATATCCATTCCTTTAAGACTTGGCGCTAGGACACATCCAGCGGCGCTATAACCAGCGTAGAGAAAATCATTTCTATCTCGTAATTCTTCTAAAATTTCGTCAAGCGCACTCAATTTCATCGCTTGCCGTAAAACAAAAACATTACCACCACTGATGAAAATCGCGCCAAGTTCTTCAAGTTTATTTTTTAGCTTATTCCGCTTTCCGAAATAGTCGCAGAGGTTTATCATCTCAACTTCGAGACCGAGTTCACGAAGCGAACCCATATCTTTTTCATTTCGTTTGGCGCGTCTTTCTGGGTCAGAGCCGGTAAAATCCCGAGCATTTGGGATATAACCGATTTTCCCTTTCGGGATGAGGGTTTTCAATTTTTCAGTTTCGTTCCCAATCTCGTAGGATGATAGATAATATTTCATAATTTTTTATACTAGCGATGTTTGTTTAAAAATACCCCTGACTGCCGCCTGTCTGTGAGGTAGTCCGGGCAGGCGAGTTTGGCGGCAAATTCTTCTTTCATTACGGATTCATGGCGAGCTTAATTGCGTTCTCAAGCTCGTTTGGGACATTTGTCCCTATGCGGTATATTCTGCTGTTTTTCATGGTTATTTCAACCGCCTCAAAACCGGAAACATTGTAAATCAACATATACGGCCAAAACCACACTCGTATGCCCCAGCCATAATACCAATGATTCTTTACTTGCTTTGCTGATACTATTTCACTAAGCAGAAACTTTTTCCTAAAAATTCCATAGCCAAATTTAATCTGAAGATATTTTTTATCAATGGACGTTGTCAGCGCAGTAAACGAGACAAGAATAAATAGGATTAATGCCATTATGGCGGTAATGGCAAAATTTGTTCCGGAATTGACCGATGGCGGCTCAGCTCTGGCCGTAATCTGAATCCATGTAAAAAGCCCCAGCACAGCCAGCGTAACAACCAACATCAGGTATCCGATTTGAGTGTGTTTGTATGAAGTCATAAATTTATTTAAAATTGTCTTTGACGATAATTAAAAATTTAGCTCTTTTTAAAATCCGCCCAAAGCGCTATTGCCACTAAGGCCAAAAAAAGCATGACTTCCAGCCAGTTTTTTTTCTGAACAGCTTCGATGAGCGCTGTGCCAAAAAGAATTACTATTACCGCTAAACTTGTGAATTTTAGGTTTTTCATAATTTTTTATATTAGCGGGGGCTACCGATTCCCCTTTGCTCGATTATGCGTCTTACACAACATCTCACAATTTTTAGCCGAAGTCGCGCCGCCTTTGCTCCAAGCCGCTACATGGTCGGCGTCCATATCGCTCAAACTCCAAATTTTCTCTTTGTTTGCGTCGTGTCCAATAGCGCAATGTGAGCAGTTTGATCTGCCCTTCTTCTCTGCTTTAGCGGTTTGTGCCGCGTAAACCGCTTTTTTGGTTGCTTCATCAAAAATTCGGACTTCAAGCAATTTCGTATCAACAGAACTTCCTAAGATAAATTCAAAAATACCTTTGCGGTTTTTGATATACGGATCACTATAGAGCTTACAAATTTCGGCTGACACTTTCTTGGAGTCATATGCTTTCTTGTGATACTCCTCATATAACCGTCCCCACTCTAGCCCTTGCATTTCACTTTCAACATCTATAAATACACCGGAGATCCAATCAATCACGCTGTTGAAATATTTTTTTAATTCATTGATATTTTTATCATTGCGATGAATACTCATGTAGTCATCAATATTTCCCTTACTCGCCCAGTCTAAAGCTCTCTCAAAAAATGCCTGTCGGTTTACGCTGCCTTTTATGTACGCGCTCCATTTTTGAATATTGGCATTTTGGCTGTTGCTGAACTCCTCTTTGCCTAGCGTAACGAATGGTCCGGAATAAATAGCATTTAACAATTCCTGGGGGACGAGCGGAACTCCGGCAATGTTGATTGTTTTAAACCACTCTTTTATCTGGCTTTCTGGGGTCATACAGAATATTGCTGGACTAAGCATATAATTTGGCGATTCGGAAAAGATGAAATTTGATATCACGCACTCCTCTGACTATCGATCTAAATGCTTTTAATTTTGCGTTAAACGACTCTGCTGAAGCATTAGTGC
>JAUYLZ010000048.1 GCA_030698385.1 bacterium | reverse complement strand
AAAAGTTTGAGCCATCACTTCGTTAAGTTTGTTTGTGTCAACAGTTAGTGACGGGCGTAAGGTGTAGTTGTTGATCAGGTTTGACCAGTTGTTACTGCCGATGCCGGCAAGTGTCTTTTGGGCGTCAATGCTAACGCCGAGTTCCGCCAGAGTATATTTAGCCGTTTGATTATTCAGGTTCAGAACAACGGTTTGCGCGCGCAGTTCTTCGTTGTATTTGGCAAGCAGGCCGGGTAGGTTTTCGTAACCGACTCCGCCCAGATTATGTTGGCCTAATTTAACGCCGGGCCAGACGCGCTGGGCAAAAACGGCCGGCACAGCCAAAAATCCGGCGGCGATGATTGCCGTGGCGCAGATAAAAGCAATAAAAAGCGATTGAAGCTTCATTGCCTACATATTAGGGGTAGGCGCTGGAAAATTAAAGTTTTCTTGGCTATTTGCTTGGCAGATGATCCAGCCATTTTTTGTTTAGCGCTTCTTCTAGGTCAATATTAAGACGATCGGCGATTACTATTACCATACCAAAGATATCGGCTAATTCATGGGCTAGCGCCTGTTTCGATTCGTTGGTTGGAAGAGATTTTTCCGGACGGCATTTTTTGCGGTGAATTAAGAGAGCCTGATAGAACTCTCCCATTTCTTCGGCAAGTTTTAAAACAGAAAAATCTTCATCAATTTTTATCTTAAAATTTTCTTCGTACATTTTAGCGTTGTATAGAATTTCTTTTTGCAGTTTTTTGAACTCCATAAGTTTTTTTAATATTTGTCATTCCCCGGCTTAGGCCGGGGATCCAGTATTTTAACTATAGATTGCCCGGTCAAGCCGGGCAATGACAGTTATTATTGTCACTCCCCTTTTATCACTCCGGCGGCAACTAAGACGTTGTAGTGTTTTTGATTATGCGTTTTAAGATACTGCGGCATTTTACCGGCGCCAGAGATGTCATAGGCGATGTGGTGTTCTGCGGCGAAGTCAGTGAGCTTTTTCTTGGTGGAGGCTATTTCTTCTTCGGTTTTTACCAGTAGTTCTATTTCACCTTTGGAGAAACCAAAATCGGTAACGTCGAGATCAATGGTAAATTCACCGTGTTTATATACTTGGCGCGTGGTGACTATTGTGGCGCAAGGCTTGATGTTCGCTTCGGCTAGGGATTCGGCCAAGTCTTTTTTCGGTGGCAGGTTGAGAGCTTTTTTAATTTCCGCGTTAGTTTCCAGCTCTCGATATTGATCGACGGCGCGGAGTGAAATAGTTTCCCGGTTGAGCGGCAGTTTTAGTTCAAAACGGTTGTTGCGGGAGCGCAGCCAAGTGTCGTGCGTGGTCAGGGAGTATTGGGGGTCGTCGTAATAAATGTCGGTCAAAATATCTTCTCTAATAAAATCAGATTTGGCGATAAGCTGTTTGACGCCATCTTCGTCGGGTGAGATGTTTATTTCCACTTCGATCATGAGGTCAGCTTAACCGCCGCTTCGGGTTATGTAAACTGACAGTTGCTCTATTTCGCAGGTTGGTCTGGTTTTGCCGCTGCCGCCCCCTGCGCTTCCGCGGCTTTGATGACTACTGTGGCTTTATCGCCCAGTTTTAAGCTCTTGGGCGCGCCTTCGATGGGCACGCGCATGATAAAGGTGCTGCCTCGGTCTTTGCCGGGGCTTTTTACTTCTACGTCGCCGTGATGTTCGCGGATTATCTGGCGGGCAACGTATAAGCCGAGTCCGGTGCCTTCGGTGTGATATTTCGACGCGTCGCCGACGCGGGTGAATTTAGTGAACAACTTTGTTATCTCATCGGCGGCGATGCCTTTGCCGGTATCGGTTACTTCAAAAACCAATTCGTCGCCTTCTTGTTTCACAGAGACGTCAATGCTGCCTTGGTCGGTGTACTTAATGGAGTTGTCGATGAAGTTGAGCGTGACTTGGCGGATGCGTTCGCGGTCGGCAATAACATGCGGCAGCTCGTGGGATGGTTCGTGATATTCCAATTTCAGTTTCTTGGTCATGGCGTTGGGCATCAGGTTTTGCACCATTTCCTTGGCCATTTCCGATAAATCAATTGATTCGAGGTTTAATTGCAGGCGGCCGCTTTCAATGCGGGAAATATCCAGTAGGTTTTTAATAAGTTCAATCAGGCGCATGGCGCTTTTATTTAAAATATCCATAATGGGTTCTTGCTTGGTTGAAAGTTTGCCGAAGTCCCCTTCCATCATCATGGAAATATAGCCGCGCAAAGCGGTTAAGGGGGTGTAGAGTTGGTGACTGGCGATGCTTAAGAATTCGCTTTTGGCCTTATCAAGATCTTTGAGCTGTTGGTTGGCAATTTCCAATTCATGCGTGGCGCGCTTAACTTCGGTTTTCAGTTTTTCGCCGAATTCCAATGATTCCTTATAAAGACGCGCGTTTTCCAAGGAAGTGGCCGCTTGCGGCGCCAGGGCGGAGAGGAATTCAATGTCTTCGTGTAAATAAGGTTGCCCGGATAACTTATCTCCCAGCACGATGAAGCCGGTCAGACCTTTATCGACAAAAAGCGGCATGACAACGGAAGCGTCCAACCATTCCATGTTTTTCTGCACGGCTTTCAGCTCGTCAGCGACTTCCGGCCGTTTGGTACTTTCAATTATGATGGGCAGTTCGTCTTTGACGGTTAAATTTTGGGAATGGCTAAGATGTTTAACCAGGAGATGACTACGAGGTATCGAGCGATCTAATTTAACCGACCGCGTCGTGCTGGCAAAGAAATGTTGTTTGCTTTGATCCTGGAGGAAAATAACAACACGTTCGGTGCGCACCACTTTTTGCATAGATTGCAGGATGATGTCGGTGACTTCATTTATCTGGATGGTGCGGGAAAGACGTTGGCCGATTTTGACCAGAGCGGCGCGGTAGTCTGCCTGGCGTTGAAAGAGAAACTTATCCGTAACGCGGCGCAAGACGGCCTGGACGTAGCGGGCAACAACAACGGACAGCAGAGCGCCGATAGCGGCGATGATGGTTTCGGGAATATTTAGAATGGTGGCCAGATAAGGTACGGCGAAAACAAGAACGGCGCCGTAGATAACAAAAAAGCCTCCGACCAAGAAAGAGAATGACAAGCTACGGGCGATGGCCAAGCGGATGTCCATCAGCCGATGGCGGATTATGGTGTAAGAGGTTAGGAGTGTGAAGGGAAGAACAAACAGAGCTGCGTAAGGTATAAAAAGAGTTGAATTGAATGCGTTTACCGCAACAAAATTAAAGCTAATTATGAGTCCAAACATTATTAACACACCGATAAGCAGAAAGTTGAGCTGGACTTTTTCTATTCCGGCTGCTCGTCGCCATTTTTTGAATAGATAAAACATCCCTAAAGGAATTGTTCCTATTCCTATTGGGATAAACAGTATCATCCCGGGGCCAGGTGTCGGTTTGGGTGCGGAGCCTAGCGTTAATTCAACCCTAGTAAAAAGTAAAGGTGATATTGCTATTGCCATTGTTATTAGAGTAAGAAATGACCAAATGACAACAGCTTTTTTTGATAAAGACATTGTTGCTCTTGGATACGTATGCATTAAAAGAAAAAATGTAACCGAAAGAGGAGTCGCAAAGAACATAACACCACGCACTAACCATATGGCGGTTAGTGGATCACTGATGTTGTAAGAATAGAAATTAGTGATTGTCCAAAGACTAATTATTAGTGCTAATAATGCGAAAAGGCGGTGAGTGGCACTGTTGGGATTTCTTGTATATACAAAACCAAGAAGAGCCAGATTAACGGCTACAGAAAAAAAGAGAATACTAATTTCAATAAAAGTGGGCATTTTGTTTTATTGATGTTTCGGTTTTTTTGACCAGGGGTGTTTTGCGCGTTGATTAATAATATTAGAATTTCCTTTAGGTGACAGTGAAATGTTGGGGTACATTTTTTTGCCTGTGCCTTTATATGAACTTCTATATTCGGAGTTACAACCTATAAGTGTTTGATGGATTCTATTTGATATCTTTTGCGTGAGTTCTTTTGAACAATCAGAACCATTGCATTCGACTTCAATGCAAAACTTTTGATCATTATTGTCATCTAAGTCTGTAAACATAGTAAATTTCCCAGATACTAAGTGCCTAATCTCCTCGTGCTCCAGTGCTTTTTTAATGTTTTCCGGATATACATTGGCGCCATAGACAATGGCGGTTTGATCGCTTTTACCAAAAACATAAACAAACGGCAGATTCCAGAGCTTATTCTCCTGTTTAAGTTCATTAAAGTATTCT
>JAUYLZ010000031.1 GCA_030698385.1 bacterium | reverse complement strand
AAAATTTAATATCACATTCGGGGATCGTCTAATGGTAGGACGACTGGTTTTGGTCCAGTTAATCGGGGTTCGAATCCCTGTCCCCGAGCAAATATTTTTTAAAAAAACTTACCCAATTTTAGGTAAGTTTTTTTTGTATTTATTATAGAGGGGAATCGAATTTGAATTAGATGTGCTTACTTTAGCCGTAATTTAGGCTTGACTTTTATAAATAATGATGATATAGTAAACTATTCTTTTAGAATAGAAGAATCCTCATCCTCGGGCAGAGGAAAAATTCAAAAGCGGACAAAAAGTCCGCAAAGGAGGCTTCACAATGAAATACGGAGAAGTAACTCTCGGACAAGTGGAAGCCGCCATCAACAAATTAGGCGGTCAGGAAGTATGGGATGCGTGGCTTAGAGGCAAAAAGACAGTAACGATCAAAGACGCTATTAGTCTGTTCTTTGACAAGCACGGTCGCCGGATTCCCGAAGGTTTGCAGGCCAACGTCTGCGATGCTAACAGGAACTTCGGACTGGATCAGCCCAAACTTGAAAAAGAAATTGTCTTTGCCTATCGCATTCTGCGGTTGCATGAGTGTCTTAGTATTGACAGCGAAGTCACCGCCGAACAGTTAAAGGCGGAAACCGAGCGTATGCTGGCAATGATCAGGGAAAACTCCCAGATCGCCAACATCGCCAACGGTGTCTGTCTACCGGTTGTTTTGCCCAAGCTCGTCACAAATGATCTCGGGGCGGAATTGGAACTGTATCTGGCTGGTGTTAATAACAGCTACGCCAAGACTTTCGGTAATTGGGAATTCTATAATCGCCGCAAAGGCACCCTGACGAATGAAGTTAGCGTTGTTGACGGAAGTCGGCACGACCAGCTCATCAGTCGGATGAAGGAAGGACCGGTTATCGGACTTCACTTTCCCAATCCGCTTCAGGGATTCTCCATTCACGCCAGCCGCGAACAAATGTCAATATTGCCGAAGGGCTTCATCCTCTCCGGCATAGATACTCCCATTGCTATGGTGATGTATCCCGACATTTTGGCTCGTGACTGGAATACCCCGGGTCTGGACTTAGCCGCTTTGCAGTGGCGGTCCACCGGCTATTCGTTCTTCTTCAGGGCATTTGACGCCAAACTTGGCTTCTACGGCACGGACAGCTTGGCTGGCGCCCGTGGCGGCTGTTCCGGCGGTTTTTTGTTCCTCGGGTAGTGTCGGTAGACAGGTCGCCGAAACAACAAAACCCCGCACGTTTTATGCTTATCAAAAAGCAAACGACGAGCGGGGTTCTTTATTTTGTGATATAGTAAAATTGGAAAGTAAGCAAATCAGCTCACGGTTACGGCTTGTAAAAATACAATCACATAGAGCGCATTTATTTAAAATAATTTTTATGGTATAATAGCTTTAGAATGTAGCGAATGAAAAATATGACTAAAATTAGCGAAAAAAAATATAAAGAAGTTATCTTATATCTCGCCGAAAAGCTAGGCGGCGAGGTAAAGGGTAAGAAAAAATTGGCGAAATTATTATATTTCGTTGATTTTGATTTTTATGAAAAATTTCAAAAATCATTGACCGGCGATGTTTATAAGGCTTTACCCATGGGTCCATTTCCCGTAACTATGGAAAAGGTGCTAACTGACATGGTCAAGGAAAAAAAGATTACTATAAAATTTGAAAAAGAGAGGGTTGATTATAATCCGACAGAAATTTATCGAGCTGAAAAGAAAATGGAAGGCAGTTTTTCTACAGAAGAACAACAAATTTTAGACAGGGTTATTTTGAAATATGGCCACTTATCTGGGAAGCAATTAGAAGATTTAAGCCACGCGGAAGCGCCATACATCGGAACGGCGCCCAATCAAGAAATCGCCTACGAATTGGCTTTTTATCGCGGCACTAACATGGACGAAGATGCTTAATTTTGTTTTTCATCCTAATTTTAAAAAAGAGGCCGCCAGTCTAAAACGGCGGTTTCCTTTTTTTGATGCCGGTATTCCCGATGCCTCGGGATCGTTTAAGCGGATCTGTGAAGTTCACTTTGATCCGATAAATCCCAGACAGGTAATTGCGCCGGCGAAGTTGCATAGGATAAAATGTTTTGAAAATTTTACCATCTGGAAAATTGAATTATTGGAGAAAAATATCAATAATTAGCTAATATTCTTTTTTAATGTTAAAAAATGTATTTTTTGCTATAATATAACTATGGAAAACAAAGAACAATTTCTAAAAATTTACGCAAATCTGCCTATAGGCGTGAGACAGGAGATTGTTTTAGTTTTGGATGGCCGGCCGGTTACCTGGGATGTGGTTTATAATGAAGTAACATCGGATACGCCGTTAGCTAAAATAATATTAGAAAAATTAGAAAAATTAAAATTTATTTAATTAATATGGCCGTAGATAAAAATACAAAAAAAATATTAGCCGATGACGAGGTGCGTAAATTAGTTATGGCTCGCTTGTCCGTTTTATCAAAAGACACTATGATCTCTTTAGGGTCGGAGGGAAGTTTTACGCGCGATGAATTAATTAAGAGCGTAAAAAGCGGTGATAATATCGGAGAAAAATTGGCTGAAATTCAGCTTGAATGGCTAAGGTCATTTAAGGAAAGAGTGTCTGTATGAAAATGATTGTCACCCGGCCACAATATGATACTACTACAAAATACCTCTCGGTTTGGGCCGGGGAGGTTATTAATTTTGCCCAGAAAAAGAGAATTGAGGTTATTGATTTATGCAAGAATAAAGCCAATAAAAAAGATTTTGTTGGAAGAGTTAAAAAATTAAAACCTGATATTATATTCCTTAACGGTCATGGCAATGACGACTGCGTAACCGGCCATGACGAAGGAAAATTAGTTGAAGCCGGGGATAATCATGATATTTTGCGCGGCGCGATAACTTATGCTTTGTCATGCAATTCATGAGTTTGCCACTTTGAAAGCCTGCTTTCTTGCGTGGTTCGCTGGAATTTTTTATTATATAACTTTTATTTTATGAATAAGCGCGTATTTATTATTCACGGCTGGGATGGTTACCCCGAAGAGGGGTGGTTTCCGTGGTTAAAAAAAGAATTAGAGGCCAAGGGGTTTAAAGTAACCGTCCCGCAAATGCCTGAAACCGAAGTTCCTCGGATTCAAAAGTGGGTGCCAAAGCTTGCTAGCGTTGTTGGCACTGCTGATGAGCATACTTATTTTGTCGGACACAGTCTGGGCTGTCAGACAATCGTCCGTTATCTTGAGTCTCTGCCGGAAGGAATCAAAGTCGGCGGCGCGGTTTTTGTGGCCGGATTTTTTAAACATTTAAGCGGTCTTGAAGATGATCCTGACGTGCGGGAAACGGACAGGCACTGGCTTGGTACGCCAGTTAATTTGGCGCAAGTCAAATCTCATCTGACAAAAAGCGTTGCCGTTTTCTCTGACGATGATCCATATGTTCCACTTGATAATCAGAATGATTTTCGCGAAAAACTCGGTTCAGAAATTATCATAGAACACGCCATGAAACATTTTAGCGGCAGTCAGGATATTACTGAATTACCGATTGTTTTGGAGAAATTATTGGCTCTGTCGGCTTAGATGAGTACTAATTTTAAGTTATAATCATGTTACATAACCAAATCTCAAGCATTATTAACCCAGTCATTTGCAACAGTAAAATCACCCACACCGATTACTTAAGCAGACTAGGGGAGGGGTCATTAACTAGAGATGAAAATCAACAGACTCATTTTTGCGTTTATTTTTTACCATACAACGAAACGGCAAAGAAAGTATTTATTGTTCATCACAAAAAAGCGAACTTATGGATAGCTCCAGGCGGACACATTGACGAGGGAGAAAATTTGTATCAAACGCTGAATCGAGAGATATATGAAGAGTTAGGCGTGAAAAATTTTTTTAGTGAATTGCCAGCGCCATTTCTCTGTACGATAACGCCAATTCAAGCTAAAAATTTAACCTGTCAAAAACATTACGATATTTGGTTTTTAATGCGTACTGATGGCGCAAATTTTAATGTAGATCCGAAAGAATTTTATGATACTAAATGGATGAACATAAATGAAGCAAGTGATATTGTTATAGATTCTGCAAATGTTAGCGCTTTAAATGTTCTAAGAAATAAAATAATGTTATGAACTGGATTGAGCTATTATTGCTCGCGCTACTGTTACCGGGTGTGATAATATTTTACTAACTTAATATTTATAACCACTATTTTTATGAACAAACTGCACAAAGAATTCCGCGAGCGCATCTCCGGCTATGTCATCGGCGCTTTCGGTCTGGTAGCGAGCTTGGCATGGAATGACGCCATTGCCGCGCTGATTGAAAAAGTCTTTCCACTGGGCAAAGATACGGTAGTCGCCAAGTTTATCTACGCGGTAGTGATTACCGTAATATTAGTCATTGTCGCTATGTATTTAGTGAAACTGCTCAAACAAGACGGTGAGGACGGCGGTAAAAAATAGCTTTTTAATAAACATTTAATTTCTAATATGACCAAGTCAACAAAAATTTTTTTGTCCATATTGATAATCGCCGCCCTCGGCGCGGTTGCGTTTACGCTCTACCAAAATAACACTGTCCCCCAAGACGCGACTGACAACGGCGCTACTGACGCGCCGGCCGCCGAGGAAGAAGATGTGCAACCAGATAACACCAGCGATGTTTCAGATTTAATCCGCCTGGACGAGCCGCAAGAAAACGCCGTCATCACCTCGCCGCTCACGGTGCGCGGGGAGGCGCGCGGCACCTGGTACTTTGAGGCTACTTTTCCACTCGTGCTCGTGAATTGGGACGGTCTCATCATAGCCCAAGGCTACGCGCAGGCGCAAGATGAGTGGATGACCGAAGACTTTGTGCCCTTTGTTGGCACATTGGAATTTGAGCGTCCGTTTCCCGACGGCGCACAGGATTTTATGAAGCGCGGCGCGCTGATTTTACAAAAAGACAACCCTTCAGGTCTGCCCGAGCATGACGCGGCGTTGGAAGTTTGGATTCGGTTTGGGGAATAACACACAACAACTATGAAAACTATACTACTCACTTCGGCAGGCATGCAGGTTAAAGCAGAAATTTTAAAGTTACTTTCTAAGCCGGCAAATCAAACAAGGGTAGCTCACATTATTACCGCTTCAAAAGTGGAAAAAAATACTGCGTATGTAGAAGAGGAGCTACGCGCCATGGGTGCAGTCGGTTTTCAGGTAACAAACGTTGATATTGAGGCAAAAACAACAAACGAACTAAGAAACATCTTGCAAGACAAAGATATAATTTATGTACAGGGCGGAAATACTTTTTATTTATTAAAGCACGCCAAAACAAGTGGTTTTGACATTATTGTTAAAGAACTAATTGATAAGGGAATTATTTATATTGGAGTTAGCGCGGGTAGCTACATCGCTTGTCCTACTATAGAAATGGCGATATGGAAACATCAAGACAGAAATCGCATAGGGTTAACTGATTTAACCGCTTTACATCTTGTGCCATTTTTATTGTCCGTGCACTACACACCAAAGTATAAAGAAATTCTAAAAAAGGCTATAAAACAAACACAGTATCCCGTTAGAATTTTAACTGACAAGCAGGCATTGCTAGTGCGAGGAGAAGAGGTAATGTTGGTTGGAAGCGGAACGGCAGTATTACTATAAAACATACCTAGTATGCTCCACACTAACACTATTAACCAACTCCCAGCCCCCGCACCAATAAAAACGGCCCTTGTTAATCTTGTGGCGGAATTGTACAGAGTGCTGGGAAACAATAACGAGGGTTAGTACAAATAAAATTCATTATAAAAAAATTCTCCTATCATAAATGAAAAAATTTCTCGCCATTTTTATTATCATTTTAATAATCGCCGCCACGGTTTCATGGCTCGTGTATTTTTTTGGACATGCGAACAAAACAACCGCCTCGGATATGGATAACGTCGCGGTGGCGGCGGCGGTGGCCGTACAGCCGGAACCGACCGAGCGGATTGAACGCATCACCATTCCGGCCGGCTCAACTTATGCTGATTTAATGACCATGTCTGGATTGTCCTACGGCACAGCGATGGCCGTACATGACGCCGCGCTGGAATTATATGATCTGGCTAACGTCCGCGCCGGACGAGAGCTAGAACTTGTTTATGAAAAAATAAACGATAATTTTAAAGAATTACGTTATCAAATTGACACTGAAGAAACATTATTTGTGCGCGCGGCGACGAGTACTGAAAACGGCGCGATGTGGGTTGCCGAGCGCGCGGCTATTCCCTACGAAGTAAAAGTGAAGATCTATCACGGCCAAGTTGAAACCTCTATGTATGCCTATGCTTTGGAAAATGATATTGATGAACGGGCGATTATCGCGTTAGCCGACGCTTTTCAGTGGTCAATTGACTTTGCCATGGACCCCAGAGTGGGCGACACCTTTGACTTTGCGGTTGAGGAACGTTATTTGGATGGTAAATATGTAATGCCCGGTCAGTTACTAGCCGGACGTTATGTAAATAATGGGGAAGTATTTGAAGTTTATTATTTTGAGGAAAGTGAAACCAATATCGGATTTTTTGACACTGACGGCAACTCGGTGCAAAAAATGTTTTTAAAAGCGCCGGTAGCTTTTAAATATATTTCTTCCGGTTTCACAACCGGCGCGCGCTACCTTGAGGCATTCAACATTTCAACCGGCCACCGCGCCATTGACTACGCCGCCACCTATGGCACGCCCATTCGCGCGACCGGCGACGGCACCGTTACCTTTGCCGGCTGGAATTCGCAGGGGTACGGCAATATGGTCAGCGTGCGCCATAATGGCACTTACTCAACCAACTACGCCCACATGTCAAAAGTTGCCGTGAAACGCGGGAACAAAGTAAAACAAAGCGACATCATCGGTTACGTCGGCTCAACCGGTCTTTCCACGGGACCGCACGTGCACTACGAGATGGTAAAAAACGGCGTCAAAATTAATCCATTGAATGAAGTCTTGCCGCCGGGCGAACCGATTAAAGCAGAAAATCGCGAGCGTTTTGAAGGTGAAAAAGCGCGTTTGCAGACTTTGCTTGATTTATAAATAAAAATAGTATAAACTTAGAATTAATCATTATTAATCTAAAATAATTATATGGCAAAAAGAAGAACCGGCGTCGGCAAGATGAAAAGAACAACCTCTCACAAAACAGCTAAACGCCTGGCGGCAAAAAAGGTGATGCTTTCGAAAAAAACCAGAAAGAATAACCGCAAAGTAAAAATAAGCTAGTACCCAAGCATTATGAAGGTAACTTTTATCACCACCAACAAGCGCAAGTTTATCGAGGTACGGGATATCCTCAAAAACTACGCAGTCGAAATTAAGCAATTGGCGATTGACTACGAAGAAAACCACGACGCCAGCATTGAGGAGGTGGCGCGAAGCGCGGCTGAGAAACTAACTAATGAATTGCAAAAACCAATTGTCCTGGAGGACACGGGATTATTTTTTACAGCCTATAACGGCTTCCCCGGCGCGCTACCGAAGTTTGTCTTTCATACGCTCGGCTACCGGGGAATTTTTAAACTCCTGGCTGGTGAGAACAGAGCGGCCTACTTCAAAACCGTCGCCGCCTACTGCGAACCGGGAGAGGGACCGGTGCTCTTTGAGGGAGTGATGAAGGGACAGATCACCGAAGAGGTTTACAACGAAGATAAAGATGAGATGCCCTATGACAAAATTTTTATTCCAGATGGCAAAGAGGTAACAATTTCTGAAATGACCTTGCAGGAAAAAAACTCTTTTTCCCAGCGTGCGGCGGCCTTTCGGCAGTTTGGCGAGTATTTACAAAAGAATTATCAATAAAGACATTAATTTAAAAAGTCCCGCGCGCGGGCTTTTTTATTTTGTAAAATCGCCAGTTCAGTATTTTTTTGCTATGATATTGGTAAGTAAATCAGCTGCCAAAATAAATTATTAGATAAAAAAAATGGCCCTCTGCAAAGCAGAGAGCTCAACCCTAAATTCTAGCACGGCACATTACTTTGCGCCGGAAAGAAAATGCAGAGTCGTTATGGAGTAGATAGCTACTCCGATAACGAATGCTACTGGCACAAAACTTGAAAAATTATCCTCAACTACCCCAAAAAACATTGGGGTAAACATCGTTAAAAAAATCAAAACAACTTCAAATTTTTTCATTCTTTATTCCCTTCAATTGAATTTAGTGTCTAAATTATATACTATTATTAAAAATTTGTCAAGTGATATGTTAAAAATAGCCAAAAAACAGCATAAAATAACTTTAGCGCTTATTACTACGGCTATTTTACTGTCACTAACAACAGTTCACGCTCAAAGCATCGCTCAAACGGTTGCCGGCCGTATTTTGATACAGGTGGAAAAAAACGGCGAGGCGTGGTATGTGAACGCTGATGGCTCTAAACGCTACTTTCTCGGCCGGCCGGCAGACGCGTTTAATGTTATGAAGGAGCTCGGCATTGGCATCTCCAACGCGGATCTGAGAAAAATTTCAGTTGGAATAATAAATAATACCAATTCCGATACTGACAGCGACGGACTCGACGACCAGCTGGAAGTAGCGCTGGGTACCAGTTATATCAGCGCTGATTCCGACGGTGACGGCTTTAACGATTATGACGAGGTACTGAATGATTTTGATCCGCTCGGTGTGGGTAGTTTACCAATTGATAAAAATTTTACCAGTAAACTGTTGGGCAAAATATTTCTGCAGGTTGAACGCAATGGCGAGGCGTGGTATGTCAATCCGGCAGACGGCAAACGCTATTTTCTCAGCCGGCCGGCAGACGCGTTTAATATCATGCGCTCGCTGGGTTTGGGCATTAGCAATGATGATCTGGATAATATTACCGCCTATACGCCTGACTACTTGCTTAGACAAATGGAGGTGGAAATGCAAGCTTTGATAAATATCAAGCGCGCAGAAAACGGCCTGCCGGCATTGATCTGGAATGATGAGTTGGCAAATGTCGCCCGCGAACATAGCGATAATTTGGCCAGTGAAAATGCCAAATTCACCGGCATGGGTGTTACCTGTTCATATAGCTTTATTCACCATGAAGGGACTGACTTCGGATTATACCACAATAATCGCTTGAATAATCGCGGCATTTACTACTTTGATAAAACATCAGAAAATATCGCGATCATTCCGGGCGCGTCATTTAATTATACTTACTTGCTTGGAGACACGATTATTGATGAATTAAATTTCTGCCGCAACCAGCATGAGGCCTGGAATGAGGAATTCAAAGCAGAAATAGAAGCCGCAAAAGATGAAGAAAAAATTTTAATAATTAATAATGAGATCAGCCGGCGTGAACAAGCTTTTGCGCAGGGGCGCGAAATTAATGTTAGTAAAATTAACTGGCTTAGCCAAACAGAGTTGGCAGAACGCACGGTTGAGGGCTGGATGAACAGCCCGGGTCACCGAGCAAACATTATTGATGCTGACGTGACCGAAGCCGGTATCGGCGCCGCTTATATAAACGGCTCGGTTATTTCCACGCAAGTTTTTATCCGGCGAGTGGACTGCGGCTACAAAGGCGCCGCTTGTTGCGAGAAAGAACCAAATTATGTTTTTTGTTATTTGCCGTATGCCTGCGCAAATAATTCTGTTTGTCAGTAAAATTTTTTGACGCAGTAAAAAACCGGCTACTGTTTTTCGTAGCCGGTTTTATAATTTAATTCCAAACGCCATCACTTCTGAGGTAGTCAAGCACTCCCTCCGGTTCAAGAATTTTGTAGTTATCTTTTTCAAACTTATGGATCATTTCTTGGTATTCATCATACCATCTCTCTAAATCAGTCATCGCCTCATCAATTGATATGTTATCAATTTTTTGCAACGCCCAGGGCTGATCTTTTCTCTGGTAATCTACGCTGATAGTACCGCGAAAAGCGGCATTGTTATCAATAATAAAACAACTTTTCACAGTTTTACCATCACAGTAGCAGCAGATGTAACAACAATTTTTAAAGCTAACCACTTGTGGTGTTAAAAAAAGCAGTTTTGATTTAAAAAGTAAGTGATCAAATGGATTTTTTAAGGTTTTTAATATCTCGTTTACGTAGTTACAGCAATGATTTAAAACAATATCAATGTTGGATTGTTGTTTTTGCATAGCATATTCCTCCTTGTTTTTTATAAAAAGATCGTATATACTATACTACGATTAAAGTTAAAAAGTGTCAATATGTCAAAAAATTTTTGGAAAACATTGAATAAACCAATTATCTGCCTCGCGCCCATGGCTGATGTTACGGATGCCGCGTTTCGTTTTATGATTGCAAAATACGGTAAACCTGATATTATGTGGACTGAATTTGTCTCGGTGGATGGGTTGTGTTCTGCCGGTAAAGAAAAACTTTTGCTGGATTTAAAATATAGTGAAAAAGAAAGGCCGATTGTCGCGCAGATTTTTGGCTCTCAGCCGGAAAATTTTACCAAAGTCGCCAGGCTGTTAAAAAAATTAAAATTTGACGGCATTGATATTAATATGGGCTGTCCGGATAAAAAAGTTGAAAAGCAAGGCGCTGGCGCGGCCTTAATAAAAAATCCCAAGTTAGCGCAAGAAATTATCTTGGCCGCCAAAAAAGGCGCCGGCGGTTTGCCGGTCTCGGTAAAAACCAGGATTGGTTACAACAAAATTGAGACTGAGGAGTGGGTAAGTGAATTGCTAAAAGCGGAACCGGCGGCAATCATACTGCATTTACGCACCCGCAAGGAGATGTCCAAAGTTCCGGCACACTGGGAAGAAATTACCAAGGCCGTTGCTTTGAGTAGGCAGGCTAACGTTAGCTTGCCCTCAAAAGAAAGAACGTTAATCATTGGTAACGGCGATGTCAAGACGCCGGCTGAAGGAGTCGCGTTATGCGAAAAATACGGCTGTGACGGCGTGATGATTGGGCGCGGAATCTTTGGCAACCCGTGGCTTTTTTCAAAAAAAATAAACAGCGCTGACCTGACTTTGGAAAAAAAATTAAAAGTAATGACTGAACACGCGAAGCTGTATGAACAAATGTTTCACGGTAAAAAAAATTTCCTCATTATGCGCAAACATCTGGGCGCCTATATCAAAGGTTTTGATAATATCAAAAAATTACGCGTGCAATTAATGGCAACCACAAACGCCGCGGAAGTTTTGGCAGTCGCAAAAAACTATTTACAAAAATAAAGGTTATACAAAAAAGGCAAAATAAAAATAAAACTTCTAAAAAAAACAAGCTGACAAGCCTCGTTTTTTTTCATTTACAAAAAAATAATAGTATGGTTAAATATAAGTAGCCCTTTTTATTAGGAGGTGATTAACTTGAATAAATCATATGAAAATAAGACTGTTTTTCAGGAAGTAAAAGAGGCTCTAGCGGGCCTGCTAATCGCATTGTGTATTTCATTGGTTGTTCTATTCATTGCGTATTTGATTTATGACAGCATCAATCAAAAACGTCAAAAAGTTAAGGAGTTTAGCGCCGGCAAAGAAATTGAGTGGGAGATAATTTTGATAAAAGCTGATGATGATTTTTTTACCTATCAAATTCAGCCCAGTCAAGAAATTTACACCTCAATAAAAGATTTGACAAAAATGCTAGCGCAATATGGCGAAGTTATGGAAAATTTCACCGAAAAGGGCAAACCCGTCTTCATTATCCGATGTATTAATTATCGCAAAACAGTCTTAGTAAAATATTAACCTCCTTGCTTAATCCGGCAACTTACCGCCGGATTTTTTTTACAAAATTATTGACAGACCCTTGACATAATTAAGTATGTAGAGATACTATAGCAGTATTGGTCTTTAATAATACAATGAGCAAGAAAGGAGAGTAGCATGGTTCAATGTGATTTTTGTAAAGAAATAAGTTTGGGCTATTGTCCCCAGCTTAGCACAGGCCGAATTTTGTTTGAAACGCAACATTTTGTCGTGGTAGCTACGATAGGGTGTCACATTGCGGGATGGTCATTGATTGTGTCTAAGGATCATTATCTTTCAAGCGGCTATGTGCCTACAGTATTGCACCCTGAGTTAGAGCGGGTAATGCGACGAGTTAAACGAATGTTGTCAGATCGGTATAACTGTTCGGTGGTTATGTTTGAGCATGGCCCCACACACAATAATTGTGGTGGTAGTTGTATTGATCATATGCACATTCACGCCGTACCTACGCAGATTGATTTGTTACCTGTGTTACGTGAAGAATTTACGGTCAGTAATATGCACGATCTGGCTACGCTCACAACTCTGGCGCAGCGCGGTACACCTTATTTATTTTGGCAGGGCAGCTGCGGCAAACGATACGTTGTGGCTTTAGATAACCCCATTTTGTCTCAGTATCTTCGCAGATTGCTCGTACAGCGGCATTGTGGCGCGGTAGATAACGGCGCTTGGGATTGGTCGGTATTTCCTCACTATGAAAATCTTGTCGCAACTGTTATTTCATGCTGTCCGTATTGCAGTGAGCTACAGAAAAATAATTTTATTTTTCAGGGAAAAAATTACGGCAGCAGGGTGATTTTCGAAAGCGATAATTTTATTGTCATGCCGTCACTTGGCTGCTTGACGCCGGGATACTGTGTTATCATGACTAAAAAACATCATGCTGGTTTTGGCTACACAACACATCAAACAGACTTGTTGGCCGTACAAAGAGAGGTGAGTAAAATGATCTGGCATGCCTATGGTCTGCAACCAGTGTATTTTCAACACGGTGTGCAAGCACGAGGCATACACCATGCCCATTTGCACGTTGTGCCAATGTCGTATGAAGGGGCGCCAATCTTACCGGGCGCGCCGAGTATGTTAGTGAATAGTTTTGAACAAATAGACGGTAATCATTTTTGGCAAGACGTTAACGGTGATAAGTTTATGATTTGCGGGTTGGATGTGTCTCAGTTGTTTCGTCGCTTTATAGCTGAACAACTGCATCGGCCGGAGCAATGGGATTGGCGACAATACCCCAACCTTGAACATTTGTTACGCACGCGTGACACCATGATTGCACTACAGTGAATTTCTTCATAAATTACTCTATTTTAATAGTTATTTTAGGTTAGTTAAAATACTTAGCCGACATTAAAAAATGTTGGCTTTTTTGTTTGACATTTTTCATTCAAAATGCTACAATTTAGGCACAAAATTGATATTAATAGTACTTTAAAATTCAATAAAATCAAGGTAAGCGGGCAATTGCCTCTTGAAGAACCTTTATGGAGAAAAGGGGAGGAAAGTCCGGACATCATCCCGCCTCGGCGGGATAAATAAGTGGGTAACGCCCACCGGAAGTAATTCCAGGGAAAGTGCCACAGAGACTATACTAATCCCGCCACGGCGGGACAAAAGGTGAAAAGTTGCGCGGTGATTATGTTATGTTAGGATATCCTCATAACGTAGTCTGCGCGCTTTCCGCACTGGTGACAGTGACGGACGGTAAACCCTTGTTGATGCAAGAGCAAACCCCACTGCGCTCTGACTACGTCCGAGCTTCGCGAGACAGATCCAACTTTATAGATGAAGGGGACTCGTCCCGCGTAGCTTTGGCATAGCCAAAGCGTAGTGGGAGGAACGTAGCTCGCTTGAGTCTGACAGCAATGTCAGGTCTAGATAAATAATTGCCCCTGCTTCGTTACGTCTTTGACGTAATTTCGCAAGGCAAGCCCTCAAAATAAATAGGGGACTTGTCCCGCGCGCAGCTCTGTAAAACCAGAGCGTAGTGGGACAGAATCCGGCTTATAGCTTGCCTTGGTTTTATTGAGTTGTAGAAGTTTAAAATTTCTTGAACTATGAAAAAATCAGAACTAATCTTTACGGCCATTCTCGTACCACTTGATTTTTTGATGTTAATGCTGGCGGGAGTATCAGCTTATTATATCAGGTTCGCGGAAATGACCGCCGAAATTAGGCCGGTTATTTTTAATTTACCCTTTGAGGAATACTTCAAAATTTTACTTTTGGTGTCTGCGGCCTGGATTATAATATTTTCCTTGGCCGGCTTGTACAAAATTACCATTTCAACAAAAATTATCGATGAAATTTATAAAATAATTTTGGCTTGCTCAACCGGATTAGTCGCGGTAATAATATTTATGTTTTTTCAACGCGAGTTGTTTTCCTCGCGTTTTATTATTTTGGCCTCATGGATTCTGGCTATTATCTATGTAGTTGTCGCGCGCGTAGTAGTGCGAAAGCTGCAGCGAAATTTTTATGCCCGCGGCATTGGTACGCACAAAGTGGTGATAATTGGCAATACGCCGGCCACAGAGCGGCTAATTCAGCTGATTAGCACTAGCAACAAACTTGGTCTAAATATTGTAAAAAGATATAAGTATGTTGACGAAAACGTTATTAACGACTTAAAAGAAACGGCCAAAAACCGCTTGATTGATGAAATTATCCAGATTGATCCGAACCTATCAAACAACGAAGTTCTGCAGTTGCTTGCCATTTGTGATGAATATCATATTATCTTCAAATACGCGGCTGATATGCTCGGCACCAAAATTTTAAAAACCGAGGTTCATATGATCGCCGGCCTGCCGATTGTGGAGATAAAAAACACGCCGCTCGACGGCTGGGGCAAAATTAACAAAAGAATTTTTGACATTGTGTTTTCTGCAGTTTTTATTGTACTGCTTAGTCCGATTTATTTAATAACTGCCATATTAATAAAATTTGAATCAAAAGGTCCGGTGATTTATAAAAACGAAAGAGTAAGTAAAGATGGATATTTCAATGTCTACAAATTCCGATCAATGCGCAACGAATACTGCGTTGGTAATAATAATCCGGAAGCGTTAAGCTATGAACAAGAATTAATTGCCAGACAAAACACCAAAGACGGACCGGTTTACAAAATCGGCAATGATCCCAGAATTACCAAAATCGGCAGAGTCATTAGGCGCTGGAGCATTGACGAGTTGCCGCAATTTTTTAATGTCTTTCTAGGTAATATGAGTTTGGTCGGGCCGCGGCCGCACCAGCCGCGCGAGGTTGATAAATACAACAAAAATCATAAAAAAGTTTTAGCGATTAAACCGGGTGTAACCGGCTTGGCGCAAATTTCCGGCCGCAGCGATTTAAGCTTTGACGAAGAAGTTCGCCTGGACGTATATTATATTGAGAATTGGTCTTTATTGCGAGATGTTGCGATTTTGGTCAGAACGCCAATAGCTGTTTTACGGCAGCGAAAAGTTGAATAAATTTTCACTACTAAAAAAAATTAAAAATAGACAAGGAGGCTTGTCTTATTTTTTTAAAAAAATATATTATAATGAAAAAATCAGAGTTAAACAATCTAGCTAGCGGTAAAATCGCCTTAGTTCATGACCATCTTGCCCAGCTTGGCGGCGCGGAAAAAGTTCTGCAAGCGCTCGCGGAAATGTATCCGTCCGCGCCTATTTACACATTGCTTTACAAAAAATCAAATATTGATAAGTTTTTTCGCGATATAGATATCAAAGCTTCCTATATTCAGAAACTTCCCTGGGGAGTAAAAAAATATCAATGGTATCTGCCGATGATGCCTTCAGCGATTGAGTCTCTCAATCTCAGCGAGTATGACACTGTAATCTCTTCAGCCAGCTCGTTTGCAAAAGGAGTTATAACCAATCCGCACGCTTGCCATATTTGTTATTGCCATACGCCGACGCGCTATTTGTGGCATTATAGCAATCAGTATATCAATGAGTTAAAAGTCCCAAAAATAGCCAAAGAAATAATTACTTTTTATATCAGCCGAGTCAGGCAGTGGGATTTTTCCGCCGCGCAGCGAGTTGATCATTTCATCGCAAATTCACGCGCCACGCAACTGCGTATTGAAAAATATTATCACCGTAAAAGCGCAATAATCCATCCGCCGGTAGATACTCATAAATTCAAAATCAGTGAAAATCTAAAAAACTACTTTTTAACCGGTGGGCGGCTGACGCCGTACAAAAGGCTTGATTTGACAATCATGGCATTTAACAAATTAAACCTGCCCCTAAAAATATTCGGCGATGGGCCTGATTTTTTTCGGCTAAAAAAAATCGCCGGAGATAATATTGAGTTTGTCGGGCGTGTCAGTGAAAAAGAAAAAATTGATTTGTTGTCAAATTGCCAAGCTTTTATTCATCCTCAAGAGGAGGATTTTGGCATTGCCGCGGTCGAGGCGATGGCTTCCGGACGCCCGGTTATCGCTTACGAAAAAGGCGGCGCGCGCGAAACGGTTATTGACGGTGAAACCGGAATTCTTTTTGGCGAACAAAACTGGGAGGACTTAGCTGACGCCGTACTAAGCTATCTTTACCAAAAAAAATATTCATTCAATCCTTACGCGATAAAAGCGCACGCGCAAAAATTTAGCTCGGAGAGATTCAAAAGAGAAATCAATCTGTATGTGGATATTATGAAAAAAACAAAAATATGATAATCGGAGTTGACATTAGGCCATTGATGGACAAACAGTACTCAGGCGTATCGGAATATACGCTGAATTTATTGAATGAAATATTGAGGCAAGACAAGCTCAATCAATATAAACTGTACTATAATTCCTATCACGATTTATCAAAAAATATTCCTGATTTTAATTTTTCCAATGTTGAGATGATCAGCACGGACTATCCGAACAAGCTGCTGAATTATGTTTTTTTTAAATACTTCAATCGCCCAAAAATTGATCGGCTAGTCGGAGCTGATTTGTTTTTTATGCCGCACTTTAATTTTATCGCTCTAAACGATAATACGAAAAAAATTATTACGATACATGATCTTTCATTTCTGCATTTCAAGCACTTCTTCGCCTCGCGCCAGAATTTTTGGCACCGCAATATTAACGTTGGAAAAATGCTGAAAAAATTCGACAAAATTATCGCCGTTTCCCAAAATACCAAACAAGACATCATTGACCTGTGCAATATTCCTGAAAAAAGAATAGAGGTGATTTACTCTGGAATTAGCCAAGAATTTACAAAAATTAGCGATCAAGAAAAATTAGATATCATACGGGAAAAATACAAATTACCGGAAAAATTTATTCTTTATTTGGGGAACCTTGAACCGCGCAAAAATATCGAGGGCATTATTGAAGCCTATGGACAATACCGTGAAAATAATGATACTTTTGCCAAATATGATCTGGTAATTGCCGGCGGACAGTCGTGGAAATATCGCAGTATTTATGAAACAACCAAAAATAACGCGTACTGGCGCGACATTCACTTTCTTAATTACATTGATAGAAAAGACAAAGTCGGGCTTTACAACTTGGCTTCGCTGTTTTTGTTCCCCAGCTTCTACGAAGGCTTTGGCTTCCCGCCGCTGGAAGCGGCCGCCTGCGGCACGCCGGTCATAGCGAGCAACACCTCCTCTCTGCCGGAAATTTTGCAAGACGCGGCGATTTTGGTAAATCCGTACCATATTGAAGAAATTGCCAATTCAATAGCTGAGGTATTGAATAATGAAAATTTAAAATCATTATTAATTCAAAAGGGAATTGAGCGCGCAAAAAAATTTACCTGGGAGAAATGCGCGCGAGCGGTTATAAATACATTTGGTATGGTATAATAAGGTTAGAAATTAGTTGTCTGGTTGTCTGGTTGCCTAGTTGTCTGGTTGTGGAAATTAGAAGGTAGAAAAAAAGCCCAACCACGTGAGTGATTGGGATGAGCTGATGACTTCATGATCTTTGTACAGAGATGCATTTTTTTAATATGGCTGTCGTGAACTTATTGCGCTGAAAAACATCAAAATTCCAAGAGTGCCGGACACAGTAGTAGTAAAACCGTCATCACCAGTCATTGAATATATCACTGAAATGATTATGAGCAGTCCTCCCGAAATTGTAAAAATTTTTCGTTCTTCTTTGCCGTGAGTATTTCGAGAATGCCTAGAAAATCCTGGATAAATAAAACAGAGAAATAAGATAAAAGCATACATTACATAAGTTATAGCTAAAACTATCTCTATGGCTGTAACCATTACTTTTTCACCTCACTTTTTAATGTGCAAATTATACTTAATATTAATAAATTTTTTAAAAAATGTCAATATCTGCGCTAAAAATTCGGCTATTGTTAGCAATATTACTACTGGCAGTAATACTGTTTTTAATATACAAAGCGATTGTGCCGTTCGGTGAAATTACCTATGCGGCAACTCCCTGCGACCAGTCATTTTTTATCTCTGAACTAAAACCCAAAGACCGGATGGCCGAAATTGATAAAAAAAACTGCGCGCAAAAAATTATCGGCGAGCCGGCCTATTTTAATTTAACGGCGCCGCGCGCCTTTGATACTGCTGAAATAAAGATAACCTACCGTGTTTCCGGCGATCCGCTTTCGCGCCCGCCAATCATAGAGCTGGGCCTGCAGGCGGACGAGCGAAAGAACTATCTGCTAAAACCGCTGGATAATATTTTGATTGACTCATTGACTGGCTGGGACAAAATGACCGAGGGCGGTATTACGCTGTTGCAACGAGAAAAAGACTATAATAACCTGAGTTCTTTTTTACAAAAATTGCCATTGAAAAAAGAAATTAGAACATATCACTACGATTTGCCGCCACAGACGGCAATAACGGATTATACGCCGTCGAACGATTTTCAAACTATCAATAGACCGTTGCGCGGCGCGTATCAATTCTATACATATATTAATAATGAAACGTTTCAGTTTACTTTTGACTTTTCTGACCTGAATAGAAATAAAGATGCTGATGATATTCGAGTTTTGGTGTACCATAACGATCTGCCGATTTCTGATGACAAGTTAGCTGATGACCGCGGTGGCGAGGAAACGCGGCAAACACAGGAGCTGGGGAGTTTGATTTTAAATATTCCTAACCTGGAAAACGGTTTTTATAAAGTGTCCGTGATAGTAAATGACGATATCGTTACCAATAGCATGACTACTGACCAAAAAATTATTTCTTTTATCAACCGGCTGTGGCTGCACGAAAGCGCAAATACTGACTTAATCAAACTCTACAGCGATGTTACTGAAGTTACCGCCAGCACGATTAATCCGGCCAGTTTGCAAAAAATTTTGGTTAACGATGAAATTTTAAATTTAACAGATACTTATCGCCAATTTTCCCTGCCGACCAGTCGCGCTGAAACTCAGATACAATTTGCCAAAGATGATATTATTATTTCCGGCAGCGGTGTTTTTGCCTTTTTTGCTGACGCGCTCTTTAATCCTGATTATAAAAAAATATCCAAAGCAACCGCTGTTGATGTCAATGGCGTAAATTATATTATCACCTCATACCAACCGGACGCCAATCATAGCGAATGGCGGGAAAAAACTCTGTATTTTGATCTAAAAAATTCTTTTCGCTATGAAAATGCCTATGGTTTTATAATTTCTGTTCCGGGCCTGATAGCTGACGATGAAGCGGATGATTTTGTAGAGATAAAAAATATTGAGATAAAATTGAAAGGTAAGACGCTTATTGATAAGATTAAAAATATTATTTAATAATAAACTTTGTGTTGCCAATTTTTAATTAATTTTTATTTTTTAAAATGTCTATAAAAAAAGTAATTATTTTACAAGAATTATTCTACGCGTTAACAATCGCGCTGGTTATTTTTGTAATTATGGAACTCGTTAAGCCTAATATCGTTCAGGCTTACATTAATTTAAATTTAATGTTGATTCTCTGGCTTTTGAGTGGTATAGTGTTGTTATATGCAAAAAGGAATTGACTACATCGGCGTAGGCGTAGGAGCGGTTATTTTTGACAGCAACGGCAAGGTACTGCTCGCACAACGCGGACCACAAGCAAATAATGAAACCGGAAAATGGGAGTTTCCCGGCGGATCGGTTGAATTTGGCGACACGTTAATAGAGACTATCAAGAGGGAAATGAGGGAAGAACACGGCATAGAAATAGAAATTTTATCACTGCTTGGGGTATGTGATCATATTCTGACTGATGAGAAACAGCACTGGGTTTCCCCATCCTTTGTGGCTCGCCATGTAGCCGGTGTTCCAAAAATCATGGAGCCGAAAAAATGTTCAGCCATACGATGGGTGGAATTATCAGAAATTAATATTGACGATATTACTGAAGCGACAAAGCATGACTTGCATACATATATTACGCGGCATGGCTATACCGCTCCAGCTAATTCAAAAATATAATAACTATGATAAAAAATGTAATTATAAAAAAATTAACTAAAAATCTTGATGATCGCGGCTGGTTATCCGAAGTTTGGCGCAGTGATGAGTTAAATGGCTTTACGCCAGAGATGTGCTATGTCAGCGCAACCAAGCCGGGTGTTATTCGCGGTCCGCACGAGCATGTCAAGCAGTCAGACTGCTTTGTCTTTTTAGGTCCCGGCACCTTTGAGCTGCACCTGTGGGATCACCGCGACGGGGTGAACCGTGCGGATTTATCCGTATCGCCAACCGCAGGCAACTACCTCAAGCTCGCCGTGGGCGCTGACGATCCGACGCTGGTCATTGTGCCGCCCGGCGTGGTGCATGGTTATAAAAATATCTCCGCGGTTGACGCGCTTTCTATAAACTTGCCGAATAAACTGTATGCGGGTAAAGATAAAAAAGAAGAGGTGGATGAGATTAGATGGGAAAAAAATCCCAGCTCACCTTACAAAATTAATTAATATGATTTTATATGAATAATGATTGCATCTTCTGTAAAATTATAACTGGCGTTATTCCGGCGCAAAAAATTTATGAAGACGACAAGGTCTTCGCCTTTTTAGATATAAATCCGGTCAATCCCGGACATACTTTAGTCATACCAAAAGAGCATTTCAAAAATATTATGGAAACGCCACCCGAAATTTTGTGTAACTTAGTGAAAGTTGTGCAAAAGATCGCCCCGGCTATTGTAAAGGCGACTGATTCGGAAGGCTTTAATGTCGGTATTAATACCGGCAGTAGCGCCGGACAGGTAATTTTTCATACTCACATACATGTGATGCCGCGTCGCTCGGATGATGGGCGCGCGCTTTGGAAGGGTAAGGAATATGGTGAGGGGGAAATTGAAGAAACTGCTGAAAAAATAAAAACTGCGATTGGATAATTTTAGCTAATAAAAAAATCCAACGCCTAAACGTTGGATTTATGAGGTCAGCTGTAAACTCTAATGGCAAACCCGGAGATAATCGCGTTATTAATAATATTATCACATTGGTGAAGGTTGCCTGAACTCGGTTTGATAATAATGAGATTTTCTCTTTGTGAAATTTTAGATAAATTATTTAATTTTTTTTTCCAGTCTGAATTCTCAAAACTGCCTCTAAGCCATCTGATTTTAATAAGATGATCCATTAACCTTTAACTCCTTTTTTAAAAAAATTATTAAAAGAGCAATTAGTTCTAATTATAGCAAGCTACCTAGAAAATGTCAATATGGTTAAATTATTAATCACCGGCGGCGCCGGCTTCATCGGCTCCAACTTTATCCACTACTGGTTCAAGAAATATCCAAACGACCATATCATCAACTTGGATCTTTTAACGTACGCGGGCAATTTAGACAACCTTAAAGAAGTTGCGAACAACCCAAACTACACTTTTGTTAAAGGTGATATCTGCGATAGAGAACTGGTTCATAAAGTTATGAGCGATATTGACGTTGTGGTACATTTTGCCGCCGAAAGCCATGTTGACAACTCCATTACGGACAGCGCGCCGTTCGTGCGGACCAACGTTTTGGGCACACAGGTTTTGCTGGACGCCGCCTTAAAATTTGGCAAACGTTTCCACCATGTTTCTACCGATGAGGTATTTGGTACGCTGACAGACGATGAGCCCGGTTTTAACGAGCATACGCCGTATGATCCCAGAAGCCCTTACAGCGCCTCAAAAGCGGCCAGCGACCATCTTGTCCGCGCGTATTGGCACACGCACAAACTGCCGGTCACCATTTCCAATTGCGCTAATAATTATGGCCCGCGCCAGCACAAAGAAAAATTTATTCCGCTTTTTATTGCCAATCTTTTACAAAATAAAAAAGTGCCAGTCTACGGCACGGGACAAAATATTCGCGACTGGCTCTATGTTGACGATCACTGTTCGGCCATTGATGTTATTATTCAAAAAGGAAAAATCGGCGAAACGTATTTAATTAGCGGACTGGGCAATAAAGAAAAAGAAATTACCAATTTAGAGTTAACTAAAAAGCTCATCGCACTACTCGGTAAAGAAGAAAGCTGTATTGAGTATGTGGAAGATAGAAAAGGCCATGACTTTCGTTACGCCATTGATGATCGAAAAATCCGCGGCGAACTTGGCTGGCGGGCGCAAGTAAGTTTTGAGGATGGGTTACAAAAAACAATTGCGTGGTACAAAAAATCAAATAAAAAATAAAAAAGCTCGTATTGAACTTTAAAATGGTCAAGACGAGCTGTGTAAACAGCATGAGAGGTAAGTAATGGAGTTTTTCTGGGATTTTTTTATTCGTGAGAATAAAATTTTTTTATCTCTCATGCTCTAAAGAACTAAAGAAAAGATCTATTTAAACTAATTATATATTATTTAAAAACATTGTCAATAGAATAAATATAATTTAATATTAGTATTAATTAGCCTGAGTTAAAAAGTTATCCACATTATGACAAAAAAAATTTTGATAATCGGAGCGCTGGGAATGCTCGGCCAGGATTTAAAAGTTGTATTTCCTGACGCGCTTGGTTGGGATAAACAAGAAGTTGACATCACAAATAAGACGGAGGTTTTTAATAAAATAAAAAAATTAAAACCAACTCTAGTTATCAATGCCGCCGCTTATAATAATGTGGATGCTTGTGAAAAATCAACAGAAAACCATAGAATCGCTGAAAAATTAAACGGCCACGCTGTCGGCTATTTGGCTCAAATATGCGCGGAAATCGGCGCCAAGTTTATTCATTACTCGACCAATTATGTTTTTGACGGAAAAAAACCAGAGGGGTATGATGAAAATGATAAACCGAATCCGCTAAATAATTACGGACTGACCAAGCTTTTGGGCGAACGCAAAATCACTGAGGTTAATGGCTTGGCATACTATATCATTCGCACTGCGAAATTATTCGGTAAAAAAGGGGGTAGTGACGCGGCGAAGAAGAACTTTTTTGATATTATGCTTGAGCTCTCAGCGGTAAAAAAAGAACTGCGCGTGGTTGATGATGAATTAAGTAATTTTACCTATACCCCGGATTTGGCTGGCGCGACTAAAAATTTAGTGGAGAAAAAATATGCCAACGGCACTTATCATCTTGTCAATGAAAATCCTTGCACATGGTATGAAGGCGCCAGAACCTTGTTTGACATTATCAAAAAAGATGTTAAGGTAATACCGGTTTTAGCTGACGAATTTAAGCGTCCGGCCAAACGGCCACACTACGGAATTTTATTAAACACCAAACTTCCTAAGTTGAGAGGTTATCAAGAGGCATTAAAAAAATTTCTAATTTCTAATTGACCTAATTAACATAAATAACGTTCAATGTTGGATTATTTAGTCATTCGTCATTAAGTAATTAGAGTTTGATTAGAAATTAGAGTAATTAGAAATTAGAAATTTTATTTATGCGTGGCATAATACTATCCGGCGGTTCAGGCACTAGACTTGCGCCCCTGACTACAATCACCAGCAAACAGCTTCTGCCGGTCTACAACCGGCCGATGATTTATTATCCGCTGAATACTTTAATCGCCGCCGGCATTAAAGAAATTTTAATTATTGTTGCGCCGGAACGGGCGGGGGATTATTTAAACCTGCTGGGCAGCGGCAAAAAATTCGGCTGCAAATTTACCTATGAAATTCAGGATAAACCAGCCGGCCTTTCTGAGGCATTTATTATTGGAGAAAATTTCATTGATGAAGAAGACGTGATAATGATTTTGGGTGATAATATTTTTGAAGACGATTTATCGGCAGAAATTAAAAATTTTAAAAGCGGCGGCAAAATTTTTGCCAAGCAAGTTCCTGATCCGGAACGCTTCGGCGTAGTTGAATTTGATGCCAACAAAAAAGCCATTTCCATTGAAGAAAAACCGGCCAAACCAAAAAGCAACTATTGCGTAACCGGCTTATATATTTATGACAATAGAATTGTGGAGGTTGCCAAAAGTTTAAAACCCTCCCGGCGCGGTGAAATAGAAATCACTGACGCGAACAACTGGTATCTGCAAAAAGGCGAGTTGCAAGTAGCCATGGTCAATGGCGAATGGATTGACGCCGGTACTTTTGACAGCTTGCTAAAAGCGCAAAATTTAGCAAAGGAAAAATTGGCGGATAAACTTATTATATAATGCAAATCTACAAATTATATGCGAATACTTCAAATAGCCGCAAATCAAATTATTTGAGGCATTCGCATAGTTGCACGAACAACTAAACAGATACTGCAGATTTGCATTAAGGGATCACGAAATTTTTAAGTAAGTAAAATACATTTATGACTATTAAGAAGGCTATTATTCCCGTCGCCGGCACCGGCACCAGATTTTTGCCGGCGACCAAAGCGCAACCAAAAGAAATGCTGCCGATTATTGATAAACCGGTAGTGCAGTACATCGTTGAGGAAGCGGTCGCCAGCGGCATTGAAGACATAATTCTTGTGACCGGAACGTCAAAGCGTTCAATTGAAGATCATTTTGATTATAACTTCGCGTTACAGTCATTTTTAAAAAAACAAGGCAAAGACAAAGAACGTCAAGAAATAAAAGATATTGCCAATATGGCTAACTTTATCTATATCAGCCAAAAGGGCCCCTACGGCAACGGCACTCCGGTTCTAAACTGCCGGCATGTTATCGGCGACGAACCGTTCGCGGTCATCTGGGGCGATGATTTATTTGTCGGTGACGGCAAACCTCGGCTGCGGCAATTAATTGAAACTTACGAAAAGTACGGTAATCCGGTTTTAACCTGCGTTGAAGTAGATGATGAAGGCACAAAAAAATACGGTATTATTGACGGAACCGAAATTGAAGATGATGTTATTGAAGTAAAAAATATTATAGAAAAACCGGGTCCGGAAAAAGCGCCTTCGCGCTTCGCCAGTCTGGGCGCGTACATTCTGACGCCGGATATTTTTGCTGAGCTGGAAAAAACTAGCCTAGGAAAAGACGATGAACTCTGGCTGGTTGACGCAATTTTTGCGCTTTCAAAAAAACGTCCGATTTACGCCAAAAAAGTAAAGGGCAAGTATTATGACACCGGCTCAAAATTTGGCTGGCTTAAAGCCAATATTGATTTTGCCCTGAACCGCGATGATTTAAAAGACGAGGTTAAAAAATATTTGAAGACCCTATAAAAATTAAATAAAAAAATTATTTAATCTCTAACTTATACAATCCCTGCTTTTCATCAAGCGGACTAACGAAATAAACAAAATCGTTTTTTGCGCTTAAGGTCAAAGACTTTGTATCACTCCAAGACAATAGTCTCAGCATACTAAGATACTCGCCGTCTTTTAACTCAATCACGTTTAAGTTATCTTGAGAATTATAGATAATATGATCACCGGATGGATGCCATATTGCCGTACTAATAGGACTGCTGATTCTGGTTATCAGATTTTTTTTGCCATTCTGAAACAGCCAGATTTCAAAGTTGTTCCAGTATAGAACTTTGCTATCGCTAATAGCCGTGTATTCTTTCACATTATTCAAAGAATCGCGCAGGGGCAGGATTGACCATGGATCTATAATATATAAAATATCATGATCTGAGTCATGTAAAAATATCTTGTCGTTTTCATTACTGATTTGATAAAGATTTATATAAGGCAGTTCAATTCTGTTTTTGATAGATTTACTGCCATTATCATAGACAATCAAAGTACTGCTCTCGGCATTTTTTTCGAGATAAAATAAGTGATTATCTTTTATCAAAAAATCATTATCAACACCATCGCTATGCCAGATATTTAAACTTTTTGTAATAATGTCTAGTTTATAAATAATTCCCGCTAACTGTATAAAAAGCTCATTGTCACTAAAATTATTCCACTTAATACTTTTTATTTCCCCTTTGACATAGTCGTTTACTACTGCTTCAATATTGCCATTATCAATATTAAAAACGACCGGCTGAATCGCGCTTAAGAGTATTTTTTTATCGCTTGGCGCCCAAAATATTTTTTGCCCAAGCGCTAGGCCGGTAAAATCAATTTTCGCATTTAACGGAATCTCTTTAATTTCGTTGTTAGCTAAATTAATAATTGACAAACTGTCTTGGGTCAAGGCGGCCAAATATTTACCGTTGTTTGATTTTTTTACTTCGATGATATTTTTGTTGATTAAAACATCCGGATAGGATTTTTTAAATAGCATTATGTTGTTCAAAACCAACGTTTGCCCATCATGAATAGCAATATCTCTGTGATAGTCAAAATAATTTTGTTTAGTTAAAGTAAGCTTATATTCATCCGGCAAAAGATTTCGCAGTTTAACCGGAGTTTTAATAATTCGGTCTTTGTAAAAAAGATCGTAAAGCCAATTGTATTTTTGCTTATCTCCCAAATAAACCTCAGCGTCTTTTGGCTCGGACTCAAGAAATAAGATTCCCGTGCGGCGGAATGAGCCGTTTTTTAGATTAAAATCATAGCCGGCGGCGTAAAAAGATACTAGCGGCGTCAGAATTAAAAAAAACAGTATAAAAACTATATAGAGTATGCGTCGGTAAAGTAGAGTCATCGTGATGAAAAGTTAATCAATTTTTTTGATATCAGCGCCAACGTTACGCAGTCGTTCAACAATTTGTTCATGGCCGCGTTCAATTTGATAAATATTTTCAATTTGAGTCGTGCCCTTGGCAATCAAAGCGGCGATAACCAAAGCGATGCCGGCGCGAATATCCGGACTTTCCACTTTTTTTGCCTGCAGTTTGGTAGGACCGGTTACCAAAGCTCGATGTGGATCACACAGAGTAATATTTGCTCCCATGGTGATTAATTTATCTATGAAAAAAAGCCGACCCTCAAACATCCATTGATGGATTAGAGTTGTTCCTTTCGCCTGCGTGGCCAAAACCACAAAAGGGCTTACTACGTCAGTTGGCAACGCCGGCCAAAGACCGTCTTGAATTTTATCTACCGCTTTTATTTTTGAGGGAAGAATTTCAAGATAATCTTTACCAATACTATATTTAATGTTCATTTTATCAAAAATACTCAAAGTCATTTTCAAATCGCTAACTATAATGTCAGTTAATTTTAATTTGCTTTTGGTCGCTGCCGCCAAACAAGCAAAAGATATTGCCTCCATGTGATCTGGAATTACCGAATGAATTGCGCCGCGCAATTTTTTAACGCCGGTTACATTAATAATATTCGTGCCGGCGCCATCTATCCTGGCGCCCATTTTTTTTAAAAATTCCGCAAGGTCTCGAATATGCGGCTCGCTGGCGGCATTTTCAATGGTTGTTTTTCCCGAGGCAAGCACGGCCATCAACAGAGCATTTTCGGTGGCGGTAACGGATTGCTCTTCCAGAAATAAATTCGCGCCTTTATTTTTTTTGTTTGCAACGCGGTAAACAGGCACGTTGTCTTTATTTTTTCCTATTTTTACCTCCGCTCCAAAACTCCTCATAACCTGAAGATTCGCGTCTAAAGATCGCTTGCCGATAACACAACCGCCCGGATGTTCCATGGTCATTTTTTTGTAACGAGAGGTGAGCGCGCCCATCAAAGTAACGCAGCCGCGCAGCTTTTTGGTCAAATTTGGATTAAGGTCGGTTTTGACAATATCAGACTGGAGTTCATAGCTGTGATCGCTAAGTTTCTTAACCCGTACACCAATATCCTCCATAATTTCAAGCATAACTCTGCCGTCAGCAATATCAGGCACATTTTTTATAACGCATTTTTCTTTGGTTAAAATAGCGGCGGCAAAAATAGGCAACATAGCATTCTTGTTGCCTGAAATTTGAATACTGCCTTTTAATTTTTTACCGCCGGTGATTAAAAAGTTTGACATAAATTATCTTAAAAATATAGGTAAACTAGCTAAAGTATAGCCGAAATTAAACATTTTGTAAAGCTGATAAATTTACAGTAGGTAGCATAGCGTTTGACAATTTTTATTAATCTATGTAGTATACATTGACGTGTTCTTTAAAACTAAAATAACATTTGGAGGTTTATTATGCAAGCTCAAGAAGTTGTATGTGGTATTGATTTCGGAACAACAAATTCAGCTATTGCGTTACTTATTAATCAAGAGATTGTTTCAGTAGGAGCATCATTAGAAAACGGAAAAACAATGCCCTCATTAATTTTCTTTTCGGACTCCGGATCGGTATCTGTCGGCAAGCAGGCTTTACAAATGTACTTAACCACTAGAGGAGGAGGAAGGTTAATCCAGTCTTTTAAGAGTTTTTTATCAGATCCAACTTTTACCTCTACAATTGTTGGAGGAAAAACTTACCGGTTAGAAGATTTTGTTTCTTTTGTCGTGAAAGAGTTAAAGAAAGATGCTGAAGATTTAGTTGGGATAACGCTAGATACAGTAATTTTGGGGCGACCGGCTTGTTTTTCTATTGATGAAAAAAAAGATAAAATTGCTGAAACGAGACTGATTGAATCAGCAAAGATGTCAGGATTTAAAAACGTGAATATTCAAATTGAGCCTATTGCGGCCGCTTTTGACTACGAATACAACTTAGAAAAAGAAGAAGTTGTGTTAGTAGCTGACTTTGGCGGCGGTACATCTGATTTTACTATAATGAGGCTTTCAAAGGAGAGACGGAAAAATAAAGATCGAAAAAATGACATTATCGGAACTTCCGGAGTTAACATTGCCGGCGATGCTTTCAATTCGGTAATCATGTGGGAAAAATTAGCGAAACATTTTGGCCGAGGCGCTGAATATGAATCTACTAGTGGTAAAGTGATGGAGGTACCAACCGCCCTCTTATGGCACTTAAGAGAGTGGCATAAATTGCCCTTTCTTAATAACCCAAGAGATAAGGGATTAATTAATAGGTTGTTAATGACTTGCACTAATAAGTTAGCTATTCAACGGTTTAAACAGGTTCTTGATTGCCACTTGGGATTTAATTTGTTCCAGGTAGTTGACCAAGCCAAACGCAATTTGTCTAAAAGTAAGGAAACAGAGATAATTTTTACTAGTGATTATTTTATGATCAAAGAAACTCTTGATCACGGAGAACTAGGTATGATGATTGATAGAGAACTTTCTCAAATAAATGATGTAGTTTCAGAGCTACTGGACATAACCGGAATGAGTGAAAACGACATCGACACTGTTTTTTTGACTGGCGGCTCCTCTCATTTACCTCAACTCCAGAACATGTTTGAACAACGTTTTGGGGAGCAAAAAATAAAGCGACAAGGTTATGGATTTATGAATGTTGCCAATGGGCTAGCTCTTAGTTCCTGCTATTTATAAAGGAAGGAATCTGACTACATGGCATTTTACTGGTGAGTAACTCGTATGACTGGAAAGAAGAATTTACACCTCGAGAAAAGTGGTTTGACTGTTTTGATTGTTTACTGAATACTGGCGAATGGCAAAAACTAGTTGACATTGATGGCGTTTTGTACGTGACACCAACTTACAATCAAAAATTCGATTTAACGGTTAATCACGTTCAAGTATTCAAGAAAATTGTTTAATCTAGATGAATACAAAAGAGAGGTTGGTTTTAGAATCGCCTCTCTATTTTTTTAACTGTTTTATGTACTCACGGATTTTTTTCTGATTTTCTAAACTGCAACTGTTGCACCAGCTATTTGGATTGCGTTGTTTTTGTTTCCAATATTCCTCCATATCAAACCATTTTGCCTCGGTAATTTCTCCGTCATTAAATTTTAGATCAGCGACATCTCCTTCAAATAAATAAACATAGCTTTCGAAAAAATGTCTTGAGGGGGTATTTTTCCCTGTATCAATAAGATGAGGTTTTGAGTTTTGAACTTGTATACCGATTTCTTCATCAAGTTCTAAGCTGGCAGCTTCTTTAAAAGTTTTACCCGCCTTAACATGACCGCCGAAGTATGTTTGCCATTTTCCAGGGTTGCCGCTTAATGCTTCTGACCTTTTTGAACACAACAGTTGCAGCTGTGAATTTACAATCCACACATTCACCACGCCATGCCAATAACAAGGAGGTTCTGTATGTATTTCTCCGCGAGTGTGAGAATTAATAATATTACCCTGTTCGTCAAAACATTCAAGTATCTCGTCGCTTGGTTCTGGATTTTTATACATATAAAAAATTATTCATTAATACCACCATAATTATAAACTATTTTTTAATAATTAAGGTGTACCCCTTGTCAAGACAACAATATTGGGTGTATTAGGTGGATTTTAAGTTAGTTAATTATTTTAAAATTATTTGGAAAAATATATTTGGGCTGGGGTTTTGTAATCAAGCGATTGATGTCTTCTTTTCTCGTTGTAGAATTTAAAGTATTCGCTTAGTCCCTGATCGGCTTCGCCGATATTGCCGTATTCGTTTAGATAAACATTTTCGTATTTAACCGTCCGCCATAACCGCTCTGTAAAAATATTGTCCATGCACCGGCCGCGCCCGTCCATTGATATTCTAATTTTATTCTCTTCCAAAATATTGATATAATCTATACTCGTATATTGTACGCCTTGGTCGGAATTGTGGATGTCGGCAGTATTTATCTTAAGAGCTTCCTTGAGCGCTTGAATGCAGAAAATATTTTCAAGCGTTGGAGATAGCTTCCAAGTTATGACATATCGGGAATACCAGTCAAGAATCGCCACGAGATAAGCAAAATGTTTTTTCAATTTGATGTAGGTGATATCCGTTCCCCAGATCTGATTAGACCGGATTATCGGCAGGCCTTTCAGCAAGTATGGAAATTTCTTGTGCTGTTTGTTCGGATCGCTCAAACTCAATTTTTTGCGAGGGTAAATGGCGTTTAACCCCATTTCCTTCATCAGACTGATAATCCTTTTCTTGCCGATGTCTAGGCCGTATTCTTCTTGCAATTCCGGTTTGATTCGCCGGTGGCCGTAAAATGGATAGCGGGTGAAAATTTCGTCAATGGCGTTCATAATCAGAATATCTTCAGAATCAACGGCCGGCTGGTAGTAAACGCTGGAACGGGAAATGTCCAACAGATCAGTTTGGCGCCGGATGGAAATATTGGATTGCTCTTTATTCACCAAAGTTAACTTCTCGCGGTAGCTCAATGTTGTATTTTTTTTTCAGCCACGAGATTTCCACTTCCCGCCGGCCGATGGTTTTGTAAAGTTCGTCAATGATTCTTTCCTGCGAATGATTTTCTTTTTTACGCTTGTCGGCGAATAAAATTTCTAATTCATTTTCCGCTAATTTTTTCCACTTGCCAATCAGGTTAGGATGGATTTGATAATCGCTGGACAGCTTGGAAATCTTTTCGCCCCGCAGGGCCGCTAAAGCGATGGACGCTTTCTGGTTTGGGGATAGATGTTTCATATGCCTTTATTCTACCATATCCACCTAATATAGTTGTCCAGTGTATGGGTACATTATAAATAAAAAAGGTTGACCAAAAATTATTTTTGATCAACCTATAAATTATCCCTCGCTATAATATTGCGTCAGCGAGCTCAACAAAGAGTTTATCTACATCATAAAGATCTAGTAAATGCTTGGACTCCATCAACGCAAACAATTCAGCACGATGCGATTCAATTGTCTTCGCGTCATGTTCTTCTCGAAGACTCTGAGCATAATTCTGCATTGCGATTTCAACTTCATCTACCGTGACCCACATTGGAGCGTCTGGTTGTTTTGCGTACCATCGCAGATAAGCCAAGTCAAGGTAGTTGGATAGAGTATCAGGCATGCTTTCAACAATAAGAGTACTATCATTTGCTTGTTGACAAATTTCATCGTCGGCACAGGATCTAGCATTATTAACTGGGAGTTTTAATTGGACACTAGTGAAGTTGGCGTATTAATTTAACGCCAACTTTTTTATTGTACTTATTGTATAATAATTGTATTAAGCAATTAGTATAAGTGTAATTAAATCAATATATGCGGGCATCTTTTTATGCTTGACTAATTTTTAATATGTTTTAAGATAAACTATTAATAAACATTAACTATGTTATTGACAAAATGGGTCTTTTGGCCTGAACTTCAAACAGAACTTAGTGAGCATATTAATTTCTTATTTGGTAATGTTTTGAATGCGGGTTGTGGTACGAGACCAATTCATATACCTAATGCCAAAAGAGTAACAAATTTGGACATAATGAATAATAACAATGTTGATGTAGTAGCTGATTTAGAAAATATTCCATTTAATGATGCTACATTTGACAGTATTTTGAATATTGCAGTTTTAGAACATTGTCGCAGACCATGGGTAATAATCGGGGAGTTCAACAGAGTATTAAAGCCAAATGGAAGGATAATTTGTGTAGTGCCTTTTTTACAACCCGTTCACATGCATCCAACTGATTACTTTAGAGTAACTGAAGATGGTTTAAAAAGTATATTTAATGATCAAGGATTTGATATAAAATTAATAAAAAAAACGCACTCAATTTTTCATGTTCTAGGATGGTTTATGGAAGAAATAATGTCAAATACAGTCATCATTTTTCAAATATTATTATTTCCGATAGCCAAAGTAAATTATTATTTATCTAAATATTACTCCAACTGCAAAATAAATACAATTTATAGTGCGGTAACTGTGTTGGCCACTAAAAGATAAATTTATGAAGAGTTTAAAAAATTGTATAGAAGATTACTTTGAACAAGATTTAAACTCGGTTACTATAAAAAAAATACCCTACGGCGTAGACAATGATGTATACTATGTTTATTTAGTCAACATGAATACGAGTTTGGTGTTAAAATTATACACAAAAAAGACTATTAAAGACGTGAGGAGGCTTTGTTCAATTCAGAACAATTTGATAGCATCGAACATATTAATTCCAAACATAGTTGCTGGTCCAATAAGGCTTAATAATAGAATAGGCGTATTTTACGATTATGTAAGAGGAAATCATTTAAACCCTTTAGACGATCATACTAAAGCTATCACAAGAATTATGGCTCATTATCATAGAGTACCGCAAAAAGATGGAGATATTCTAACAGAAATTTATAGCAAAAATTTGTTTAGAAAATGGATTAACGCATCAAGAAATTTTGAGCACATAGACAAAATAAAATTAATTTTCAATAATATAGATATATCTTATTTGGACTCACTTGTAAAATGTTTTATTCATGGTGATTTTTCGTGCTCAAATTTTATATTAAATAACGAAGGTTATTATTTATTAGATCATGACCATAGTCGCCTTACATATCGTCTGACTGATATTGCTAGATCACAAATATTTTTTAGCTTCACCAATAATAAAACATTTAATAGTATTAAAAGCCATAGATTTTTAATAGAGTACAACAAATATAACAAGCTTACTGATGTGGAATATAAAAGTTTTATTAAACATTTACAATTGGAATTAATTAAAATGATATTGCAAACATATTATTATGTTAGGGTATTAAATAAAGTGCCTAATTCTTGTTTTCAAAATAAGTTCAATCAATCATATCAGTCGCTTTTTAAAAAGTTAATAACTATCAGCAACAAATAAGATCGGAGGAAATAATGGAAAAAAAATATGTTTTTTTTATGGGTCAGAGTGGAGTCGGCAAAACAACGACCATGAAGTATTTAGTTAAGACATTTCCGGATTTATTTTTTATGCCAATTTTTACAGTAACTAGAAAACCTCGTTACGACGATGAGGTAGGTGCGTTTGAATATGTGTCTCACGAACATTATAAAAGATGTAGAGAGGAGATGTTTATTGATCTAAGTGGCGGATATTGCTATCGAAAAGAAGCTATTCACAGCAGCTTACCTTATGCTCTTTTGTACGGATCCCCGTATGCATTAGAAGAGATGCTTCATTTGAAAAAATCAAAAATGATATTGATTGAGGGCGATGCTGAATTCGGATTATCATTGCGCGGCCTCCCAGCTTATTTATTAGAAGAGAGGCAGGGAACAAATAAACTTCTGCAAAATATTTTTTATAAGCAAGAGTGGTTTAGAAAGAAAATGGATTTAATTTTAACGAATGATTTTGCAAATCACAGTACATTACAATATTTTACTAATCACTTACTTAGCTCTTTAGTCAACTGTATGGGTGTGGTATAACCGCATCCATATTTATTTATTAAATGTAAACATATGATTAAAAAATTACATTTGGGTGTATATGGCGCTATTATAAAAGATGACAAAATTTTGTTAATCAAGAAAGCGCGTGGACCGTACACGGAAAAATTAGATTTACCTGGTGGAAAAATTGAACACGGTGAAAATATAAATGATTGTTTGACAAGAGAGATAAAAGAAGAGACAGGGTTAGCTGTTGATAATTTTGCTATTATCAATAATTTCACTTGGAATATTAATTTTAAAAATGAAGAAGGCAATATATTTATGCATCACGTAGGTTTAGTATATAGAGCTAATATTATCAATTATGAGCAACTGGATGAACAAATTAAATTTGAAGATACGGCAGGTTGCCAATTTTATCCTATAAGAGATTTGGATGAAGAAGAGCTGTCTCCATTCGCAAAATTTACTATTAATCATTTAAAAAATGAAATCAAAAATGCCATTTGATGTATTCATTTTCCTTAGTAGCGAAGACGACAAGCATCTTGTTTCTGGAGGTATCGGTACTTACTTAGGATTAATGACTAAATATTGTAAAAAACTCTGGCCAAATGCTGAGGTTTTTTGGCTTACCAAATCTCATACTAAAAAAGATTTTTTTGAAGAAATTGACGGCGTAAAAAGATATTATTTTAGTGATCAAGTGTTTTTCAAAAATAAACCTTTTTATACTAATATTATTCACCACAAATTTGAAGACATGGTTGTATATGAAAACTTTATATCCAAATTATCGAATAAAGTTAGTGACATATTACGTGAATATAGTGGCAAAAATATTTACATAGAATCTGGAGAATGGGAAGGTCACGGAAAAGATATTTTTAATATTATTAATAGTCCAAATATTTTAAAAAATGTAAGGCTGCATACACCACTCGCAAGCTGTATTAAACAGAATGGCCTGATCGTATCATCGTCTACAGCATTGCAATTAGTAAACGAATTCCAAACGATTATTAATGCAGACTGTATTTCAGCATGTACAGATTTTGTAAAGAGTACATTAGTTAAAGATGTCTTAGGTAAAAAATTAGCAAATACTTTGAATAGTAAAATCATAGTTCGGCCAAATCCTATCGATAAAAAAAATTTTTCTCATTCGAATATAACTCGTAATCAAGCAATAGACTTTTTGAATAGCATTGTTGGTCGCTCTTTCTTTGATGAAACTACTTTTAATATATTGCTAATTGGGAGCGTTGAATATCGCAAGGGAACTCATTTAATGATAAAAAGTAT
>JAUYLZ010000030.1 GCA_030698385.1 bacterium | reverse complement strand
TATGACAAGTTATATTGTTAATCCGCCTTGATTGGAAATATTTTCACGATAGTTTGGCATCATATACGCAATTGTTCTTTAAAACATGATAAACTATTTTAGTTAATTTGTTGGCGGCGGCCGTTACCGCGTAGCGATGCGATTTCCCCAACTTCTTTCTTTCCTGATATTGTTTTTTGAACTTGTCATCAACCCGGCAGAGTACCATGGCTGAATACCAGAGAGCGTTGCGGAGATACTTTGAACCTCGTTTTGATATCGGCGTCCGTCCTTGATAAGTTCCCGATGACTTAAGCTTCGGATCAAGTCCGGCAAAAGCGATTAACTTGATGGCGGAATCAAAATGACTGATGTCGCCGATTTCAGCCAGAATGGCCGCGCCGGTAGTTTTGCCAATGCCGGGAATGGTAAAGATTGGAGATTTAAACTCATCGGCCATAGTCATGATTTTGTCTTCAAGAAAATCAATTTGCCCCTCCAATGATTTTAACTGCATCAGCAGAATTGATAATTCTATTTTGAAACTCTCCTGGCCGAAAGAGATACCGATGGAATTTCTGGCCGCGTCATGCAATTTCTGAATTTTATCTTGGTTAACCCCGCGCTTGCTCAACCCTTTGACCAGCGCTGTCAGTTGTTCCAAAGACAGAGTGGCAAACTCCTCCGGCGTCTGATAATCTGTCAGCAAAGCCACGACAGTCAGTCCGAATTTATTCTGAAATATCTTGGCGAATTCCGGGAATATCCGATCAATTACCGCAATCATTTTTCGCTTTAAATTGCCCAAATTCGCGGTTAAATCAGACTTTAACCTGGTCAGTTCCCGTAAGTTCATGATACTGTCAGTCGCAACATTGCAGCGGTCAAAATTTCCGAATTGGAGCAGAATGGCAATCTGCTCCGCGTCAACGTTATCGCTTTTCGCTCCGCGCAGATTGGTATTGCGAAATGATTTGACTTGCAGCGGATTTAACAAAGCGATATTGTCAGACGGCAATCCGAGCGACAAGAGAAAATCATAGATGTTCAGAAAGTAATGACCGGTCGCTTCCATACCAATCAACAAGTTGGATGAAGAAACTAAATTCAAGTCAGCAAGTTTTTTCCGCAATGATTCAAAGCCGGATTTATCATTGTTAATCTGCCAGATATAATGACGGCCGACTTCGTCAATGAGGCAGAGTGAATGGGAAAATTTTCCCACATCTATTCCGAGGTAGAACATAGGTTTGACTTCTTAATTTGTTAATACCGTAAAAGTATTTCCAATCAAGAAGCGGAACTTCTCTTCTACACAGCACCACAATCATGTGTTTAGACCCGTAGTGCGAATGGCTGAAAGCCAGACGCCTACATCAAGTTAAATTCGTGGTCCAGCGGCGCAGGCAAGAAGTTAATAGTCATATCAAAGTAGTGCCAATAGGCCTACATGAAAACTTAAATTATACTTTCTTGACCGAATACCTTACTGGTAAAGAGTGTAAAACAGAAGTAAAAACTTGTCCACAAGGGAAAGGCTATTCCCAAGTTAATTATAGCTAATAACTATATACATGAAAAATAAAGAACCTCTTATCGGTTTCATCGGTCAAGGCTGGATTGGCAAGAACTACGCTGATAATTTTGCGGAACGCGGCTACACAGTTGTTCGCTACGCTCTGGAGGAAGAGTATCGGCAGAATAAAGACAAAATTCGCGATTGCGATATTACTTTGATAGCGGTGCCAACGCCTTCCACGCCGCGGGGTTTTGACGGCAGTATTGTGTCTGAGGCGTTGAATTTAATCGGCGCCGGAAAAATTGCGGTTATCAAATCAACCATTGTCCCGGGTACTACCAAAAAATTTCAGGCAGAGCACCCGGAGATAATTATTATGTACGCGCCGGAGTTTTTGAGCGAGGCGACGGCCGCCTATGACGCGGCTCACCCCTTTTCCAATATTATCGGTCTGCCCATTGATGATGAGGCGCGCCGCGCCGCCGCCGCGCAAGTTCTGGCTGTTTTGCCGCCGGCGCCGTTTACGAAGGTTTGCTCAAGCACGGAAGCGGAATTTATCAAATACTCGCATAATCTGAGTGGCTACGCGCAAATTGTGCTGTTTAATGTTTTGTATGATGCGGCGCGGGAGTTTGGCGCGAACTGGGAGATGATTCAGCAGGCCCTGGAGGCAGATCCGTATATTTGCAACCGCTATGCCAGACCTCTGCATAAAAGCGGCCGCGGCGCGGGGGGCGGCTGTTTCATTAAAGACTTCGCCGCCTTTGCCGAGCTCTATCGCCGCGTTGTCGGCGACGCGAGCGGCGCGCGGTTGCTTGAGAGTTTTCAGAAAAAAAATATTGATTTGCTGGTAAAAAGCAATAAAGATCTGGATTTGTTAAAAGGGGTTTATGGCGACGATGTGATTTCAGATTGATGATTAATGGTTGCGGCCGCAAAGACGAGTAAAAATAAAAATTCATAAATCATAATTTATAAATCATAAATATGTATAAATGTTTAGTAACCGGCGGCGCCGGCTTTGTCGGTTCAAACTTGGTTGACGCCTTAATTGAGTGCGGGGATGAGGTAGTTATTTTGGATAATTTATCCACCGGGAAGAGAGAAAATTTAAATCCAAAAGCGACTTTTGTAGAAGTTGATCTGCGGGATTTGGAAAAAATAAAGCCGCATTTTGTTGGTATTGATTATGTTTTTCATACGGCCGCGTTAGCCCGTGTCCAGCCCTCAATTATTGATCCGGTTACTTATAATGACCACAACGTGAATGGCACGCTCAATGTTTTGGTCGCGGCTAAAGACGCCGGTGTAAAAAAGGTTGTTTACTCAGCGTCATCATCTGCTTACGGCGATCAAAAAGTCATGCCTCTTACCGAAGACTTGCCGGCTAATGCCATTAGCCCTTACGGCCTGCAAAAATACATCGGTGAGGAGTACTGCCGGCTGTTTAGCTATGTGTACAAACTCCCGACCGTCTGCCTGCGCTACTTCAACGTTTATGGACCGCGGATGGTTTTGACAGGCGCGTACGCGTCAGTCATTGGCATCTTTGGCCGCCAGCGCCAGGCAGGCCAGCCGCTGACAATAGTCGGCGATGGCGAGCAGTTGCGCACTTACACTTATGTGCAAGATATTGTCAAGGGAAATTTATTCGCCGCTGACAGCGATATTAGCGACGGCCGTCCGATTAATATCGGCCAAAGCACGGAATATACGGTTAATCAAATCGCGGCAATGATCGGCGGACCTGCAACGAATCTTCCGCCGAGAATTGAGCCGCGCCGCAATCTCTGTGATAGTTCTTTAGCCAAAAAATTATTAAACTGGGAGCCGGAAATGGATTTGCCGGAGTGGATTCCTAGTTACAAAAAATTACTCAATATTTAAAAAATGAAAATTCTAATTTTTTCTACCGCCTATTTTCCGCACGTCGGCGGCGCCGAGGTCGCGGTCAAAGAGATAACCGACCGAATCGGTGATATTGCATTTGACATGATTACCGTACGTCTGAATAAACAGGATAAACCGCAAGAAAAAATTAGCAATGTTAATGTTTATCGTTTAGGCTGGGGCCTGCCTGCCGGATCCCGAGGCCTCGGGACAGGTCTGGGAAAATTGGATAAACTGTTATTTCCGTTTCGTGCCGCGCGTCTTACTTCCAAGCTGCACCGACAAAATAACTACGAGGTTATCTGGTCAATTATGGCCAGTTTTTCCGGTTTCGCCGCTTTATTTTTTAAAAAGAAACATCCGGAGGTTAAGTTTTTAATAACCCTGCAAGAAGGTGATGATTTACGTAAAGTTGAAAGTAAAATAAATTTGCCATTTGTTAAAAAATGGTTTAAACAAATTTTTACCAAAGCGGATTACGTTCAGTGTATTTCACATTATCTTGCAAAATGGGCTAAAGAAATGGGCGCAAAGTGCCCGATTGAAGTGGTGCCAAATGGCGTGAATCAGATTTCAGATTTTACCTGCCTGCCGGCGAGGCAGGGATTTCAGATTTCAGATTTACGACGACTTGGACTTGCTGATGATGAGAAAATTATTTTGACCACTTCTCGGCTTGTCAAGAAAAATGGCATTGATGATTTGATAAAAGCCACGCAGATACTCATTACTCATTACTCATTACTCGTTACACTAGTTATTTGTGGTACTGGTATTGAATTGAATAATTTAAAATCAAAAATTAAACATTTAAAATTAGAAGATAAAGTAAAACTGGTTGGTTTCGTGAAGCCGGAAGAATTGTCAGAGTACTACGCCGCTGCCGATGTTTTCTGTCGCCCATCACTGAGCGAAGGGTTGGGTAATTCATTCCTGGAAGCCATGGCGGTGGGCGCGCCGGTCGTGGCTACACAGGTCGGCGGTATCCCGGATTTTTTAACAGATGGTAAGACCGGCTGGTTTTGCAAAGTTAACGATCCAAAAAGTATTGCCGAAAAAATTAAATACATTTTAGACGAGAAAAATAGAGATGAAGTAAATAGAGTTATTGATAACGCCAAACAAATGGTTTTGGAAAAATACAATTGGGATATTATTGCGCCACAAATGAAAAATATTTTTTCCGCCCTAGGCACCCGCCTGCCGGACGGGCAGGGATCAGCCTTGGGCTGAAACAATCTATAACTTATGAGAAAGGTTTATCGTTTCACAAAAAAAATGTCTCAAGAAAAATTCCCTTATTTTTATGGTTTTGTAGACCGGAACAAAATTTATTTAAAGTATTTAATTGCCGGCGGCACCGCGGCCGCGACTGATCTTGGCTTGCTGTTTATTTTTACGGAATTACTGGGGTTTTTTTATTTAGTTTCAGCGGTGCTGGCTTTTTGCATTGCTTTTTTTGTCAGCTTCTATCTGCAAAAATTCTGGACTTTTCGCGACCCCAACCGCGATCAAATGCCGCGGCAAATGGCCGTGTATTTGACGGTTGCTTTGGTAAATTTGGGCTTGAACACCCTGGGCATGTATGTATTGGTTGGCTGGCTGGGTATCTGGTATCTTTTGGCGCAAGTAATAATTGGCAGTGCTTTAGCTTTGGAAAGTTTTATTATTTATAATTTTGTTATTTTTAATAAAATTATTACTGCTAAAAATTCTGAAAAAAAAAGATTATTAATCGCCACCGGCATCTATCCGCCGGACATTGGCGGACCGGCCACTTATACCAAAATTTTGCAGGCTGAACTGCCCAAACACGGCTTTGAGGTTAAAGTCGTAACTTACGGCGAAGGCAAGAACAATGATAGTGTATATTACATTAGCCGCGAATTTAGCAAAATAATCCGTTATTTAAAATATGCCAGCCAGGTTTGGAAATTAATTCCCTGGACCGAGGTAGTTTACGCGCAAGGACCGGTCAGTGAGGGCTTGCCGATGTATTGGGCTTGCAAACTGCGGCGTAAGCCTTATATTTTAAAAATAGTGGGGGATTACGCATGGGAACAGTTTCAATTGCAAAACGCAAATTTTAAAATGCAAAATTTCGTTACTCTTGACGAATTTCAGAATAAAAAGTTTGATGCCAAGACAGAGCGAAAACGCCGAGTTGAAAAAAAAGTTGCGCGGAACGCGCAGAAAATAATTACTCCCAGCCAATATCTAAAAAAAATAGTAAAGCAGTGGGGAGTTAGCGAGGGCAAGATAGAGGTTATTTATAATACGATTAATTTTCAAAACGTTACGCCGGCCAAAAAAGCTGATTCTGAGAAATGGCTGGTGACCGTGGCAAGACTTGTTCCCTGGAAAGGCATGGAGGCATTAATTGAGGTGATGCCGGAGCTGTTAAAAACAGAAAAAAATTTAAAATTAAACATCATCGGCGACGGACCGCTGTTTGAGAAGTTGAAATTAAAAATAGATAATTTAGAAATGGCTGACAGCATCAGATTGCTGGGTAAGTTGTCGCATGATGAAACGCTGGGCTATTTAAAAGCGGCTGATATTTTTGTCTTAAATACCGGCTATGAGGGCTTGCCGCACACGGTTATTGAGGCGATGCAGGCCGGCGTGCCGGTGGTTGCGACTAAGGTTGGCGGCAATCCGGAGGTGATAGAAAATAATAAAACAGGCCTGCTGGTTGAGTACAACAACCGTAAAGAGCTTGCAAGGGCGATTATTACGCTACTAAGTGATGAAGTGTTGAGAAAAAATATGAGCGCTAACGCGCAGGAAAATTTAGACCGTTTTAGTAAAGATAAAATGATACAAAGTCTCATTAAAGAATTATCTCTATGAAAGTGTTAAACATCAGTAATGACGCGAAAGTGGCTGACAAAGATTCTCAAGTCGCGCAAAGAATCAGCGAGTACGGCGAACTGGTTGAGCGTTATAGCGTTTTGGTTTTGGCAGAAAGCGACAAATTTTTTCAGCTAAACAAAAGTACCGATGTTTTTGCGATTGCCGAATCAAATGCGTTTTTAAACGCGCTAAAACTAAAAAAACAAGCCAAGAAAATTCTCAGATCGGATGATTATGACGTGATTACCGTGCAAGACGCTTATGTTATCGGCAGTATTGCCGCGAAGTTGGCAAAGAAGTTTAAGCTTGGTTTGGAGGTGCAGGTTCATGGTTTTGAAAAACTTACTTTTTTTAATAAATTGCTGGCGCGGCGAGTTTTTAAAAAAGCCGGTTCGATTCGAGTAGTCAGCGAACGATTAAAAAAGAAATTAATTGAAGAATTCAACGTTTTGTTTGAAAAGATAAATGTTATCCCGATTTTTGTCGAAACAAGGTTTGATCCCGAGTCCCGAGTACCGAGTCCCGAGTACTCGGGACGGTACGGGACGGGACCGCGCACAGCAATGCCCGCGCCAAGTGCGGATGAGTTTGTTTTTCTGAGTGTGGGCAGAATGGTTGAGGTAAAAAATATTGAGCTGCAGATTAAGGCGCTGGCAAGTATTATCAATGATTACCCCCAAGCAAGGCTCTGGATTGTCGGCGACGGACCAGAAAGGAATAAATTAGAAGCAAGAAGCAAGGAGTTAGAAATTCAGGAGAAAGTAAAATTTTTTGGCTGGCAGGTATCTCAGTGGCAGTTCTATAAGCAAGCGCATGCGTTTTTGCTGACATCAAACAGCGAAGGCTGGGGCATGGCCGTGGTTGAAGCGGCGCAGGCCGGGTTGCCGGTTATTATGACTGATGTTGGTCTGGCCGGCGAGGTGATTAAAAATAACGAGAGTGGTATAGTGATTTCAGTCGGTGATCAGCGGGCATTGGAGCAAGCGATGATAAAATTAATAGATGACAGTGAGTTAAGGAAAAAGTTAGGAGAAAAAGCATTTGAGGCAGTTCAAAAATTACCGAGTCAGGAGCAGACTATAAAAAAAATGATAAGTTCGTGGGAAAAAGCAACAAAAAAGACAGAAAAAAAGCGTTAAATTGCTAAATTGTTTTATGGTTACACTTTGCATAAAGATTAATCATATAAATAATCAATCGTGATCGTCAGCGAACGATTGTGATAAAATAATTCGTGGCATTCGCATTCATCCGAGTTTGAGTAAACTCGTACTAAGAATTTGGATTAATGGTTCGTTTAACGTATTAAACACCTATTAATTAACTTGAATTATGAAAAAAGCATTGATCACCGGCATTACCGGTCAAGATGGTTCATATCTGGCTGAATTGCTATTACAAAAAGGCTATGAAGTTCATGGCTTGGTTCGGCATGTCGCGCTGGAAAGTCCTGAGCATCGCCTGGGCAGAATCAGCCATATTTTAGATAAAATTAATTTACACTCAGGTTCGCTTGAAAGTTACGCCAGTATTTTTAGCGTGGTGGAAAAAGTCAGGCCGGATGAATGCTATCACTTGGCGGCGCAGAGTTTTGTGGCAGTCTCCTTTGAAGATGCTTTTTCCACGCTCAATACCAATATTAACGGCACCTTGCATATTTTAGCCGCTATTAAAGAGCTGGTCCCAAATTGTAAATTTTATTTTGCCGGTTCTTCAGAAATGTTCGGCAAAGTTCATGAAACGCCGCAGACGGAAACTACGCCTTTTCACCCCCGTTCGCCTTATGGCATTTCCAAAGTGACCGGTTTTGACATTACGCGCAATTACCGCGAAGCGCATAATGTTTTTGCCGCTAGCGGCATTCTTTTTAATCATGAATCTGAACGGCGCGGCATTCAGTTTGTTACTCGTAAGATTACTGACGGCGTCGCCAAAATAAAACTGGACTTGGCCGAGGAGTTAAAACTTGGCAATTTAGACGCTAAACGCGACTGGGGCTACGCGCCGGAATATGTTGAGGCGATGTGGCTGATGCTGCAGCAGACTGCGCCGGAAGACTTTGTGATTGCCACAGGCAGAACGCATAGCGTGCGGGAGTTTGTGGAGGCAGCTTTTCAGGAGGTTAATTTGAACTGGCAGGAATATGTAAAGATTGATGAAAGTTTTAAGCGTCCGGCCGAGGTGAACTTATTAATTGGCGATGCCAGCAAAGCAAAAGAGAAGTTAGGCTGGCAGCCGCAGACTGATTTTATTCAATTAGCGAAAAAAATGGTAAGATACGATTTAGAGCGTCTAAAAAAATTAAACCATGTCCAGTAGCAGGAAAAAAATTAAGCTTTTATTTATAACGCAAAAAATTCATCAGGCTGACGATGACTTGGCGTTTGTAATTCTGTGGATAAAGGAATTCATCAAACAAGGCGTGGACGTTCAGGTAGTTTGCCTTGAGCGCGGTGAATTTGACGATTCATTTCCGGTGTATTCATTGGGAAAAGAAAAAGGAGCGGGAAAGCTGGGAAGAATGTTGAGGTTTTGGCAGTTGATTTTTAGGTTAAAATATAACCGCGTCTATGTGCACATGAATCCGGAGTATTTTACCTTGGGAGGTTGGTATTGGTTTTTAAAGAAAATTCCCATGTATTTGTGGTATACTCATTATACAATGCACTTTCATCTGTGGCTGGCCGGACATTTGAGCGCGCGTATGTTTGCGGCGACGAAACAAAGTTTGCCGCAGTATGAAGGCAGTCCGAAAAAAATTATCACCGGCCACGGCATTGATATTGATTTTTGGCTTAAAGATTTTCATGAAGATAAAAATAATTCTTCAGAGTTTAATCTTCTGACCGTGCATCGCATTTGCCGATCAAAAAGATTAGAACTGGCAATAAAAGCATTGAATTTTTTGCCGTCAGCATATAATTTAACCATTTACGGACGTGATGTAGAAAAAGATTATTACGGAGAAATTTTGGATTTAATTAAAGAAGAGAAATTAGAAAACAGAGTAAAATTAATGGGTCCGGTGCCGATGGCGGAACTAAAAAATATTTACCACAAGTTTAGAATAATGGTAAATATGGCGTCCGAAACAATTGATAAAACCATGCTGGAAGGAATGTTGTTTGGAATTTTTCCGGTTACGACCGCCGGCAATTCGCAAGCCATTGGTTTGTCTGATTATCCAAATAATGACGAGCCGGAAACTTTGGCTAAATTCATTATGCAAAAAAAGTGGCAGGAGTACTCAGTAGAGAGTTTGCAACGCATTGTGGAGGAGAAGCATAGCTTGGAAGCTTTAATTAAGAAGATGGGTAAATATATAATTGAAGGAAATTAAGTTTAAAACTTGTTTTGCGTGCCCGCTTCGCCTGCGAAGCGAGGCGAGTGAGCAAAACTGTTTGAAACTTTTGCGGATAAATGATTAAAAAATTATAATTTAAGTATGAGTTTAAAACAGCTCGCTCGCATCCCGCCGCGGCGGGACAAGTTTTCAACTTAAACACCTATGAAAAAAACATCTCAAAAAATCGCACTGATCGCCGGCGCGCGGCCGAATTTTATGAAAGTCGCGCCGTTGGTTCGAGAACTGGAAAATCAAAAAATTAAGCATTTTTTAATAAATACCGGTCAGCATTTTTCTAAGGATATGGCGGCGGATTTTTTTCGTGAGTTTAAAATTAAGCCGGACTATAGTTTACACCCGTCTCAAAAATCAACGACTAAGCAGTTCGCTGACATCTTAGTTGGCATTGAGGAGATTTTTACTAAAGAAAAGCCGAATGTGGTTGCTGTCGTTGGTGACGTGAATTCGACGCTGGCCGGGGCGCTCACAGCCAACAAGATGGGTATTAAACTCGCGCATGTTGAAGCGGGTTTGCGCTCCTACAACAACAAAATGCCCGAAGAAATCAACCGCGTCATCATTGATCGGCTTTCAGACTTGCTATTTGTCCCATCCGAAGACGCGGTGAAAAATTTACACAATGAAGGCGTAACCAAAAACATTAAAGTTGTTGGAAATATTATGATTGATACGATGGCATTATTTTTGGATAAAATTCCCGAAACGCAAGAAAAGTTTTTTTTCTGCACCCTGCACCGCGCCGAAAATGTCGATGACAGAGAGGTTTTTGAAAATATTTTGGCAGCTCTGCAAAAGATCGCCAAACAGCGCAAGATATATTTAACGCTCCATCCGCGGACAAAAAAACGAGCGGAGGAGTTTGGGTTGCTAAAAAAAATTAACAAAATTTTTACCATTTTGCCGCCGCTG
>JAUYLZ010000043.1 GCA_030698385.1 bacterium | reverse complement strand
CTGAAGGCGATAGCTCGGAATGCCGCCTGAGTATAAATGGTAACGTTTTGGTAACCGCGGGTTTATATCCAAAATTTAATTATGGCGATGAGCTAAAAATTAAATGCGAATTGCAAACGCCTGAGCCTTTCGATGAGTTCGCCTACGATCGTTATTTGGCTCGGTACGGTATTTATTCATTGTGTTATCGTCCACAAATTGAAACCGCAGAGGCGCGACCGGTCGCTCCTTTCCGTCAAAAAATTTATGGGCAAATATTACAGATAAAAAACAAAATCAAAAACTCGATTAATTACGGTCTGCCGGAGCCGGAGAGTTCGCTCTTGCAGGCAATAATTCTTGGCAACCGGCGCGGTTTGGACGAAAATTTGCTAAACACCTTTTCGCGCGCCGGCATTAGTCATATCATTGCGATTTCGGGAATGCATATCGCCATAATTTCGGTAATTATCATGCGGCTTCTTTTGCGAGTCGGCGCGTCGCGAAGGTGGTCTTTTGTATTTTCAGTAATTTTTTTGGCGCTCTATATTATGCTGATTGGCATTCCGGCATCGGCTCTGCGGGCGGGATTGATGGTTTTTATGGTTTTGCTCGCCACTGAACTGGGGAGATTGAGCAAAGCGGTTAATTCGCTTATTTTTGCCGCCGTAATTTTACTGATGATAAATCCGCTTTATCTGCGCGATGATATTGGTTTTCAGCTTTCTTTTTTGGCAGTTTTGAGCATTCTGTATATTTATCCGATTTTGAATAGTTATTTAGACAAAATAAAAATACCAAAATTAAAAGGCGCGCGCGATATTTTTACGGTAACCATGGCCGCGCAAGTCCTGACCCTGCCGCTGATCGCGCTATACTTTCACCAAGTTTCAGTAATTTCACCGTTGGTAAATATTGTTGTCTTGTTTTTACTGCCTTTTGTGATTAGCGGGGGAATGGCCGCGAGTTTGCTTGGTATGATTTTTAAAGATTTGGCCTGGCTTATTTTCACGCCGGTTTATTTTGTCCTAAAATATATAATTGTTATTTCAGAAAAATTTGTCAGTTTGCCTTTTGCCTATCTGCAGGTTGATTACATTTGGCCGGGCTGGGTAATTATTTTTTATATAATTATTACCTGGTTGATTTTTAAATATAGCAAAATTGGCAGTCGTGTTGACGTTTAATTACTATAGTGATAAGGTTATTAATGTTCTTTTACAAAAAAACTAAATAAAAATTTGCGCTGAAAGGTGGTGAAAAAAAATGAATCTGTTGGTGGCTAGAGAAGCGGTGATTTGCACGCACGGCGAGGATGTGGACGGTATTATTTCGGCTTTTTTATTGACTTGTCATTTACGCGGCCGGGGGTATAAAAAATTTAAGTATTATTTTATATCTTATGGCAGACAGTTGGACTGCTTCCGGCATTTACTGAATAATAAAGAAGAAATCAAGGGGAAAGATTTGTATGTTTGCGATTTGAACGCAAATGATAATTTGGTACTAAATCAAGAAGGGAGAATACTGCAAAATATTGCGCTATTGGTAAATAAGTTTACTTGGATTGACCACCATGATGTGACGAAAAAAAACGCGGTTTGTTTGCTGAGACACAAAATAATTTTGATTCATCGCCAAAATATCTGCGCCTCAAAAATTATCTATGAGGAGTTTTTGAAAAGTTTTAATGACGACTACTTTTTTTGGTTAAGTAATATCGCGCAAGCGCAAGACTACCCAACGGACGACCATCATGAAGAAATTAAAAAAATCGGCTATGATTTGCAAAAAATTATTTCTTATCATAATCTGACGCCGGTTTACAATGCTCTGCATGAGCGTTTGCTGAGTTTGCTTTCAGAGGCGAATAATTGGTATGATCGAGGAAGTTTGCATGAGCGCTTCAACGGCGTTTTGCGCCAATGTAAACTAAAAGAAATTGCCGCCAAAACAATGCTTGAGCGATACTCCTTGTTTAAAGATATCAAAGACAAGAAGTTTCTTTTGACCTACGGCCACCCGGCGGTATCTTTCAAAACAGTGTTAAAGCATGTGGGACTAAAGTTCGGGTATAATTATGACGCCTTAATAGTACTATTTGGCAGTCCTATAGATAATGTCATTGTTTGCGGTAATTCGGACGGCGGGTTTAAGGCATCAAAATTTTGTAATTTCATGGGCGGCGGCGGACGCGAACAAATGGGAGGTTTTGGCATTGGTCAAATTTCGGAAAAAAATTATCCGTACTTAGCGGATGATATCGCGGAAAAATTAAATGATTTTTTATAGTTTTTTTAAAAAAAATAGCCGTCCTGATTATTTCGGGGCGGCTTTTATGTTATAATCAAAATATGTTAAAAACAAAACAGTTCAAATGGCTACTCGCCATAGTTACCCTGCCAATCTGCGCCGGCATTATCGGTTTTTTGTATTTATACCCGGCTAATTTCAATTTAATCGTTACATTTTTGGATGTGGGGCAGGGAGATTCAGCTTTGATTCAGACTCCATATGGCCAAAATATTTTAATTGACGCGGGAGATGTGGATGGAAAAGTTTTGGGAGCGCTGGCGCAATTTTTGCCGTTCTATGACCGTGAGCTAGATCTGGTGATAATTTCCCACCCGCACGAGGATCATATCGGCGGTTTGGAAAAAATTCTACAGCGCTATGACGTGAAAAAAATCCTCTATACCGGAGTTGCGCATACCGCTGAGATTTATTTACAAACTTTAAATGAAATAAAGTATCAAAATATTCCAGTGGTAATCATTGAGAGGCCGCAGACAATTAATCTGGGCCAGGCGGCGAATTTGGAGATTATTTATCCTCGGGAAAGTCTGCAAAACAAAGAAGTAAGCGAGCTGAACAATTCATCAATTGTTTTTAAATTGACCTATGGTGAAAATGCGTTTTTATTCGCCGGCGATGCCGAAGCGGAAGTTGAGGACGAGTTACTGCGCGCGGGAGCGGATTTGTCCGCCGATGTTTTTAAGGCAAGCCATCATGGCAGTGATACTTCCAATACGGCAGAATTTTTACAAGCGGTTGATCCCGAATTCGTTGTTATTTCTGTTGGCAAAGATAATAGTTTTGGACATCCGGCGCCGCGAGTTTTAACGCGCCTGGAACGAATGGGTATAAGCGTTTACCGGACCGATGAGGATGGCAGTGTTCAAATGGCAGGTGACGGCAAAGAAATTAATGTTTTTTTAGATCAGTAGCTAATCTACGAGTACTCGGGGTTGACAATTTATCAATAGAGTAATATAATTTCTTTTATATACATTAGTTCTTTTCATCAATAGCTACGGCACAAAATTACATAAATTTAAGGAGAATTAATATGACGAATTGCCGGGAAAAAACATCAGGCGTAAAACAAAAAAAATGTCCTTATTGCGGTAGCGTAATTTTAGAGGGAGAATGTATAATGTTAATGTCTGTTGAAGTATGCCGCAAAAACGCATGCATTATCCAAACTCTAAGGCAAAAAGTTAATTCGTTGAGCAGATTAATCCCATTAAATCTGGGTAATAAAATTTGCGCGAACATCAATCAAAAAAAAGTGTGTGAAATACTATTAGAATTAAAAAAAATTCACCAAAATAATATTGATGAATTCGCGCAGAACGGTGATCTTTTGTATAACGAAAAATTTATACAAGACGAGAAGACTCTAGTTGAGATAATATTTTTATTTCAACAGAAGAATCATGTGAATTTTAGTATCAATATGCCGTCTTACCTTTTAAAGCAAGTGGAACAAATGCCTGTTGCCATCTAGATTTTCATCAGAGAAAAGAGGTGATTTATTTGCTTGACACGGAGTCTTAGGGATGTAGAGCCGGCATATTGGGGATATGCCATTTTAGAAAAAAGGGGAGTGTCGCAGTTGGGCGCTTTGCCAATGGTTGAGGTTATCGCTATGAAAAGCGAGAAAGAGTTACATTATGAAGCGTAACGGAAGTTTACCAAGAGCTGATGAGCAATCATCAGCAGCCGCAAAATTCGAAAAAGAAGCCCGTGAATTATTAGGGCTCAGTAGCAATCTTGACAGCCATTTTTGTCTGCACAAGGTTTACACCAATATGTGCCATGAGATAGATTTATGTTCAAGAAAACATGGCAACCTATTGGACATTTGCGACTTATGTATCGCGGGCGTATGGTTAATTTATCGGCAACATAAAAATTATCTAAAAATCGCTCGTGCCGTGAAGGCATTTTTACGCAAAGATGATATTATGTTTTTTTCAAGGCGGTTTGCTGAAGCGATAAGCAAGGCATTGCCTCACAAGACCATGCAAGAAATTCTGGATGATTTTAATGGGGTTTATTTTAAGGAACACCCAGAATATGTAACACCCAAGATAGCTTGTATGAATGGCAATGTCGGCGCGGCGATTGTCGTGCATGCCGAGTTGCATTAGTTCTTTAAATTAAAAATAAATGTTTTTTTAAAAATATACTTCAAGGGGATCTTCGCAGATCCCCTTTTTTATTTTAGGAAATTTATCAGTTCAATGACATTTTTTAATTTTATTAATTCTAAATCACTTTTTGTGTTCGTATCCGGAATGAGGGCGGCGCTAAAGCCGAGTTTTTTCGCCTCTTGCAGCCGCCGGTCCAGTTTATTTACACTTCTTATTTCTCCGCCGAGCCCGACCTCTCCCAGAATTATCGTATTTTTGGCAATTGATTTATTTATAAAACAGGAAATAATCGCGGCGCAGACGGCGAGATCCAGCGCGGTTTCGTCGGTTTTTAGTCCGCCGACCACATTGATGTGTATATCTTGATTGGATAAGTTTACGTTTGCCCGCCGCGTCAAAACCGCTATTAAAATCTGCAGGCGGTTTAAGTCAATGCCGCTTGATTTTCGCTGCGGATAGCCAAAAAAAGTCTTTGTAACCAAAGCCTGCACTTCAATCAAAAATGGTCTGGTACCTTCCATGATACAGCAAATAGCCGTGCCGGGAATTTCCAAAGCGGCGGCTTTTTCCAGAAAAATACCGGTTGGATTTTTAATTTCCGTGAAACCGGCGCCGGTCATTTCAAATAAGCCGACCTCATCGGTTGAGCCGAAGCGGTTTTTGGCCGTACGCAAAATTCGATAATCCTGATTTTTGTTCTGCTCCAGATATATTACCGTATCTACCAGATGCTCGAGAGTTTTCGGGCCGGCGATGGCGCCGTCTTTGGTGATGTGGCCGGTAATAATTATGGTGATATTGTTTTCTTTGGCCGCTTGCAGGAGTTTTACCGTGCAAGCGCGGATTTGCGCCACACTGCCGGTCTCGGATGGGGCATCGTTTGAGTAGACGGTCTGAATAGAATCAACAATGACCAGAGCCGGTTTTGCGTTAATAATCGCTGAGGTAATTTTTTCCACATTTGTTTCAGAGATAAATTTCAGCGTACGGCCTGAAATACCTAAGCGCTCCATTCTGGATTTTACCTGTTGCGGCGATTCCTCGCCGCTGATATAAATAGAGCTAGGTATTGTTCCGGCTAGCTGAAGCATGAGAGTGGATTTGCCAATACCGGGTTCGCCGCCGATTAAAATCAGACTGCCCGGCACGATGCCGCCGCCCAAGACGCGGTCGAATTCATCAATATTTGTTGAGACTCGTTTGCAATCGCCGGAGTTGATTGAATTTAAATCAATCATATCAGCCGGTTTGGAATTGGGCGTTTTGTTTTTTTCCTCGTTTGGATCAATGACTTCTTCATGATATGTGCCCCAGTTGCCGCATTCAAGACAGCGCCCAGACCATTTAGGTGATTGGGCGCCGCAGTTTGAGCAAGAGAAGATAATGGTATTTTTTTTCATTTTATTATTTTGTCACTATTCTGACATCCAGATGGTTTGGTTCAATCAACACTTTGTAAGTATAATCTCCAATATCAAAGCGGTAGGTCGGGTATTTTTTTTGAGTCAAACCGGAGTCAGAGCCAATTTGTTTTATATAATTAACCAAATCAGGATTATCTCTGGTTCTCAGGTCAAGTTTGTACCCTTCAGCATGTGATAAAGCGCTTTGGCTATGGTCGCCATCCGTGCCGCTGGTGATTACTATAGGTTTGCCAAAGCCGGCTTGAAGCAAGTTAATGCCGTTTATCGTCGTATAACGAACGCCTTCCAGACTAGCCGTGGGGCTTAAGGTGATACCAGGATTTAATGCGTTTGAAACATTTGGGTTATTGATTTTGTTTATGCCGGCAAGGCTGGGAGGAATTGGAACTTCTGGTATGTCCGGGTCGCTTTCGGGCAGATTTTTAACTTGATCAATATTTAGCGATTGAAAAGCGGTCAGGTCTGGGTTGATAATAAAGAGCATTGTGTAAGATGTCAAGGCGAGCACCAGACCGGTCAGAGCGGCGCCGATCCATTTTTTCGCCTCGCTTACCTTGGCCGCGTTGCCGCCGGCAGTGAGCCAGACAATGCCGCCAATACCCATCACCACGGCGGCGAGTATGCCGATCACGCCAATGGCGTAGTTGTAAATCGCTTCAACATATTCGGCAATCCATAAGCTGGCATCTCCGGAAAAACTCAGATCAGGAATCGGCACTTCCAGCGCCGGCGGAGTCAAAACAGCGGACGGTTGAGTCCCTTGCGCCAGAGCAAATCCGGCCAAAAAAAACCAGCAGATTGCCAGGCCTGTCAAATATTTTTTAAAAAATTTTTTCATATTATTTTTCTAGTTCTTTTTGAGTGAGTTCCATTAATTCCGTTTCATTTACGTCTCCGAGAATTTCCTGATCATTTACATAGAGCAGGGGGATGCCGATAATTGCCAGAGCGTTAGCCTCGGCAATATTGTCATCAATTAGCTGAGTAGTCCGCGTGCTGGTTTGACCATTCATGCAGTTATTGAACTCTCCCAGGTTAAATCCTAATTCTTGCGCGGCAGTATCATAGGCGGCTTGATTTAAATTATTGAAGTTTTTGTATAATAGATCAGCCATCTTCCAAAATTTGCCTTGCGCCTGCGCACAGCGTCCGGCAATGGCCGCTTGGTAAGTGGCGTAGGCTTTGTTTGCACTGGGGAAGTCTTTGTGAATAATCCTGATATCAGCCGGCATTTTTTTTTGAACTTCTTTTGCCGTGTTTAAAACGCTGTGGCAAAAACGGCAGCCAAAATTTGAATATATGGTGATAGTAACTGGCGCCAGAGCAGACCCAAGCGCCGGATCGTTTTCGCTAATAATCGGACCGCGGATAATATGTTCAAGGCGCGGCGCCGCGCTCAGCAGGGGATCGTTTGCGATATAATCTTCGTTTAAGTAAACACTGACATCAGAGAGGTAATCGCTATTATTGGCGTGTCCATTTTTTACATCTTTGAAAATCAGCGGCAGAATGGAGGCGGTAAATACTGTAAATATAAAAAAAAGAATAGTTGTCAGAGTCATGAATTTTGCGGCCGATGTTTCAGTTGGTGATTTTTTGAACATATTATCGCAGGTTAATGCTGTGGATATTATTTAGCAGGCTGTCGGTGAAATAAATAATATCTTCACCGGGCGGCACAACAATATTATTGATAGAAAAGTTTTGGTCAGGAATGGCGACTAGGTTAGTAGCGCCTGTTTTCAAATTCACCTTGTAGATATCATCACTAGTGCCTTTGGCCAGTTCAGGGAAGAGGCCGGCGCCTTCCGGCAAACTGCGCGGCACCGCGCAATACATGGTATCAACGCTTACGATACTGCATTTATCAGCCCAAGTTTGCAGGGGCAGGCGGCGTCGGTTTTGGCCGATTGATTCGCCCTGAGCGTTAGTTATCCATAGTTGAGGTCTTAGGTCGTCATTTGAACTATAGACACTGTAGATAAGGTTACTGCCGTCAGGCGTCCACTGGTGCTGTAGGCCTCGCCCCTCAATGGTTGCCGCTTTGAAATTTTCTTGATTTTTGCCGATGAAGTATAGTTTTTGCCGGTCAAGGTCCACGCTTTCAGTAAACAAAGCGACTGATTGATTATTAGGCGACCATGATGAGCGCACTTTAGCCGCGTTTTTTCCGATTGGTTCAATGTTGCGCGCTTGAGTGCCGTCATCATTGGTGATTACGAGCCAGCGGTTGTCTTCATCAAGGCCGATGCTTTTTGATACTATTTCATTGCCGGAAGGGGCAAAATCAAAGTCCTCCCAGTGCCGGGGCAGGGTTACTTGTTTATTAGTAGAAAAGTCATAAACAATATTAGCCCCATCGGGATACTCAATTACCGCTTTTTCCTGTTTTGGCGACCAGACCACATTATCAACATTAAAAAATTCTTTATCGCTGATCTGTGTAATTATGCCGTTGCCGTTGACGCGGTAGAATTTTTTATTTGTATCATCATAGTAAACAAGATCGGATTGGTTGGTTGACAGAGCTAGGCCGCGGGATGGGTTTTGGTTCAATGTCACGGTCCGCGTTACTCCGCCGCGCGCGACCGAAGAGGCGCCGGAATCAGCCGATGTCGGCGGAATGACAGCGCCGGTGCCGGTATCTCCGGTTGAGGGCAGACCTCCCGGCGTCGGCTGCACAATGCCTGCGCCTGTCCCTGTGTCCGGCGATGGCAATCCGCCTGAGTCTGACGGCGTCGGCTCAGTAGTGGTTGTAGCCGGCGCGCTGGTTTGAAAAAACACAGAATAAATTAGGTAGGCAATAAAAGCTGATAATAGCATGAACCCAATGATTAGCCCAATTTTTTTGTAGTTTAAGTTCATTATTGTATTTTTTAATTTTTTTGTTAAAAAAAAGTTTTGTTACTTTTGGCGTTTTATGTTAAAATAAAGATAACTTTTCTGTTAATAAGTACTCAATGCTTGTATATTTATTATACACTAATTAGCGGCTCGAAGCAAAGTTAATGTCACTTAATTTTAATTTTCATGTTCAAAAAATCGTTAAGTTATATAGGGGTTGATATTGGAACCACCGGTATTAAGGTTGTTGAATTGCAGCGAGTAGCCGGCAAGCCTCGTTTGATTAATTATGGGTATAGCGAAGAGATTAATGACTTTGCCGGCAGGAAGTTGCAATTGGATATTCCAAAGGCAGGTTTTTTGGTAAAAAAAATTTGTGAAGACTCAAAAATTAGCAGTAAAAACGCCGTAGCCGCCATGCCAAGTTTTGCGGTTTTTTCCTCGGTTATCAATGTCAGCAATGTTAGTGAAAAAGATATGGATACGTCAGTTATGTGGGAGGCGAAAAAAGTAATTCCGCTAGATTTGGATGAAATGATCATTGACTGGAAAATAATTAGTAAACCAAAAGAAAAAGAAAAAGAATCATCAGGAGATAAGTCCGGCGAAGATGAAAAAGAAGCAGATAAAAAAAATTCGGTTAAAGTGCTTTTGACCGGAGCGCCAAAAATTCTAGTTAATAAATACGTGGAAATTTTTAAGGCCGCTCAACTAAACTTACTTAGTTTGGAAACGGAGATGTTTTCACTGGTGCGGTCGTTAATCGGGATAGATCCTTCAGTTATCGCTATTATTGATTGGGGCGCTATCAATACCGATATTACGATTATTGAAAACAGTCTGCCAATGTTTAGCCGCAGTCTTGATATCGGCGGGATTATGGTGACAAAAGCAATCGCTGACAGCTTGCAGGTTGACTATAAGCGCGCCGAGCAGTTCAAACTTGATTTGAATAACGCGTCTCAGTCAGACAAGGAAGAGTTGCCGAAAATAATTATTGATAATATTTCACCGATTATAAATGAAATAAAATACTCTTTTACGCTATTTCAACAAGAAAACAACAAAAAAATTGAGAAAGTCATATTATCCGGCGGCGGCGCAAATTTAGTAGGTTTGGCAACCTATCTTAGCGAATTTTTAAATATTAATGTCGTGTTGAGCGACCCATGGACAAAGGTGGAATATCCGTTGGATTTGAAGTCTGTTTTGGAAGATATCGGGCCAAAAATGGCTATCGCGGTTGGTCTGGCGCTGCGAGAAGTTAGTTAAGCTAAAATTCAATCATATGAGCGATGAGGTAAATTTTTTACCACAAGAGTTGCGTTCAAAAAAGAAACGCGAAAAATCAGCTGAAGAGCGCATTGAGTATGTTGCCCCGATTAATGTTGCGTCCAAAGATGATGATATTTTTAGTATCAAAAAATCAGCCACAAAACCAACCGGTTCATCAATATTAAGCCAGAGCCAGGTGAGCGGGCAAAAAGCGCTGGACGCGCATCAAGAAATAGTTGAACAACTAAAAGATGATGCTTTTTTTAACGCAGTCAAAACAGCGGGCAAGAGGCCGTTCTCAGATTCAGTGTCATCAATTAGTAACGCTAACCAAGGTGAAAAACAATTTGGGCCAAATTTTATAAAAAATGCGGCAGAAAAAAATCAAAAAACGCAAAAAATGACAGCGTCTTTACAAACCAAACAGCCTGAGTCAATTGATTTCAGCCAGCCGCGGCATTATAGCGCTAAAAGTTCTACGCGGGAAAAAACAGCTCAAGACAGTGTGGACTTATTAGCTTTTCACAAAAAAAAGAAAAATTCTTTTTTTGCAAAGTTGTTTGGTATGTTTAAAAAAGAAAAAATACCAAAAGCTGACAACTTGATTTCTAGCGCGAACCAAACCACGGCAGTTGTCGAAAAACAACCAAAGTATGAAGAGATCAAAGAAGAAAAGAAAGAAAATTTAGCAACAGAAAAAAATGATGAAAAGCAACCTGAGAATGCTGAGGAAAAAGTTTTATCAAAAGTTAGCTTTTTCAATAAACTGAAACAGATTTTGGATAAGTTATTAAAACAAGAAGAAGTTAATAATGAACACAGAAGCGAGGTTGATGAGCGGTCATATAACTTGCGTACCAATTTAGTAAAAAGTCTGTATGTTTATGATTTTGACTCAAAGTCTTTAATACGACTGCAGGTAATTGGTGTTATTGCCAGTGTTGTCGTGGTTGCCGCCGTTCACTTCGGTTTAATTTTTTATAGCTCAACCATAGAGTATGAAAGTTCTGATGATAATTTAACAAAAAAAGAGCAAGAATTTAAAGATTTGCAAAAAAAAGTTGATGATTTGGGCGATTTTCGCACTAAAGTATCTCAGGTTAAAGAACTTTTGTCAGATCATATATATTGGACCAAGTTTTTTAATTATCTGGAAAAGTATACAATGGCTGATGTTTTTTACGCGAATTTTAACGGCAATACGTCTGGCCCGTATGACTTGAACAGCAGGGCAAAATCATATGAAGACGCGGCGCGGCAAATGGCATTGTGGGAGGTGAGTGAACCGTTTACGAAGAATGTTGCTTTTAGTAATTTTAAATATGTTGAGAGCTTCAAAGACGTGACTGCTGTTGATGAGTATGGAGAAGAAGAAACAACGTTAGTAAACGAATCTTATGTGGAAATTGGCATAATTCTGGATATAGACGCCTCAATATTTAAATATTAAAAAATAAATATCGCCATGACTGACCAAGAAAAGCAAAAAAATACGAATAAACCAAAGTCTGAAGGCGTGATTATGCCAAAGTTATTAAACGTATTATATCAATCGCGTTATTTTATTACTGTATTAGAGAGCGTAATGATCTTAGTTTTTGGATATTTATTTTTGATAAAGCATACAGTAAATTCAGTCTTTAATAATCAACAGAGAAATGAGATAATGCAATACGATATGGATTTGCAAATTAGTGAAATTAACAAAAAAATTACTAACGCCAAAAAATTATTAGGGCCTTATGGCAGTATTAGTGAAAAAGATCGCGATTATATCAACAAAATACTTCCTGACGAGGCGGAGTTAAAGGAGGTTTTTGCCCAAATTGTTCAGATGGTCAAAAGCAATGGGCTGTTGCTTGATTCATTCAAAATCAATGAAGCTCAAGCCGATTCCCAAAATTCGCGACGACCAAGCCCGGAAGACATAGAGGAAGTTGAAAAGCCCTATGGTGAGCTAGAGTTTGATATAAAGATTAGCGGCGCCACTTATCGGAGTTTAAAAAGTTTATTATCAAGTTTTGAATCTAATATCAGGCTTATAGACGTTAAGTCTGTTGGTTTTGATCCTGATAAATTTTCAGCGGAAATGCAGTTGTCCGCTTATTATTTTAAAAAAAATATTAATAATACAGAGATTAGAGAGGTTATTGATATATCAGATTTTTAAATAAATTTTATGCTAGCGCCACAAAAAGCCAACCCAAAAAAAGTCGCCGTTTATAGCGTAGTTTTAGTTGCGATTTTTGGCGCTATCGGCTGGATTCTGTATACAAACGTTTTCTCCAGTAATGTGGCAATAAATGATACAGCGGTTTCCACTGATACGGTTGACGTTACCGACACCGCTACTACGACTCCGACGCCGGATGATATTTCTGTTTATGATGAGCATGAACTGGATTTTTTGCAAAGCCCGCAGTTTAGAAGATTAGTGGATAATACGGAGTCTGTTGAACCCGGACCGGGAAATAATTCTTCGCCATTTATTATAAAATTACTTCAGTAGATTTATATGAGTGATAACCAGCCAGCCACTTCACAAACGCCAGATACTAATGTTGATGTACAAACTTCAAAAAGCAAAGACATCTTGGAGGCGTTAGTCAAGGAGTCTATTTTGACCAGCCAACAAGCTGATGATTTGCGTAAGCGAACAGCCAAAAGCAAGGAAACAATTGAAGATGTTTTGATAAAACAGGGAGTGGTTGATATTGAAAAATTAGTCAAAATTAAAGCGGCAGTCAATGACGTGCCGTATACCAATTTGACTGAAAAAATAATACCGCGCAACGTGCTGGAAATCATTTCGCCCGAAGTCGCTCAGAATTATCAGATAATCTGTTTTAATAAATCAGGCATAACTTTAGAGATTGGTATTATTGACTTGGGCAACCTGAAAGCGCGCGAAGCATTGAATTTTTTTGCCAAAGGCGCCGGTTATATAGTGAAGTATTATTTGATTTCAAAAGAGAGTTTTAGCAAGGCTTTTAAACAATACAGCAGTTTGTCCGAAGAGGTTGATGTGGCGCTTAAAGCGCGCGAAGCGGAGGCTGAGGAAAAAGAAATAAAAGCCGAATCAGAAGGCACGGAAGAAATAGCGCAAGCCGCGCCAATTTCAAAAATTGTCTCAGTTATTTTGCGCCACGCGGTTGAGGGCCATGCGTCTGATATACATATTGAACCATACAAAGGCCAAAGCCGAGTTCGTTATCGTATTGATGGCATGTTGCATACCTCGCTGACCTTGCCGCGAAATGTTCACGCGGCCGTGGTCGCGCGCATCAAAGTGCTCTCGAGTTTGAAACTGGACGAAACCAGACTGCCGCAAGATGGCCGTATCAGGTTTGATATAAACGGCAAACGGATTGATTTTCGTGTTTCTATTTTGCCGTTGGTAAACGATGAAAAAGTAGTTATGCGCGTTTTGGATGTTAGCCAGGGAGCTCCTAAGCTGGTTGATTTGGGCTATAATAAACGCTGTATAGATATTATTGAAAAACAAATAAAAAAATCCGACGGCTTATTTTTAGTCACCGGTCCGACCGGCAGCGGTAAATCAACTACTCTTTTTGCTATGCTTAATATTATCAATGTCGAGGGTGTTAATATTTCAACCCTTGAGGACCCGGTTGAGTATTTTTTAGAGGGCACTAATCAGGCGCAGATACGCACTGAAATTGGCTTTTTGTTCGCTACCGGTTTGCGTTCTTTACTGCGCCAAGATCCTGATATTATCATGGTTGGTGAAATTCGTGACAATGAAACCGCTGAATTAGCAATCCATGCCGCTTTGACCGGCCATATGGTTTTGTCCACACTGCATACCAATGACGCGCTGGGTTCTATCCCTCGTTTAATAGATATGAAAGTAGAGCCGTTTTTGCTGGCGTCTACGATTAATGGCATAATTGCTCAACGCCTATTGAGAAAGATTTGCCAGCATTGCAAGATAAAAAATGAAGTCAGCGACGATATTTTTAATTATATTGTCGGTGAAGTGAAAAAAATCTATGATATTGCCAGTGATGCGCAGAAAAAATTATTCGATTCAACAGTGCTTCGTTCGGATGGCAAGTATAACGCTCTGCAAAAAGGCAAGGGATGTCCTCGCTGTGATCATACCGGTTATCGGGGCCGTTTTGCTATCTCAGAGGTGATAGATATGAATGAAGAAATCAGGCACATCATAGCGAACAGAAAAGAACTAAATTACGATTCAGAAGTTTTAAAAAAGCAGCATTTTATCACTATTCAGCAAGACGGCATTATCAAAGCGCTAGAGGGAATAACTAGCATTGAAGAGGTCTTGCGCGTGATGAGCGATTAATTTGTACAAAATATTTTTTAGCTCTAATTTAAAAAAAAATGAATGAGGAAATAAAAATTTTATTGGTTGAAGATGATACTTTTTTACTGAATATGTATGCTGATAAGTTTAGGAGTGAAGGTTTTGAGGTGGTGATCGCCGAAAATGGCGTAGAAGCGATACAAATGGCGAACGCCGAGGTACCCGACATAATTCTGCTTGATATAATGCTGCCAAAAAAAAATGGCTTTGAAGTTTTGGCAGAATTAAAAAATAATAAAATAACCAAAGCGATACCGGTTATTTTATTGACTAATCTAAGCCAAAGGGATGAAGTTAAAAAAGGTATGGAGCTTGGAGCGGTTGATTTTTTGATCAAAGCTCATTTTATGCCGAATGAAGTCGTGGAAAAAGTAAAAAAGCTAATTAATTCATAATGGCAATTGCGTCTATGGAAGTTTACACAATTTTATTCAATAGATTGATATCGGAAGCGGCCAAAAGGCAAGTATCTGATCTCCATCTTTCGGTGGGCAGTATTCCGGTAGTGCGAAAAGACGGACGCTTAATGCAGCTTGAGGGAGAGAAATTAATCGAGCAAGATGTATTGATGCATGTTGTTAATTCTTTTTTGGATGAGCGGGAAAAAATGATTCTTAATGATCGGCGGGAATTGACTACGGTCAAGACTTTGGGTGGCAATTTTCGCTTCAAGATAAATATTTATTATCAAAAAAAATTATTAGCGGCGTCGTTTAGGCTGGTGCCGTCAGCGCCGGGAAATTTTGCTTCGCTGAATTTGCCGAAAATCATCGGCAATTTCACAAAATTAATTAATGGTCTGGTGATTGTTGCCGGGCCATATGGATCAGGCAAAACCTCGACCATCGGCGCGTTGGTAGAAAATATTAATGTCAGCCAGAAGAAAAGAATTTTGACGCTGGAAAGGCCGGTTGAAATATTATTTGTCAGCAAGCAAAGCATAATTGAACAGCGTGACATTGGCGTAGATGTAAAAACTTTTTCCGAAGGCTTGCGCTACTGCCAGCATGAAGATATTGATGTTTTGGTTGTTTCCTATCTGGGAGAAAATTTATGCGAAGCGCTGCCGATAATTTTTGAAATCGCTACTAGCAATTGCTTGGTTTACTTGGAAATGCAGGCTGATAGCATTGATAGAGTTCTGGCGAAATTGCTGGATTGTTTTCCGGTAAACAAAAGCGAGGCCAACAGAATGCTTCTAGCTGATGTTTTGGAGGCGGTAATTTTACAGAAATTAATACCGAAGATCGGCGGCGAGATGGCTCTGGCGGCCGAGGTATTGACCGGAACCTCAGCCGCGCGCGCCGTCATCCGCGATGGCAGAATATCACAGCTTCAGACTATTATGCAGACATCCGTATCAATGGGAATGATCAGTATGAACCAGTCGCTTTTGCGGCTGGTTGAGAGCGGGCAAATCAGCCGCGATGAAGCGGCCGCGCACGCGGCCAATAAAGACGACTTTTCATTAATGATTAAAGATTAAAATTAAGTATGCCGATTTTTAAGTATAAAGCTAAAAATAGCGACAATGAAGTAAAAGAAGGAATGGTTGACGCCGCTACCGAGCAGTGGGCAACCGAGGCGCTTAGGGATCAGGGTTTAAGTGTTGTCAGTATTTCAATCGCCAAAGTCGGCGGTTTGGGCAGTGTCGCTTTATCGCGCGTTAAAGCCAAAGATGTTGTGATTTTTTCACGTCAGTTTGCCGTGATGATTTCGGCCAGCATTCCGATTGTGCAGGCTCTGAAAACGCTGGTCGGTCAAACCGAAAGTCCGAAGTTCAAAATGATGATTTCTGAAATTGCCGATGAGGTAAATGCCGGTTCGCGCTTGTCGGAATCATTGGCTCAGCGCCCAAAGGTATTTGATCTTTTTTTTATCAGTGTTATTCGCGCCGGTGAAACGTCCGGCAAACTTGATGAAGTGCTTAACTACCTGGCTGATGAAATGGAAAAAGATTATGATCTGACGCACAAGATCAAAGGCGCTATGATCTATCCTATTTTTGTTATTTTTGCCATGATGGTGGTTGGCACGGTAATGATGGTTTGGGTGGTGCCAAAAATGATTGATGTAATTACCGAATCAGGCGGGGAACTGCCGTTTGCCACCAAAGTCTTAATTTTTGTCTCTGACGCGCTGGTTAACTATTGGTATTTATTAATCGGCGGAGTTGTCGCAATATTTTTTGCCATAAAATATGCCAGGCGTTTCCCGGCTGGACGGCGGTATTTTGATTTAATAAAATTAAGGCTGCCGATTTTTGGACCGTTATTCCAAAAAATCGCCTTGGTTCGTTTCACTCGGTCGTTACAAACGTTAATTGCCGGCGGCGTGCCTATTTCCAGCGGTTTAAAGATATCAGCCGATGTTGTTAATAATGCTATTTATCAGGAGCTTATTCTGCAGACCAGAAAAGAAGTGGAAAGCGGTAATACTATTTCCAGCGTGTTTATGCGGCACAAAGAGGTTCCGATTATGGTATCGCAGATGTTTGCGGTCGGCGAAAAAACCGGAAAGCTTGATTTGGTTTTGGATAAAATTACCAGTTTTTACTCCAGGGAAATTGAAAACGTGGTTGCTAATTTGGTTACGCTGATAGAGCCTTTAATTATGGTTGCCATGGGTGTCGCGGTCGGATTTATGGTTGCGGCTATTATTATGCCGATGTACAATATGGCTTCTAATTTTTCCTAATTCAGCGCCAACAGCTTGGCACAGTATTTAAAAAAGTGTAAAATAATAATAGCTGGCGTTTATTTAGTATAAAGAAAGGGGGGGGGTATTTTTATGAAACAAATCTTTAAAAATAAATCGGGGTTTACACTCGTGGAGTTATTGGTGGTAGTCGCAATTATCGGTATGTTGTCAAGCCTGGCAACGGTTTCTTTGAACAGCGCCAGGACCAAAGCGCGCGATTCCAAAAGGTTTGCGGATGTCAGGCAGTTACAACTGGCAGTTGAACTGTGTTTCCAAGAAGGCGGATCATACCCGCTGTTGGGAGCGATGGGAACTCTGCCGCTTGATTATGAGTGCGGACCTTTAGAAACTTTGCCGGCGCTGTCATCATTTCTTGGCATACAGCCGCTCGACCCTAGCACTTACCAACCTTATAGTTATTGCAGTTTGGATGAATCTAATATTGCCGCCGGTTGTACTGACTCGGCCGGCACTAGTTATCAGATAGAATTCACGCTTGAAGACGGATCAGGGACATTGCCCGCGGGCACGCATTGCGTCATACCGGCCGGAGTTTTGGTTGGACCGTGTTAAACTTATAGTTGATTAAAATTTAGCTAATTTGTCATTTTGTGCTATACTATGAGTGAATGTTGATAACTTTTTGCCGTATTTGAAAATAATTATGCTTAGCAATGATCTTAAAAAAAATAGTAATTATTCACAAAATGGTTTTACCATAATTGAATTAGTAGTTGCCGTGGTAATGGTCGGTATTATCACTGCCTTGATAATTATCGTAGTGGTTAACGCAAAAAGCAAAAGCCGTGATATTCAGAGAATTTCTGATATTGCGATAATCAGGTCCGCGCTGGATTTGTATCTGGCGGACAAAAAGAGTTTTCCCGTCGCCGAAAATTTGGTTTTGGGAGTTATTAGTAGCGGGGTTTTGTGCGACAGCGCGCCAGGATTTCAGGCAAATGACTCCGGGTGTACAAAGGTCTATTTAGCTAGTGTGCCGGCAAACCAATGGCCGGGCGGTACAAACTATCTGTATACAAGCAATGGCGAAGCTTATGAAATAAAATTTAGCCTAGAAGGTCGAACAGGCTTATTCGTGTCCGGCGAACATACCGCCGACCCATACACTATTCAATAATTTTTTATATTTAATTTAATTAATTTATAATTCTATTTCAGCCAGCTATTTGGCTGTGATGGATGGGAGATGAAAAATATATGAGAAACAAAAAAGCCTGCCTGTCGGCTAGACAGGGCTTTACCTTAATTGAATTGCTGGTAGTAATCGCCATTATTGGCTTATTATCAACTCTCGCCGTAGTATCATTGAATAACGCGCGGGCGAAATCTCGCGATGCCAAACGCGTAGCTGATATTAAGCAAATGCAGACGGCGCTGGAATTGTGTTTCAATGATGGGAATAAATACCCGACATTAGTGGCTCCGGGCGGCCCTTTGCCAGTTGCCGGTGCTTGTGGAACTAATACTTTATCTACTTATATAGCTGTAGCGCCGGCAGATCCGTCAACAGGGACAGCATATCCGTATACTTCTGCCGCTGGTGCTACCTATACCATTACTTTTACACTTGAGGGCGCGACCGGAAATTTACCTGCCGGAGCGCACACAGCCACACCGGCCGGTATTCAATAGGTAAAAATGTAAGATAATCAAAAAAATTTATTATCGCAAAAATCCCTCTTATTTATTGAGAGGGGTTTTTGTTTTTTTACCAAGATTTTGGTATAATATAATTAATTATCAATACACAAACTATAAATCCGCTTGATCGGAAGATAGTTATTTTTAATGATAGTATGGGAATCTTGTACCTGATTATTTTTTTGTTTGGTATTTGCGTCGGCAGTTTTTTGAACTGCCTGATTTGGCGCTTAAATCAAAAAGAAACAATTTTGGGGCGCTCAATGTGTCCGCGGTGCAAAAAAATTATTAGCTGGTTTGACAACATTCCGCTAGTGAGTTTTCTGATTTTAAAAGGCAAGTGCCGCAGTTGCAAAAAGGACATTTCGTTGCAATATCCATTAGTTGAACTGATTGTCGGTTTGTTGTTTTTTTTGGCCGCTTATAAACACCTCGGGGCAGAGCTGAACTTTGGCGCAATTGAGACAAGCGTTATTTTGTTTATTCTCCGCGATTGGCTATTTATCAGTATTTTGACGATTATTTTTGTGTATGATCTGAGGTGGTATTTAATTCTGGATATTATTACTCTGCCGGCTATTGCCATTGCTTTTGGCGTAAATTTATATTTAGGATTTGCTTGGATTGACTTGCTCGCGGCAGCTGCTATTGGCGGCGGATTTTTTTTCTTTCAGTTTGTGGTTTCACGCGGGCGCTGGATCGGCGGCGGCGATATTCGTTTGGGTTTTTTGATGGGGATGATGCTGTCTTGGCCGCAGATTCTGACAGCGCTGATGATAGCCTATGTCAGCGGCTCAGTGATTGGCGTTTCACTTTTAGCCTCAGGAAAAAAGCAGTGGTCGTCCCAGATTCCCTTTGGCACATTTTTGAGCGCGGCGAGTGCGGCGGCGCTATTATGGGGTGAGCATATACTGAGTTGGTACTTGACCTGGCTGTAAGTTTTTATTATTTTTTTTAAAAAAAAACTATTTAATTTTTATAATTAAAAAATGAAATTATTAATAACTAAACATAATTACGCGGTAATCGCCACGGTTGTCATTGCTTTAGCGATTTCTTTTATTTTAATCTTTGATATTTATCCGAACCAACCGGCCGAAGCCGCCATGTACACAGGCATTGTTGGCGAGTGGCTTTTTAATGAGCCTGAAGTTGGCGTCGCGAATGATACTTCAATTAATAATAATAATGGCGCTGATGTTTCCACTACTTTAACTTCAGCCGGCAAGTATGGAAACGCCAGGGTATTTAATGGGTCAACTAGCTATGTGGACGTTGGCGCCAGCGAGTTTGGCATTGCCGGCGGTACTAACGAATTTAGCTTAAGCGCGTGGGTAAAGGTGAGTTCTGTTATTACTAATTGGGAGGCTATTATCGCGCGCGGACAATATCTTTACCCATTTTCTTTGCACATGGTAAATTGGGGACAGCCTCTTTTTCAGTTTGGTGTCAGAACAACGGTACCTCCAACGAACTACATTAATAGTTCGGCTATCAATTTGAATCAGTGGTACCATGTCGTGGCTACTTACAAAGACGGCCAGCAAACACTCTACTTAAACGGCCAGTTGGTTGTGAGCGCTCCTACCAGTGGTAATGTTCTTAGCAGCAGTCCCAACGAGCGAACTTGGATTGGTCGCCTGCCTTCTAGTGTCGGCGGGTCCTTTAGCGGTGTTATTGATGAGGTAAAAATATATAATAAAGCGCTTAGTGAAGATGAGGTGGCTTTTGACTACGTTGCCGGACCGCGGCCGGCGGCTTATTGGAATTTTGATGAAACAGCCGGCGTGACCGCGAGCGACTCAAGCGGCAACGCGCACACGGGAACGCTGACAAATACCGGCGTGAATCCGCTCTCAACCTGGGAAGCCGGCAAGGTCGGCGGCGCGATCAGCATGAATTATGGCGGCAACTATATTGCTGTCGCTGACGATGCCGGTTTGGCTCTGCCCGAGTCTTTTTCCATCACCGCGTGGATTAACGGCGATGATTTAAGCGCGGAGGCGTATCAGATAATCTATGTTGATATGGCTCCTGGGTTTGTTCCTTGGTATTGGGAGTTTGGTATTAATTCTAGTACGCAAAAGCTGGAGAGCTGGATGAATAATGGCAATCAGCTTATTGCCAATACCGCGCTAGTCAATAATAAATGGCACCATGTCGCGATGACCTGGGATGGGACGGCGCGAACTTACTATTTAAATGGCGCTAATGACGGGGGCGGCGCCGGAGTTAACGTAGTCGGAAATGATACAGTGAATATTGGCGGACAAATGGCAAGCTCAAATTATGGATTTCACGGCCTCATTGATGAATTAAAAGTTTATAATTACGCGCGTACGGACGAACAAATTAAACAAGACGTGACGGTTGGCTACTGGCAGTTTGATGAAAATGCCGGCGCTTTTACTCTCGATATATCCGGACAGGGTAATAGCGGAACAATTAGCAATGGTTCCTGGGTAGCTAACGGTATTTTTAATAAAGCGCTTGATTACAACGGCGCAAATAGCTATGTAAACGTGGGGACAATGGATATCCCTAGTGATGAATTTACGGTTTCGGTATGGTTTAGCGCTGATGAAATTTCTGGCAGTAATTGCGCCAGCGGCGATTGTACTTTAATTTCCAAGGCTTACGGCGCCGCGTTAGCCGAGCAGTACTGGTCGCTTGGCACCGTGATGGATGCCGGCGATCTGAAATTAGTGTTTCGTTTAAAAACCGGCGGTACTACCAGTGAGTTAATCGCTAATTCCGGTTTTATTTCCACGACCAATCAGAACTGGGCGCAAGCGGTAGCCGTTTATGACGGCGTTCAGATGGCTTTGTACAAAGATGGCGCGCTAGTCGGCACTCTGGCAAAAAGCGGCAGTGTGGATACTAGCAGTTCCGCCTCGGTCTTAGTAGGCGCTAATCCTCTCGGCGCGCCGCTATCTGGCATTAGCCGTCCGTGGAGCGGTGTCATTGATGAAGTTCAAATATATAATGTCGCCATGGATATACCGGCAATCAATAATCTTTTTAGCAGTTACGGCACGCCAATCTGCGGTAATGGCACTTTGGAATACAACGAGTTTTGTGATGATGGGAATTTTTTAGGCAGTGATTACTGCTCAAATGAGTGCTTAGTGATTGGGTTATGCGGCGATTCAATTCAGCAGTCCAATGAAGGTTGTGATGACGGCAATACAACGCCCGGCGACACCTGCTCTTCGGAATGCCAGCTAGAGGGAATAAATCCGCGCGATATTCTGAGCTTTGCCTGGTCTGAAAATATCGGCTGGATCAGTCATAATGTTAAAGATTGCGATATTGACGGCGATGGCACGTATGAAGGGTCTGATGAAGGCGACCCGGCCGGCAGTACGCCGGCGCCGGCAGATTGTCCGGGGACGCCTTTTTATGTTACTGCCCAGACCTATGGCGTGGAAATTAATAATTTGGGCGAACTCTCAGGTTATGCCTGGGGAGATAAAATCGGTTGGGTCAGTTTTAACCGAAAAACATGTCTGGGCGGCGCGGATGCCGGTATCGGCTGTAATGACTATAATGAATGCAGTTCAAATGTCTGCAGCGAGCTTGGCCCGGGCGCGGCTGGCACGCCGCCGCAAGCGAGCTTTATCAATCCTAGCGATGACCCTTATATTTATAGCAGTTTGCCCTATATTGCTAAGTTTAATAATTCCGGCATTTATCCGGTTGAGGGTTGGGCAAAAATTTTGAATCTGGAAGACGAAGGCTGGATTAGTTTGCGCGGGAACTCTGCCGACGGCGTGCATCTCAACGAGACGGCGGAATTCTACGGCTGGGGCTGGAATGGTAATGTCAATGGCCACGGCGTTGGCTGGGTGAGCTTCAATTCCACCGGTTGCGACGTTAATGATGATTGGCAATATGACGGCGTTGCCGAAGGCGCCTCGGCATTCTGTCCCGCCGGCGGTCAAACAGTTTACGATTATGAGGTTATTGCCAATATTTTGGTAGGCACTCCAACCATTACGGGGGTTATTCCCACTCCCGGTTTGCGCTGCAGCGCTTTGACGATTGTTTGGGATGACCTGATTGGCGAAGAAGGCTATCGCCTCTATGAGGTGATTAACGTTGGCGATACGCCGGAATCGCCTGGAGCAGACGAAATAACCGCCGGAATTTTGCCTAATGGTTATCTGAATCCAGATATAACTTCATATACGCATACCGGATTAATTCCCGGCGGCAGTTATAATTATATTTCCAGAGCATTCAAGGATACATTTACGGTAGATTCAGGGCCACCGGCCAGTACCGGTGCTACCGATTTTGTCTGCGGCGTGGAAGCCGACTCAATCAATACCGCCTCATATAGCGAGTGTCCGAATATTATCCACTT
>JAUYLZ010000012.1 GCA_030698385.1 bacterium | reverse complement strand
AAAACGTCTAACCGATTGCCCGCTGGTCTTGTTGTAGACAAGCGTTCTTCTTTCGGTGCTGTTCACTCGCTGGAACTTCTGCACTACAATCTCGTTTCCCGGCTGAACATAGTCGCCGGAACTAATAAACGGACTGTTGGCATACTTGGCGGTGATTTCATCGGTGAAGGGAGTTCCAAAATCTGTGGGACCGTTATTTTGTTTGTAATAGCCCCAGAAGCCTTCTTTAATGAGCCAGCATTTGTTTTGATCGTCATTGTAGATGAGAGCAGTCTGCCCATCAGTTCCATAGCGATTTGTTTCATCGTCATTTTTGAAATTCTGAATCATTATTCCATCCCAATCATGGACATAGATATTACCGCCTACATCCTGAAAAGGGACCCCCAGCTTGAGTTCATAGCGTTCTACAAACTTGAGCGTTATTGCGCTGGACATGTTGGCGAAGCGGCCGATTTTGATGAAAGATTCCGGGTTGAAATAGCGTAACTTAACAAAATTTTGATCCTGTCCGCAGGGAAAATATTTTGCCGCTGTGTTAAAAAGAATTGGTTTTCTAATTTCAAAATGCAAATGAGCTGACAAACCAATTCCTTTTCCGACAGTACCGATTTGCTGTCCCATAGCAACATCATCACCTTCAGAAACAAGTCTTTTTTCCAAATGGCCGTACAATGAAAACAATACCTCGCCAGATGGTAAATAATGCCGAATGAGTACTAAATTACCCCAACTGGAACCGCTTTCGTAATATGACTTAATCACTGCACCGTTGGCGGTGGCGTAGACCGGTTGGCCTATATCACCATCATGACTGGTGCCGTCCTTGTTAAAATCAGTACCTGGGTGATAAACCAAACCGCAGTTGCCAGCATAGTCCCACTGATCTAGCCATTGTAAGCCACGACGATTAAGTAGCCACCCATTTCCATTCTCATCTCCCACTGGATAGCGGAAGACGTTTGCGATTTCCGCGGCAAAAACATTTGACGCGACCAAACCAATGAATAATACCATACTTAGATTTACTCTTCTGTTCTTCATCATTTTCCATCTTTCCTTTCAGTGTAATTGTAAAAGATCTATTAAAAGATCAATTTATTAGAGCAATTAACATGCTCTATGGAAAACGCGATTTTATTCATCGCATTTTCTAAGAGAGGTTAATTGAGGAAGCGGAAGGTGGATAAAATGTAATTTTCTACAGCACTTATCTCTATATCATAATAAAATACTAAATTATAATAGTAACCATTATGTCGCGTTGAATAAGTAATGAACGGGTAGCCACAAGCTGGCCCATCACAATATCCATTAGGCGCTTCAAAAAATACAGCTTCTTGTCCTGATAATGTCGTTTTACCTGCTTGTGAAAAATCTAAATAATTATAATTATTAATGTCTTTATAATACTCAGCTTCTTCTAAAGAGTAAGGCTTGCTAACTCTTACATCAAAGTATAATGCGTCACTATTGTTTTCATCGCCTTGCTTAAATGTTATAGATGGTCTGTGAGAATGTTCATAAATACTTGGTTGTATACCCCCCGGATACTTCACCTCAAACCCATACTCCTCATTCCGGTATGTTAGCCAATCCGATGTATCCAGTTCTAATTCACCTAAATCTAACTCTTTTACCTCTCTATCCCTATTCTCCACTACCACATTATCACCACCCGTCTCTGCTCCATTATCAACCACTGGCTGATTTTTAGAATACAAATACCACCCGCCCAAACCAAGCAGGACTAAAATAATTATTAATACGATGATGTATTTTTTATTCATAATATTAGAGTTCCGAGTACTCGGAACTTATCCCGAGTCCCGAGCACTCGGGATCGGGACTATTGCTACCTACAGATTAGCTAGAAATAGTAAGAAAGTCAACAATTAAAAACCCCAACACGATCGTGTTGAGGTCAGCGGCGGCAAATTTTATTTTGTACAATTAATAATGCCATTTGCTTAATTCCTCCCTTGCTTGCCAGATCTGATTAATCGGCCAATGGCTCTGCCAACTTTTAAACGCTTGCTCGTTTTGACTGACTGCTTGTTTTATCTGATGCATGAATTTCTTCATGGTAAACTTTTGATGACTCTGACAAACTGCCGTAACAATCGGCAAACTGCCATTACTCTCAAGCCATTCCACTAACTCAAGCAATTCTTTGTCTTTTATTGGTTTTCGACGAGAAGCCTTCATTTGTCTGCTCCTTTTTTTTAATGCCGCCGCCTACAGATAATATAATAAAAAAATGTAAAAAAGAAAAGCCCCGAATGATGATTCGGGGCGCGCGACAGCCGAATTTTTGGTTATTACGGTCCCTCAACCTCACCATTAGCGAACTCCTCTCTTCGTTGAAAAATTTCATAGATTAAGTTGGAATCAATTATGACCCCGGATCTTTCTTCAATGACATCTTTCATATATTCTTTAAAACTCTGGAAACTGCCGTTTCCCCCATACTGCCGGCACATTTCTCTGATTTTTTCTCGTGTCAGCGGATTTTTTTCCGCCGGAAATACCCAATGTGTTTGAGAATTTATTATATCATTTAGCTTCATGACATTCACCTAGTTTGTGGCTGTCGCGAATGGTATTTTAGCATAAATAAAAAAATATCGCAATAATTTGCTTTGATAACCTGTGCCTGTCTGGTTCCGTCTTCGCCAAATCGTTTGTAACGAACCAAGTGTTTATAAACAGTTTGGCGGGAGATAGACAATTCACGAGCTACAGAAACAACAAGCAGGCAGATTCGGCGGGACAAGCAAGCACCCTGAACTTAAAAACCACATCATTTAATATTGTAAATTTTAATCAAGTTGCAGAGTAATCGTAGACTGACAATAATATAAAAGTAAAAAAAATAGACGACCCCCCCCTCCACAATAAAGGTCGTCTCTTTAAATGTATATATTTGGTTGCAATTTGTAGCCAAATTCATTGTAACAAAGTACTAGTTCTTGGTTATTATAAATCATATTCATTTCATTCTCTGACAAGTCACTCATCCATGATAGATCTTCAATTATTCTTTCAATGCTGTCAAAACGCATTCTGTTGGCCATAACTATATGACCGCTATCAGCTCGAAAACTCAACATTACTGCGTTGAAAGCAATGCCTAAAAAACTGCAAATTCTTTTCAGCTCTGTGGCAGGGTCATGGCATAAATTTTCATATCTCACTAACAAAACTTGCCTCATGCCAATAATAGAGCTGGCCATCCTCACAAAATCTATCAGAGTACGTTTTAACATCTAACTCTGGTAGATTGTCTAAAATTTTAAAAATATCCGCCATCATCATAATACTTGGAACGTTGTTTATCTGTCGCCAAATATTCATCAAGGTTGGACAATCTATCATACCACAAGAACATTTTGATTTGCCTGGCACGAAATTTGGCCAAAAACAAGATTCTCCCACGTAGAGACAATCTGAATGTTGATTTAACATCATACCTAACAGCGTTGTGCCAGATCTAGGTAAAGCCGCCATATACACATTAGTATTCATCATTACCTCCTTATGTATTTGTAAAGAAACTAATCAAAAAATCTGTTTACTCCTCTCCCTCCTTCCATCCATATTCATAAAAATTAACACTATCAATGGTTTTTTTTATACCTACTCTAATATAAGGCACTATATTATCAGGTAAATCATTCAAAGAAAAAAATCTTAATTCGCCGCATTTATCCGGTTCATTATTTTTTATTTCGCCTTGCCATTTTTCGCATACAGCATAAAACTGAATAAACTCTTTATTGTTATGGCGACTGTAACTATGGCTAACAGTTCTTATTTCTATATCTTTTAGCTTTACTTCAACTCCGACCTCTTCTTTGGCTTCGCGAATCATCGCGTTAGTTACTGTCTCGCCACCATCAATATGTCCAGCTACCACACTATACAATCCATCTGAAGTAATATTTTTTCTAAGCAACAATAATATCTCCTCGTCTTTTAAAAATAACAAGTGCACAGAGACCATTGCTTTAAAACGATTTTCTATCATCTTTTTATATTAATATAAAATAAATTGAGTATCATTTTTATACCTCCTAGGACTTAAAAAGGACATTGAAAAAATTGAAAATAATTCTTTATATAATTATTACTCAAACATAAATGGATGTCAAATAAAATAATGATTAATTTTTTAATAAAAAGAAAGCTTGGTTCGTAAACCCAGCTTTCTTTAAAATGATATTTTGTTATAATTATTTTCGAATAACTTTGTGTTTCAGGCTTTCTTTGTAGCCGGTGCCGGCCGGTATTAATTTACCGATGATTACGTTTTCTTTGAGTCCTTCCAGATAATCAACCTTCCCGCTCACAGCGGCATCAATCAAGACACGAGCGGTTTCTTGAAATGACGCGGCCGAAAGGAAGCTGTCTGTAGTCAGCGACGCCTTGGTCATACCCAACAATAGCTGGTCTCCCTTGGCCGGTTTTTTCTTTTGACCTTTGACAGCTTTGTTAGCGCTGTCAAAGACTCCTTTTTCAATAATTTCACCGGGCAACAAGTCAGTATCGCCGCCCTGACGGATAAGTATGCGCGAGAACAGCTGGCGAATAATCACCTCAATATGCTTATCATTAAGCGGCTGGCCCTGTGAAGAGTAAACATACTGAATGTCGTGCAGAATATAGCGCTGAGTTAACTGGCGTCCGGCCAGGGCAAAGTAATTCTGCAGATCAAGACTGCCTTCGGTAAGCTGCGTTCCCTTGACCACTTCATCCCCGTCTTTGATCCAGATAGCATAGCCTTTCGGGATGACAAACTCTTTTACTTTATCAGCCGGGAAAGTTATTTTTACATACTTATCAGAAAGCTTTACCGTGCCGGCGCATTTTGCTTTGATCTCAACATCGCCCATGGTGAAGAGCACCGCGCCGCGCTTTACTTCTTCTCCGTCTTTGGCGACAATAACCGGCTTTAACTTTTTGGATATTTGTTTGTCATTCATGATATCGCGCGCGACTTCAGCGAAGTAGAATTTTTCACTATCCGCGCCGCGATAGGTTATTTTGATTACCTTGGCATTTTTGTTGATGGCTAGAACTTTGCCGGTCGCATCCTCAACCGTTTTTTCGGCCGCCTCAATCGTGGCTATACCGTCAACATCGGAAACAAAAGCTTTTCGCTTGGGCGGACGCACTTCAAAAATTTCTTCAATGCGCGGCAAACCTTGAGTAATATCGCCGCCGCCGGCCACACCGCCGGTATGGAATGTTCTCATCGTCAGCTGTGTGCCCGGTTCGCCAATCGACTGCGCGGCCATAATACCCACAGCTGTACCAAGTTCAACCGGCTTATTGTAGCTAAGGTCAAAGCCATAACAAGTCGCGCAAGCGCCGCGATCCAACGCGCAATTAAGCGGCGAACGAACGGTAGCTTCATCGATTTCCTCTTTCTCCAGTTTATTAGCTAATTTTTCATCTATTAAATCGCCGATTTTGGCGAGAACTTTGCCCTTGCTGTTTTTCAAATCTGCTGATAAATAACGCCCGATAATTCGCTTCAGCACAGTAGTGCCCAGCGCCTCGCTTTCCGAACGCGTAAAGGTAAATCCTTCTTTGGTCTTGCAGTCTTTGTCGGTAATAACAATATCTTGAGCAACGTCAATTAAACGGCGCGTCAGATAGCCGGCGTTGGCGGTGCGCAAGGCTGTATCAGAAAGACCCTTGCGGGCGCCGTGCGTGGCGATAAAATACTCAAGCACATCAAATCCTTTTTTGAAATTACCCTTCACCGGCAGTTCAATAATTTCACCGGACGGCGAAGTTACCAGACCCTTCATGCCGATAATCTGGGTTAACTGCGCCCAAGATCCGCGCGCGCCGGACTGAATCATCGAAAACACCGAACCATGGCGGTCAATACTGTCAACAATTGTCTGAGAAATGCCGTCCTTAGTCTCGGTCCAGAGCTGAACGATTTTGTTGTAGCGCTCGCTTGATGTCAGCAGGCCTTCTTCATATTGCTCATGAATAATATCAACTTGTTTTTCCGCCGCGCCCATTAATTCATCGCGTTTATCAAGCGTGGGAAGATCGCCCATGCCCCAGGATAATCCGCTTTTGGTTATATAGCGCAGGGCCATTGATTTGATATCATCAAGCAATTTTACGGTCGGATCTTCACCATACATGTTCAGACATTCTTTGATTAATTGGGTTAAATCTTTTTTTACCAAAACTCTGTTGATGAAACGCAATTTGTCAGGCAAAACCGTATTAAAGATGACTCGTCCGACGCTGGTATCAATAATTTTTGTCTTCTTGCCGTCAAGAATTCGCACCTTGATCGGCTCTTGCAGTTTGATAACGCCGCTGTCATAGGCAAAAATGGATTCGGTTTCATCGCTGAAGGTTTTTATCCGGTCGCTTTTCAAAGTTTCATTTAAATCAGTTAGATAAAATGACCCCCAAATAATATCCTGCGATGGTGAAACAATCGGACTTCCGGTCGCCGGCTTCAAAAGATTGTGGCTGGCGAGCATGATGTCGCGGGCTTCGGCCACCGCTTCTTTGGTCAGCGGCACATGCACGGCCATTTGATCGCCGTCAAAGTCAGCGTTAAAAGCGCTGCAGACCAACGGATGAATTTGAATCGCCTTGCCTTCAATCAAAATAGGCTGAAACGCCTGGATGCCTAGACGATGCAGGGTCGGAGCGCGGTTTAGCAAGACGTAAGCGTCTTTAACGATTTCTTCAAGAATGTCCCAAACTTCCGGAGCGCCGGTATCTATATAACGCGACGCACTGCGGACATTGTGGACAATTTCACGTTTGATTAATTTTGAAATAATAAATGGTTTGAATAATTCAAGCGCCATCTTCTTCGGCAGACCGCATTGATAGAGCTTTAGATTCGGATTAATAACAATGACCGAACGTCCGGAATAATCAACGCGCTTGCCCAGCAAATTCTGCCGAAAACGGCCTTGCTTGCCCTTCAGAACATCCGCGAGCGATTTTAACATTCTTTTCTGGCCGGTTGAAGCGGTAACGGTTTTGCCATGACGGGCGGAATTATCAATCAAAGCGTCAACCGCTTCCTGCAACATACGCTTTTCATTGCGAGTAATGACTTCCGGAGCGTTAAGATCCTGAAGCTGTTTTAAACGGTTGTTGCGTGAGATAACGCGGCGGTACAAATCATTTAAATCACTGGTTGCGAAACGGCCGCCATCCAAAGGCACCATTGGCCGCAAATCCGGCGGAATGACCGGCACAATTTTCATGACCATCCATTCCGCAGAAATGTTATTTTTTAATAAGTTGCGCAAAAGCTTCAGGCGGCGAATTAATTTATCCTGCTTAATTTCATTGGCATCCTCAAAATCCTTTTCCAGTTTCTTAATGACTTTACTTAAATTTAATTTTTTCAAAAGATCAAGAATAGCTTCGGCGCCAATGCCCGCTTCAAAGATGTGCCCGTATTTCAAAGCCAAATTTTGATAATGATTTTCTGAAATTACGTTTTTTTCCTGAATTTCTTTGATCTCGGTCTGAGCGGTTTTGAAAGCTTTGTCCAGTTGATCAAACTTTTCCTCCATGGCCGTGTCTATCAAATCAACGCCAGCTTCATTGCCATCATCGCCTTCGGTACTACTATTCTTTTTCAGCTGATTTTTTCGATTGGCAAATTCAGCGGCAATTTGTTTCTTTTTGCTTTTGTACTCCTGTTTAATTTGTTCCAGCGTAGCCTGCTTGAGATCTTCATCAACATCAGTAATGATGAAATTAGCGAAGTAAACAACTTTTTCCAGCGCTGTTACCGGCAGGTCAAGCAATAAAGCCATCTTTGATGAAATGCCCCGCAAAAACCAAATATGAGTAACCGGAGACATTAACTTAATGTGGCCCATACGCTCGCGCCGCACAATACTGCGAGTAACTTCAACACCGCATTTGTCGCAAACAATTCCTTTGTAGCGAATTTTTTTATACTTGCCGCAGTAGCACTCCCAATCTTTCGACGGCCCAAAGATGCGCTCGCAAAACAACCCGTCTTTTTCCGGCTTTTGAGTTCGGTAATTAACTGTTTCCGGCCTGATAACTTCTCCGTGCGACCATGACAAAATTTCGTCAGGTGACGCCAGGGTTAGCTTGATAGCCTCAAAATCAGTTGTTTTAATTGGGTTAAGCATAATTTTTTAAATAAATTTGTGAAAAAATATATTAATTATTTATTATCTTCTTGAACAGTCTCTTTGGTCGGCGCGGATGAATCTTCGTCTTTATTGTTTTCTGCTTTGGCTGTTTTCTCTTCTGTTTCATCATCATCGCTTAAATCCTTTGCTTTTACCAAATCATCTTTGTAGTCTTCGCTGATGATGTATTCTTCAATTTCTTCGCTCTTTTGGCCGACCAACTCAACGCCTAAGCCAAGCCCCTTGATTTCACGCACCAAAACGTTGAATGATTCCGGAACATTTTGTTTTTTGATTTCTTCACCTTTGATAATCGCTTCGTACGCTTTTGATCTGCCCGGCACATCGTCTGATTTGATGGTGAGAATTTCTTGCAAACAATGGGCCGCGCCATAGGCTTCAATTGCCCAGACTTCCATTTCTCCAAAACGCTGTCCGCCAAACTGCGCTTTTCCGCCCAACGGCTGCTGCGTAATCAGAGAGTAAGGACCGATTGAGCGCTGATGCATTTTGTCTTCAACCAAATGATTGAGCTTTAACATATACTTATAACCAACGGTCACCGGATTGTCGAAAAGCTCGCCGGTTTTTCCGTCATATAAGTTTAGCTTGCCATTAACAGGATAACCGGCTCGTTCTAACTCGCCTTTAATTTGCTCTTCGGTAATGCCATTCAGCGGCGGCGTGGCTACTTTGTAGCCGAGTTTTTGCGCGGCTAAGCCCAAATGAGTTTCAAGCAGCTGCCCGAGGTTCATACGCGAGACAACTCCCAACGGAGACAAAATTATATCAAGCGGCGTGCCGTCTTCAAGATAAGGCATATCTTCAACCGGAACTATTTTTGAAATAACTCCTTTGTTGCCATGACGGCCGGCCATCTTGTCGCCAACTTGGATTTTGCGCAAATTAGCAATCGTCACCTGAATTGATTGAATCACTCCGGCCGGAAGCTTATCGCTGTTTTCTCTGGAAAATATTTTGACGTCAACAACTTTGCCATGCTCGCCGTGTTCCAAATAAAGCGACGAATCGCGGATATCTTTTGCTTTTTCGCCAAAAATCGCGCGCAAAAGCTTTTCTTCCGCTGACAACTCGGTTTCGCCTTTCGGCGTAATTTTTCCGACTAAAATGTCGCCGGATGAAACTTCAGCGCCAATGCGAATAATGCCGTTCTCGTCCAGATCTTTTAAGCGTTCAACTGAAATATTCGGTATGTCTTTGGTAACAAGCTCCGGCCCGAGTTTTGTGTCGCGCACATCAATCGTGTAGTTCTCGATATGAATCGAGGAGTAGACATCATTCATCACCAAGCGCTCGGAAATAATAATTGCGTCTTCAAAATTAAATCCGTTCCAGGTCATAAATCCGACTAATACATTGCGTCCAATGGCTAGTTCGCCGTCGTCAATGGCGGCGCCATCGGAAATAATTTCACCTTTTTTTACTTTTTGATTAACTGCGACGGTCGGATGCTGGTTGATACAGGTCGAGTGATTTGACCGAACGAATTTATTTAAATGGTAATTGTAAACATGTTTATCTTTGTCGGTTAACTGTATTAAATCTCCCTGCACCTTTGTGATTTCTCCATCCGCATCGGCAATAGCGACATGTCCGGAATCCATAGCTGCCCGATGTTCAATGCCGGTGCCGACAATCGGCGCCTGCGGTTTTATCAATGGTACGGCTTGGCGCTGCATGTTCGTGCCCATCAACGCGCGCACACCATCGTCGTGTTCCAGAAAAGGTATGCATGAAGTGGCAATTGATACTATCTGACTGGCTGATACCTCGACAAAATCCACTTTTTCCACCTGCGCCATAGACGGCTGTCCATAGACACGGGCCTCCACACGGTCATTTAAAAAATAACCATCGCTATCAGTAGGCATGTTAAAAAAAGTAGTAATGTATTTTTCTTCTTCAAAAGCGTCAATATAAACAATTTCATCAGTAACTTTTGGTTTGATAGGTATGGTGATTGGCCCTAATTTTTCAAGCTCCGCGGCCAATTTTTCATCAATTTTGGTACCGGCTTTTGCGACTAAATCGCCTTTTTTGTCCGCGTCGGTGTCTTTATAAATATCTTCACGCAGAATTTTTCCAACCGTTATCTGCGCGGAGTTAGCAATATCATGCAATACGCGGCGATATGGAGCTTCCAAAAAACCATAACTATTGAGCTTGGCGTAACTCGCGATATGGCCGACCAGACCAATGTTTGGGCCTTCCGGCGTGGCAATCGGACAAATACGGCTATAATGAGTAGTGTGCACGTCGCGCACTTCAAAACCGGCGCGCTCTCGAGACAATCCGCCCGGACCCATGGCCGAGAGACGGCGTTTGTGTTCGAGCTCAGCCAACGGGTTTGTCTGATCCATAAACTGTGATAACTGCGATGACATGAAAAATTCCTTAACCACGCCAATCACCGGACGAGCGTTGATGAGCTTGTTCGGCGTGACGTCAGCGATATCAAGCGTACTCATCCTGTCTCTGACAATGCGCTCCATGCGCGAAAGACCCAAGCGAAATTTATTTTGAATCAGTTCGCCGACAGCCCGAATGCGGCGGTTGCCCAAGTGATCAATATCGTCTTCATTGCTCTGCGTAATATTTAGGTTTATAACTTCCTTAATTATTGCTATTAAATCCTCGCGGCGGAAGACGCGCGTTTCTTTGTTGTTTGGAATATCAAAGTTAAAGCGCTTGTTTATCTTGTAGCGTCCAACGCGGTCAAAGTCGTAACGGTCAAAGCGAAAAAACATTGAGTATATCAAATTCTTGGCATTCTCAGCGGTTGCCAAGTCGCCGGGACGAATGCGTTTGTAGACTTCAATTAAACCTTCAGCTTCATTGTGCGAGACATCTTTACTAATAGTTGCTTCAATATAAGATATTTCATTATCATGCTTGGCTTCCGCCGCTTTGAATAATTCCTTAATTTCTTCATCGGTTTCATAACCAAAAGCGCGCAAAAGAGAGGTAATTGCTACTTTGCGCTTGCGGTCAATGCGCACCCACATTACGTTATTATGGTCAGTCTCGATTTCCAGCCAGGCGCCTCGGTTAGGAATAATTTTGGCGCCATAGTACTTGCGCCCCTTGAGGTATTCGGAGGTGAAGATGACTCCGGCCGAACGAATTAACTGCGAAACAACCACGCGCTCAATGCCATTGATAATAAAAGTGCCGCGCGAAGTCATAATCGGAAAATCTCCCAAAAATACCTCTTGCGTGGATGACTGATTTGTTTGTTTGTTTAACAAGCGAGCTTTGACGCGCAGTGGCGCTTCATAGCTGATATTTTTCGCCTTGCTTTCAACTTCGGTAAACTTCGGCTCATCCAGATAGTAGTCTTCAAAATACAACTCCAAATCACGGCCGATAAAATCCTGAATCGGCGATACTTCTTCAAAGAGGTCTTTTAAGCCTTCTTCTAGAAACCATTTATAAGAATCCTTTTGCACTTCAATCAAATCAGGCATTTCAATAGCAGCCGAATTATCAATAAACATTTTACGCCGATTTGATTGCTTGGTTGAAGTTGTTTGAGACATAAATATTTATTAGTCCAATTTAGTAATTGGACATGAATTTATTTATACGTACAAAAAAATACCTTTCCTTAGTTTTAAGGGCGGGCTAAAAATATAATATTTAGTTACTGACAAGAGTGCGCACAATAATGAAGAAAAGTATTTTAGGCATGAATTTTTTTAAAATTTGCTAGGAAAAAAGAAAAAACGGTTCTCTTATTTTAAGTATTTAACCGTTTAAAAATTGATTGTTTTTGTAACAATTTTAATTATAAAATTTAGTGACAGATGATTTTCTATCACAATGATAACAATAATAAAAAAATTTGTCAATAGTTTTATATATTATTTTTTAAAAAAATGCAAGAAACATTTCTTTTTATTTAATACTAGCTAATTTAATTCAAATTATCCCCTATATTTCTCCGTAATAAAATAATGATATCCACAATTTTTTTTAGTAAAAAAATTGATGTCAAGAGCTATTTTTCATCCTTAATAACTCCTCTCTAACTGCCTCTCTATCGTCCCAAGGAATTTTTTTCCCGCCAGCCACGCACATCGCCTGCTCACAGCCCTTGCCGGTTATCAAAACCACATCATTGGCGTTCGCGAATGCCAGCGCCTTTCTGATAGCTTCGCGGCGATCAAGAATTTTGAACAAGTTGCGATTAAGCTCCTTGCCGGCTTTTTCTGCGCCCAGACCCACCTGATCGATTATTATCTGCGGATCGTCATCATAGGGATCTTCATTGGTGATAATAACAATGTCGGCATTCTCGCCGGCCAGCATCCCCAATCGCGGCCGCCGCGCCAAATCACGCCCGCCGCCGGCTGATCCCAGTACATGAATTACTTTTTGATAGTTCAAAGTCTTAATTGTTTCATAGAGTTTGGCAACCGCGTTTGGCTCAAAAGCGTAGTCGACAATTACGGAAAAATTCTGCTTTTCATCAATACGCTCAAAACGTCCCGGTACGCCGCTAATTTTTTCCAAACCTTCTTTAATTATTTCCAACGGCAATCCTTGCGCCAACCCGACGCTAACCGCGGCCAGCGCGTTACCAATATTAAACTCCCCCATTAACCGCAAGTGAAATGTTATGCCATTAATCGTGAAGTAAATTCCCCCGCTATTTGCCTCAACCTTACTGGCAACGACAGTAGCAATATCACTATTTGATTCTGTAGCCTTTACGCCTTCGCGCTTCTGACTTCTTACTTCGTACTTTATCTTCTCATCCGCCTTAAAATTTAAAAAATACTGCGCGTGCTCATCGTCGCCATTGGCAATGATTATTTTTTTCACGCGATCCAGATCCAGCTTCTTTATTTCGTTTTTTATCACGTGCGCCTTTTTATCAGCGTCAACATACTTATACGGACAGGTTGATAAATGAGCGAAGAGCTTGCCTTTGGCGTTTCGGTAATTGGTAAAACTGCCGTGCGCTTCAATGTGCTCCGGATACAAACCGGTAATGAGCGCCATGTCGTAATTAATAAAACGATGGCGGAACTGCTCAATTCCTTCCGAGGTTGTTTCAATAATTGCGTATTGGCAGCCGGCTTTTTGCATGTTCGCCAGCATTCTTTGCGTAAAAAAACGGCCGACCATAGTCATCTTCCGGTCATTCATCCATTCCTTGTCGGCAATTTTAAACACCGCCGTTGAGGTATAGCCGACTCGGTAACCGGCCTCCTCGAGCATTTTGGCTATTAAATGCACCACGGTGGATTTTCCGGTCGTACCGGTAACGCCGATGACGATTAATTTTTCAGACGGAAAACGATACCAAAAAGCGGCTAACCAGGACAGGGTAAAATGGTAAACAGGACGAAGATATTTAAACGCACCCCGCGGTACAAATTTTTTTATAATATATAGTAATTGTTCCATAAATTCCAAATTATAAAATCCAAATTCCAAAAAAATTATAAATTCTAATTTCTAAAAATGCGAAAATTGTAGTCATTTCTTGTCTTCAATATTAACCAGTATTGTGCTTAATATATTTTGCAATTCTTACGCTTCTTGTACTAGCGCTAATCTTTCTCTTTCCAACTCTTTATTTCCAGTGGTATTTACGAGAAGTAACCAATATTTACTCTCTTTTGCTTCTTTTCTTGAAACTCTTAATCTGTAGCACTTATCTTTTTTGCTTAAAGACTCATTAGCTTCAATATAATTTGCACCAATTGAACCAGATGATTTAATGACTTGCTTACCGTCTTCAATATTACTTATTGTTCTCGGTAACTTCCTAACAAACTCTCTAACACGCTTTGCAAATCGTAAAGTCCTATCTTCTAAATCATATTGTTTAGACATAATGGTAATTTATTACGAGAGTTAGAATTTGTAATTTAACATTTAGGTTTTTTTTGGAATTTGGAATTTACTATTTGGTGCTTAAAAATATCTCCTCAGTTTCCTCATCAATGTATATTTTGCGTACCACGATTTATTAAAAACAATATCAAAACATCCCGGATAATTCACTTCTTTGCCGCCAAAGCCTTTCTTAAATCTCGTAACGCCCGGCCATTTAGTTTCAGAAATGCCGAAAAGATCGTAAAATTTATAACTCTCAACTTTCGCCATTTGGATAATCTGCCAGTGCAGCGCGTACGGCGCCATCACGTCTCGGTTTTCACTGCTGGACGCGCCATGAACGTAGGTCACGGTCTCATCGCAAAACGCAAAGATGCCAGCGGCCAAAACATCACCCTCAAACTCTGCGAAAAATAATTTTATCTTACACCTCTCCCTTTCGTTCCCTCCCCTAATTTTTACCCCGCCGAATGGCTTGGGGAGGGGAGGGTTAGGGTGGGGTTGCAACATCTTACGATAATACTCTCTGTCGTGCGGCCGAAAATTGTCTCGCTCAGTAGTTTTTTCCATCAGCTCCCAAAACGCGTCAAAATCACTGCTGTCAGCCTCTCGAATGGCCACGCCCTTCTTTTGGCTCAAACGAATATTGTAGCGAGTCTTAGGATGCATCTGCGCCAAGATTTTTTCTGCGGATTGCGTTAAGTCCAGTATAATAGTCTGCGCCGGCTGAACATCGTTAACTTTTTTAACTGGATACAGCAGATTATACGGCAATGGTTCCAACGGTTCAATACGAATAAATGTAATATTGTCTTTCTTTGCCTGCTGTGTTATTGTTTGCAAAAACAATCTGAAATCTGAAATCCCTGCCTCGCCGACAGGCAGGTGAAATCTGAAATCAGGATATGGGATGTACCAGTACTTTTTTCTAAACAGCAACTTTTTTTCAATAATTAAAATACCATCCATTCGTAAGGTTTGGTGGCCGACCGACCGCTGAAATTGCTCCCAGCCGTTTGATTGAAGAAAAGACTTATTCATAAATTTCTATATTCCTTACCTTATCACAATTTGGGTAAATATAAAAGAGGAACTTGACTTAATCAAGTTCCTCCAGAGAAACAAAAAAAACAATTTAAACGGTTTTTACCTGACGGGCGCGCAAGCTATCGTGGGCACTGAGAGGATGGTACCAGTGGACGTTGACCTCGTCGCTGTACCAGCTGACGCCCGGCACGCGGCCATCATCATAACGCGAACCAGAGCATAACGTAATTGTCTTGGCATCTAAATGCCGACCGCCATTTTTTCCTCCGGTCAACCACCACTGGAACAACCCGATATCCAGCCGCTCGTAAAGTGTGCAGCCAACAATGCATTGCTCGCGCAACTGATTGGCGGAGAAATTTTTCAACTCCTCATCCGCCTCCCAGCAGTTGCGCATCAAAATTGTGCTGTTGTTGTTGTTGCTGCTGTTGTTGCGGTCATTATGCGAGACAACCGCTTCCAAATCGTCACCGTATATACTAAAGTGACCGATTTTTTGATCAGCGTATGATCGCCACAGTTCATTCAATGGAATTTGCTGTAAACAAACAGCTGTCCAGCCAAACCCTTTATGAGCAGGTGGAATGATAATATCAGATAAGGTGGACTCAATGGAAAAAATATCTTTAAAAAATTGCGCCCATTTTTCTAACACCATCTCGGGGCACTTTCGCTCAAGAATTAACTGTAAATCATCGAGCGAAATCCCCGTACCCGAAATTATGTTTGCGTTTAACTGTTTGTCCAGTTCCGCAAACATTCTCTGCTTCTTATTCAGCCACTCCGGCGTTATTACCGGAGCCACAACCATGTTTTCTTTAGCGTTCATGGCTGTTTCTCCTTTCAAAAAACTATATTTTTTGCAGGTTGCCAACCCCGCTTAGGCAATATTTTATATTAGAATGAAAAAATTATTTTGTCAAAATGCCTTAATTCAACCAATTCGCGGCATTCCTGCCTGCCCTGCCTACCGACAAGCAGGCCGTGAGATCGATTGTATTAGCCATTTATACTGTAGCATAATTGGCAGCAAAAAAACAGAGCCAATTGATATGTTGGCTCTGTACGAAAAGAGTACAAGAATAAAGTAACAAGAAAAAAATTAAGAGGAAACCACCTGGCGGGCACGCAGACCGTCGCCGGCACGGTCGGGAAGACACCAGCAGACGCCGACCTTGCCGTCGCTCCGACCGACGCCCGGCACGAAGCCATCGTCGTCACGCGAACCGGAGCATAACGTGATGAATTTTTCATCAAGATGCCGACCACCTTTTTTGCCGCCGCTTACCCACCATTGGAACAACCCGATGTTCAGACGCTCATAGAGCGTGCAGCCGGAAATGGATTGTTCTTGGAGTTGGATAGCGGAGGTATTTTTCAGTTCCTCGTCCGCCTCCCAGCAGTTGCGCATCCATACTGAGTAACTGCCATTTTTGCAATTGCGGTCGTTGTGCGTAACCGCGACTGCCAGATCATTATAGCAGCTCCAGCGATCAAGACCCTGATCGCCGTAGGCTTGCCAGAGATTCGCTAATGGAATTTCTTGCAGGCAGATACTTAGCCAGGCAAACCCCGACTGCACAATGGGTATGTTAATACTGGACAGATCCGGTTCAATGCTAAAAATATCTTTGTAAAATTGACCCCACTGCTGCAGTATTTTTTCAATGTTTACAACAAACGGATCGCTGTGCTCAGTGAGGAGCTGTAACTGGTCAAGCGTCAATCCCGTACCGGATTGCCTTAGCTCTTGAATCAGCTGGCGATCAATTTCCCCCATAATACCCTTTCGCTTTTCTAACCATTCCGGCATCACACCGGAAACCGGAACCACAACCATGTTCTTTTTGTTCATGGCGGTTTCTCCTTTTTTTAAAGAATATGCAGGTTGCCAAGCCTGCTTAGGCAATATGTTATATTAGCACGAAAAAATTATTTTGTCAAGATGCCCTTAACTCACCCAATTCGTGGCATTCGCATTTATCGCTAAAAGGTGTAAGTGCATATAAAAAATTCGCCCGCCTGCAACGCTGTTTCGTAGCACTGCGGGCAGGCATTACTGGTTCGCAAACATTTTAAATCCATAAAATATTCCTTGAACTAAGGACAATTCAGCGCCTTGCGCCAGCCCGCCGCCAGCGCCTCAGCTTCTGTATAGAAATAGCGCTCGCCGCGCTCCAGATCAATTTTTGTCTGCGCGTAGTAGTCGCATGCCGGCTGATGATAAATTTTTTCTCCGGTGCTGATGCTGATATTTCCTTTGATCAAAGAATTCAAAACCTCGCTTGAAGTAGTAGTGGCGTTGCCATTAGCCAGAGCAATTTTTGTCTCTTCAGTGCAGACGCCAGGCGCCCAAAGACCCAGCTTATTTGCGCGCGCGTAGTTCTGAGCTTCTTTAAATTCTTTTTGGTATTTGTACGGCAACTGATAAGTATATTCATAGGCATAGCCCTGCTTAATCATTTCCAGATTGTAAAATACACCGTCAGCTGTGCGAACATAACGCAGGAGGCGGTCGTACTTGTCGCGCTCATCCTGTGAAGGATCTATTTCCAGATATACCTTGCGGTCAATTAAAAGTTCTTCCGCCTGAAAACTGGCTTCTTCGCCAAAACACTCAACCGGTTTCCGCGGATCAACCACTTCGGGCGTATCAATGCCGATGAGGCGGACTCGTTCAACTTTCGTGCCATAGCGCACATCAATTGTATCGCCGTCAATTACGCGTACAACCGTATAAGCGCGCTCGTCGCTTTTGCCGGCATTTTGAGACTCAATAATGTCGTCAAAAACAATGTAGAACTTGTCATTGTCGCGGTCGTCCAAACTAAAGACTACCTCCGGACTGGCAAAATCACCATCCGGCACGTCAATATTGGAGCCATTATAAAAAGCGCGATCGGCAAGAACATGAATTTTGTCTTTGGTCATACGGTCAGACATCCAAAAAACCAGAGCGATTGCCAAAATACTAAAAAATATTAAAAAGTACGCTGTGTCTTTTATATTCATACTGAAGTAATTATAAATATTTTAGCGCTTCTTTGACTCTAGCTGAACTTTTGCTGATCTTGGTATCGACTTGCCGCAGGGCATCTCGAGCCTGCGCTAAATTGTAGCCAAGCGTCAAAAGCGCGTCAATTTCGTCACTATTTGATGATATTGCGCCAAATTTTTCATTTTTATCAAAGCCTGCTAAATTATCAATCTTATTCCTTAATTCCAGCACAATCCTTTCCGCTGTCTTGGCGCCAATACCGGAAACCTTATTCAAAAGCGTAGGATCGCCGCGCATGATTGATGTTTTTATATTATCAATACTGGCGACACCTAGTATTCCCAATGCCGATTTCGGTCCAACACCATTGACGGATATTAGCAGTTTATAAAACTCCAATTCGCTGAATTTCTTAAAACCATAAAGTTCTTGCGCGTCTTCACGCACGTTATGGTAAATATAGAATTCAATTTGTTCATTAAATTTTAATTCCGCCAGCAAATTTGCATTTATAAAAACCTGATAACCAACGTTACCGGTTTCCAAAATGACAAAATTATGCCCTTTTTGTAAAATTGTTCCGCGTAAGAAAGCAATCATATACATCCAGTGTAGCAATGGTACACTAAAAAATCAAACTCAATTGTGGGGTCATACAGAATATTGCTGGACTAAGCATATAATTTGGCGATTCGGAAAAGATGAAATTTGATATCACGCACTCCTCTGACTATCGATCTAAATGCTTTTAATTTTGCGTTAAACGACTCTGCTGAAGCATTAGTGC